>JAUIIC010000118.1 GCA_030431935.1 Alphaproteobacteria bacterium | reverse complement strand
CGGAGTTCCTGATCAAAACCACCGCGCCAGCGCTTGAGACTCTTGCGGTCTCCGCGCTGCCGCTCAACACTCAATCTCGACCGGAAGATTCTGGATCACACCGGCCCTAATCGCGGGGAAAGGTCACCAGAAGGGCAGCGCATCGGGCAGTGGTTCTCCACAACTCTTGCACTTCCGATCCGCGTCAGGACCGCGAGTCATCTTTCCGCAGCCATCACAGCGGACCATCTGCGGATTCATCCGCGCCTTGGTCCAGACCGAAGTGTAGCCCTGGGACGCAAGAGAGCCGTCATACATGCCCTTCTGAACTTCAGCGTGTGCGCCTTCCTTCATGACGCGGCGCGGGGCTTCGACACTGTCCCACGCCGAGATCGTGACCATGCGGTGGCCGATCACCGCCGTCGTTGCCCCGATGAAGCCATCCATCTTCAGCATATCAATCAGCGATACCCTTGACCCCTCGCGCACCTGATGGACGCAATCGTCATTTCGGGCGTGAAGCGTGGTGATCGAGAAGGCCACCGGCTCATCCAAACGTCCCGTTTGCACTTCCGTGGAAACGCCAAACCTGAACGGGCCTATCTGGCTAGGCTGAACGATGATGTCGAGCCCCAGTTGACGCGGCACGGCCCCGCCGTCGAAGTACCCCTTGACCGTGGCCACCTTGCCGTCACGCAGGGTGAAGAAGTCCGAACCTTCCACCCGCACCGACTTTCCCGTGGGCGGCAGCCCGCGCATTGATCCGGTGTTCGTTCCCAACATGACCCATTGAGACGCGGCACGGTTCGGACCCGTGCTGTCCAGACTGTCTTCTTCGAAGCGAAGATCCGGAAATGCTGACCAGAGCCCGGTCACATATGCCTTCAACGCCGATCCTGAGATCGGTCCTCCCGTGCCCGGGTCTTCATAGGTTCCATCCTCTGTAAGACTGGCTAGAATGGCGTCAGCGTCCTGCGCGTTCCAACCCGCAAAATACTTTCTTACCGGCTCCAGGTCGGTCATGTCGCGTTTCCTTTCGGTTTCACTTGGACCGCTTCGCACACTGCGTCCGCTTTCCCCAGCTCACGATGCATCATCCCGGCTAGTTCAGAAAGTGCTATTCTACTGTTTCGCGAATGTGCTTGTGATTTGGGATTTCTGCTTGCTTCTCTACGGCAAATCAGCGCGCGCAGGCATTTCCCCTTCGGCCTCTGATCCGAATTTGGTTGCGCAACTCATGAAGGTGGGCCTTGGGCCCCAAGCTGACGATCGCTTGGGCCCTGTTGCTCGGAGGAATCTTCTCTGTGAGTTCGCGCCAGTGGCGTCCGGCGGATTGGCTGTCGACGCTCGGTCGAAGGCGCCAATCCGCTCGCACACAAGTCCCGCCTCACCCCTTCCGCCCGCGACAACTCCCCGAGGCGTGCCCCGTTCCTCTCCACGCACCCCTAGGCACCCGCATCGGTCCGCCATCAGCATGACGCCTAGGAGATATGGCCCCCCGATGTATCAGAAAGTCCAGTCTTCCTCCTCCATAAAACCTTCCAGCGACAAGCATGGGATACCGAAGTGGCGGCAAATGTTGGGGATCTTCGCGCCGTTGGGAGGTTCGCTCTCAAGCGTCACTACTGTGCCGCCTATGGCATAGGCGCGGGCAACAATGAACGGGTCTGCAATGCGGCCACCCTTCAGCAGCTTTCTTCGCTCGACAATTTGAAGGAAGTGGGGCTCCGCAAATATCTGCCCAACAAAGGTTGCCTCCGAGGCACTCGGTGTTGGAAACAATTGGCTTTGGCCACTTGCCCAATCTCGCAGCGTGGCTACAGGCCCGTCCTCAATTTCCCGTGCCACTTCGCGCGTTGATGTGATTGCACCGTCATCGACCAACTCATCGAATTGCTCCCAGAGTGTTGGAAAGCGGTTGCGATAGAAATTGCGAAAAAGTGGGCTTAGTGCACTCGTATCGAAAACGTAGCTCAAGGCGCTCTCCTTGATACGTACTCTTCAAGACGCGTCAGGTTCTTGGGCTTGGTATCGAGCAGGTCGGCAAGCTGATTGTAGTCGATTCGGTTCTGATAAAACCGCTGGAACGCAAGATTGATATACTCTGTCCCGAGATAGGCGATTTTCGTGTTGTAATGGTCGCCCCCACCGCCCCGCTGCCCTTGCTCGGCCCACCGGCGCGCTGCTTGGTCATACTCGGCCGGTGTGATCAGATCGCGGTCGAGAAACTTCCTGAAAATGAACTCGCGGCTGACACTGAACAGTTGTGCCATCTCGGCAGCCGTCGCCTCCGTCGGCTCCTGACCTGCGAGAGTCGCATCGAACGTTTCTTCTGGCACTAGAAGGCACGCCGCCATGCGATTACAGATTACTTCTATCCGCCGATTATCTCCTGCCAACTCGTTGACGAAGCCATCACCCGTGGTATCGACGCCGCTAGTGTGGAAAAGCAAATGCGCCAGCTCGTGGAACAGTGTGAAAATCTGTCGGGTCTTGGCTGTAGTGTTGTTCACGTAGATGATCGGAAACTCGTCATCGTAGAGACAGAACCCAGAGTAATCCGGCTCGCGGAACTGGTCCTTAAAAACATAGACCCCGACGCCCAGAAGAACCCTGCGCCATTCCTCTAGCGCGGTCTCCACGTTGCCCCAGGAAAACTGCTGATCCATCGTCACGCCCAGATAGGCGCGAACTTCGGCGGCGATCTCCTCGGTCCGGTCAGTGGGGCGAAAAGCCAGATCCCGCGTGATCAGGCGCTCGACCGGGTTCCGGCCACTGTGCAGTTCCTCCAGGGCCATTTGGAACGTCCGCGCCTTGCGAAGAAGCAAGCGTATGCGCGGCGGTATGTCCGCAATCTGCGCGGGTCCAAGGGTGCGGAAAGTCTCCTCGATGGAAGGTAGATCAGGCGGTGCCGGAAAGAAAAACACGGCAACCGGAACCTTGAACTTCTCTGCCATCTTTTCGAGTTGGGGGTAGCTGGGGAATGCCTCCCCTGCTTCCCACTCCGCGATCTTCCGGAAGTCGGCTGCAGCAGCGTCGACGGAAAACCCTGCTCGCTCACGCGCCCAAGTGACCACTTCCGGAGTGACGGGCATTGCGTCTGCCACGGACGTTTGCTCCCTACCCTTCTTCTCATTTTTGGGGAATTCTAGCCCCAGAAAGGCATGTTCGCAATTCGAGGAGGTATTCACCGCATAAGTAAATAGCTCATTCAACCGCAACCACACAAACGCAGCGAAGTGCCACTATCCGTCCATGAACAGCTCCATCAGAGCGTGGGGCAAGTAGTCGGGTCCATGCGGTTTCGGGCGTTTGTTTGGCAGTCGGCGCGGCGGCGCGGGACGTCTCCCCCCTCACGTCTCGGGCGGTTCGGGGACAACGGGGCGGCGGGACTTGCGGCGCTCTTTCCAGACGATCAGGAGGCCGCCGGCGATGATGAGGAGTGCGCCGGGAAAGAGGTCACGGCCTGCGCTCCGCCGCCGCGGCCCCGTGATCCCGCGCCGACGTGATGCCGACGTTGTGCCGACGTGATGCCGACGGCCCCCGATCCGGCCTCACACCGTCCCGAGCGCCGTTGCGAGGGGGGTCAGGCGTCCCAGATGCCGATCAGGATTCCGCTGTCGTTTTCGTCGGCCCGCATGTCCAGCACCGCCTGGTCGGTCATCGCCACGCGGTTGCGCCGGTCCAGAAGCCGGTCGGTCAGGCGGCGGTGCATGTCCTCTCGGACCGCGGCGTGGGCGGGGTCGCGGCCGAGGTCGGTGAACTCGTCCGGGTCGGTCTCCAGGTCGAAGAGCTGCGGCGGAAACCCCCGGAAATGCACGTATTTCCAGCGGCTTGTGCGGAGCATGTAGCCGCGCGCCTCGGACGGGGCGACCTCCAGCGTCTCGCGGGCGGCGTAGAAGGCATAGTCGATCTCGGACAGCACCGCGTCGCGCCAGTCGTCCGGCGTCTCGCCCCGCAGGAGCGGCATGAGCGAGCGACCCTCCAGCCGGTGCGGCGCGGGCGGCGTGCCCGTCGCCTCGAGGAAGGTGGGCACAAGGTCGATCGCCTCGACCAGCGCCTCCGACACCGTGCCGCGCGTCGCGTCCGCCTCGGGCCGGGGATCGACGACGATCAGCGGCACCCGCACCGACACCTCGTGGAACAGCTCCTTCTCGCCCATCCAGTGGTCGCCCAGGTAGTCGCCGTGGTCCGAGGTGAAAACGATCATCGTGTCGTCCGTCCGCCCCGTTTCATCGAGCCAGTCGAACAGGCGGCCCAGGTGGTCGTCGATCTGCTTGATCAGCCCCATGTAGGCCGGCATCACGGTTTCCCGCACGCCCTGGCGCGAGAAGGTCTCGCTGACGGTCATGCCCATGAAGGCGGCATAGACCGGGTTCGGGTCCTGCTTTTCGCGCGGGTCGCGGTGGATCGGCAGAAAGGTCTCGGGCCCGTACATGTCGTGGTAGGGCGCCGGCGCGATATAGGGCCAGTGCGGCTTTATGAAGGACAGGTGGCACAGCCACGGCGCGTCGCCCATGCCCTCGATGAACTGGCGCGCGCGCATCGTCATGTAGGCGGTTTCCGAGTGTTCCTCGGCCACGCGGGCGGGCAGGGTGGAATTCTTCAGGTGCCAGCCCGACAGCACCTCTCCATCCGGGCCCTCGCCGGAATTGGCGTAGTCGTTCCAGGGGTTCTCGCCCGGATAGCCCTGTTCGCGCAGCCAGTCGTTGTAGCGCAGAACACCGCCCCGCTTGCGCAAGAGGTTGGTGGGATGCAGCCCGTCGTCACGCTCATACGGGTCGAAGCCGGGCTGCGAGACAAGGCAGCCGATGTCGGTGTCCGGGGTCAGGCCCAGCCGCGCCATACCCTCGGGGTCGGGCATCATGTGGGTCTTGCCCACGACGGCCGTGGTCACGCCGGAGGGGCGCAGGTAGTCGCCCAGCGTCATCTCCCCGATCGGAAGCGGCACGCGGTTCCAGGTGGCGCCGTGGCTGAACACGGTGCGCCCGGTGTAGAAGGATGCGCGCGACGGGCCGCAGACCGGCGATTGCACATAGGCCCGGTCGAAGCGGACGCCGCGCGCGGCCAGCCGGTCGATGTTGGGGGTGTGCAGATGCGGGTGGCCATAGCACGACAGGTGATCCCAGCGCAGCTGGTCGCACATGACGAAAAGGATGTTCTTGATCTGTGACAGCGGACTTTACCTGGCGATTGAGGGAAGGAAGGTGGCGATTGCCGGGAAAAGGTAGACCGCCACGAGACCGATCGCCAGCGCGGCGATATAGAAGCCGACGCCACGGAAGATGTCGGCCAGCCGGACCTGCGGCAGCACGGATTTCACGACGAAGACGTTCATGCCGATGGGGGGCGTTATCAGCCCGATCTCGGTCACCAGCACCACGATGATGCCGAACCAGATCATGTCGACCCCGGTGGCGTAAAGCGCTGGCAGGAAGACGGGCACCAGCAGGACGATGATGCCGATGCTCTCGAACACCATGCCCATTAGCAGCGCGATGATGCAGATGAAGATCACCAGTTCGCGCGCGTCGAGCTGCCATTCGTCGACCGCGTCCAGCAGGTCATAGGGCATGCCCGACAGGTTGATGAACTGGGTAAAGACCACGGCCCCGAAGAGGACGATGAAGATCTTGGCGGTGGTCATCGCCGCCTCGACGAGGCAGACCCGCCATTGGGTCAGCGTGCGCAGGTGCCCGCGCAGAAGCGCGATCACCGCGGCGCCGGTGGCGCCGATGCCCGATGCCTCGGTGGGCGTGAACACGCCGCCATAGATGCCGCCGAGGACGACGACGAACAGCACCAGGACGGGCGTCGTGCCGCGGATCGCCTTGCGCTTGCGCTCGGCATCGAGTTCCGCCGCCGCGGGGGCTGAGGCCGGATCGAGCCGCACCATGATCGACACCGCCAGCAGGAACAGCATGACCAGCATCAGCCCGGGCAGGATGCCGGCGATGAACAGCAACCCGATGTCCTGTTCGGCGATGATGCCGTAGATCACCAGCGGCACCGAGGGCGGGATCATGATCCCCAGCGTGCCGCCCGCGGCGATCGTCCCGGCCGCCAGCTTGTCCGAGTAGTTGTAGGCCTTCATCTGCGGCATGGCGACCTTGGACATGGTCGCCGCGGTCGCCAGCGTCGATCCGCAGACCGCCGAGAACCCGCCGCAGGCCAGCACGGTTGCAAGCGCCAGCCCGCCCCGCATCCGGCCCAGCGCGGCATAGGCCGCGTCATAGAGGTCGGCGCTGATGTCCGAGCGGTAGATGAACACGCCCATCAGGATGAAGAGCGGGATCACCGACAGGTTGTAGTTCTGCGCGTCCTCGGTCACCTGCTGGGCCACCATCGCCAGCGAGGCCAGCCAGCCCCGTTCCAGCGCGAAGCCGACGAAGCCCACGATCAGCGTGGCGAACCCCACGCGAAAGCCGAAGAAGCAAAGGCCCAGCAGGATCGCGAAGCCGAGAAGCGCCGTTGTCATTGGGGGCTCCGGTTCAGGCCCGATGCCGTGTCGAGGATCTTCAGCAGGACGCCCGTGACCTGCGACATGACACTGACGACGGCAAAGACGGCGATGGTTCCGCTGACATACCAGACCGGCATTTCAAGCACGGTCGTGTATTTCTCCAGCTTCCAGGCCTCGTAGGCGTGTTCGACAAGCACCGCCGTCAGCAGCGCCATGGCCAGCACCGAGAACAGCTGGATCACGACCTCGTAGACCACCGGCGACAGCAGGCGGCGCACCGGCGCCTCGAACAGTTCCACCGTGATATGGTCGTCGCGCGCGTTGATGACGCCGAGGCCGGAAAAGATCGTCAGCGCAAGGATGGCCGAGATGATCTCGGTTCCGCCGAAGATCGGTTCGTGAAAGACGTAGCGCCCGATCACGTCGATGAAGGTCAGGACCATCATCACGAAGATCGCCGCGCAGGAAATCGTTTCCAGCGCGGCGATCGCCCGTCTGAGTGCGGATCGTGCGACGCCCCCTTTTGCGGGCGTCACCGTCATCTGGACAGCTCTGCCGCGCGCTCGCGGTAGAAGGCAAGCGCGGCCTCGGCCTCGATGCCCGCCGCGCTGGCCTTCTCGACCCAGGCGGCCGTGATCGGGCCCGCCGCCTCGACAAGACGCGCCTCAAGCGCCGGATCCGCGTCATGCACCGTGATGCCGAGTTCGTCGAACTTTGCATAGACGCCGGCGCTGACCGAGTCCCAGGTGGCCGACGCCTTCATGCCGACCCACTCCTGCGACATGGCGCGGATCGCCGCCTGGTCCTCGGCCGAGATCTCGGCCCACTTGTCCTTGTTGATGACGAAGGAGAACGAGGTCGTATAGACTGGGCGGCTGAACCGGGTCATCGACTTCGTGTAGGGGATGACCTGGAAGGACTGGATGGCGTCCCCGCCAAGCCCAAGATGACTGTCCACGACACCGTTGGCGATGACCTCGTTCGACTGCACGGCGGGGGTTGCGACGACCGCGGCGCCCAGTTCCTTGGCGATGTTGGCCAGCGGCCCGGGCAGGGCCCACATCTTGCGCGACGCGAAATCCTCGACGGTCAGGATCGGCGTGTCGGTGTTGGAAAACAGCCGACCGGGCGTGATGACCCACTGGGCCAGCAACTCGACCGTGTCGAATTCGTCGGGATAGAACTTCTCACGCGTCTCCCACGCCGCCTGCGTCATCGCCGGGCCGTTGAACGAGCCCGAGAAGGGCTGCATCGCCGTCAGCGCACCGTTCACGCGGTTGCCGATCAGCCCGTTGAACTGGACCGCCGCGTCGACAATGCCCTTCTCGACCGAGGCAAGCTGTTCGGGCGGCGGCGCCACCGATTTCGGCGGGATGTTGCCGCGCACGCGGCCTTCGGTCACCCGCTCGACCTCGTCGAGCCATCCGGGCAGCACCTGGGTGCAGACGAAGTGCTGCGGCGGCCAGAAGCAGTTTACGATGATGCGGGTGTTGGCGCTTGCCGCCGATGCGGTGCAGGCGATGGCAATCGCAGCGCCCATCCCGGCCACGAAGGGCTTGAGACTCATGGTGTCCTCCCAAAAAAGCGATTTTATTGGCCTTGAGAGAGTTTTGACGAATGCAACATATCAGTCTAATACTTTATTGGTAATTCAACATAACAAGCTGATATGCACATCGACCCAAGGCACCTGGAACAATTGTCCGTCATCCTGGACATGGGCACGCTGCACGCCGCGGCCACCCGGCTTGGCACCTCGCAGCCGGCGCTCAGCCGCATGATCCGCACGCTGGAGGCGCGAACCGGAATCGCGATCTTCGAGCCGGCAAGCCGGCCGCTGCGGCCCACCGCCCTGGGGCTGGAGCTGGCGGCGCAGGGGCGCGCCGTCCGCGTGGCGCGCGAACGGGCCGAGGAGGCAGTGGACTTCGGCGCCCGGGGCTTTTTCGCCGTGCTCAAGATCGGGGCGCCCCCCTTCCTGTGCGAGCGGCTGGTGTCCGAGGCGATCGCCGGTTTCGTCAAGGACCGTCCCGAGGTCCGGATCGACCTTGTGCCCGACTATTTCCCGGGGCTCCACGACCGCCTGACCCAGAACCAGATCGACCTGATCGTCGGGCCCGCGCGCGCCGCCCAGCCCTCCATCCCGGATCTCAGCCTCGAAGCGCTTTATGCCGACAGGAACGTGGTCGTCGGTCGCTGCGGCCATCCGCTCCTGTCCCGCGCCATCACCCACAAGGAGCTGGAGGCGGCCATCTGGATCGGACACCCGAACCGAAGCAAGCTGCGGCTCGACATGGAAACGGCGCTCCGGCTCATGGGGGTGCGCACCCTGCGTTTCGCGTTCCAGAGCGAATCGGCCGGTGCCGTGCTGGAGTTGCTGCGCGAAAGCGACTTCCTGACCATCCTTCCCAGCCATGCGGTGCGCGCCGATGCCCGCGACGGGCTGGCGGTCTTTCCGGTCGAACTGCCCACGCCGCCGCAGACGATCTCGATCATGTCGCTGTCCAAGCGCCAGGAAACGCGGCTGGCGATCGAGTTCAAGGCGCACCTGCGCGCCCATGTCGCCGACCGCTACAACCTGTGATGACCTGCGGTCCGGTCAGGCCTTGCGCGCAAGGGCGCGCACCGCCGGGGCGGCGGCGATCAGGCCCTTGTCTGCAAAGCCCGCCGCGTTCTGGGAGATGCGCCCGAGGTCATAAAGGTAGTTGACCATGACGCCCGAGGACGCTGCCAGCCCCTTGGCCGAAAGGTCCGCGCCCGCGTGCAGCGCATGAACCTGCGCCCCGTTGCCCAGGTGGAACCGCGCCACCGGGTCGAGCGGCCGCCCGCGCCCATCGCGCGCATCCAGCAGGTACGAGGCGGCCAGCGGCAAGAGCCGGGCAGGCTCCGACGGAGCCGGCGCGCCGCCCCGTGCGGCCAGCCAGGCCGCCAGGCCGGGAATGGGCGACAGGGTGACGAACGTGCGCAGGTTGGGCAGGTCGCGCGACAGGTCGTGGGCCACCTGCTTTATCAGCGAGTTGCCGAACGACACCCCGGCCAGTCCCGGCTGGCAGTTCGAGATCGAGTAGAACACGGCGGTATCGGCCTCTGCCTCGGGCAGGGCCTCGCGCTTGTCCGACAGAAGCGCCTGGATCGAGCCCGGCGTGCCCTGTGTCAACGCGACCTCGACGAAGATAAGCGGTTCGGACGGAACCGAAGGATGAAAGAAGGCAAAGCACCGCCTGTCCTCGGGCTGCAGCCGGCGCCGCAGGTCGTCCCAGGTGTCGATCTCGTGCACGGCCTCGTAGGCGATGATCTTTTCGAGGATCGAGGCGGGACTGTCCCAGGTGATCCGTTGCAGCACCAGGAAGCCGCGGTTGAACCAGCTGCCCAGCAGCTGGCGCAGGTCGTGATCCGTGCGCGCCAGCGCCGGATGGTCGGGCAACAGCCGCAACAGGTCCTCGCGCATGCGCACGATGGCGGCGGTGGCGCCCGGCGCCTCGTTCAGGCGCCGGAACAGGCGTTGGCGCACCGGTTCGGTCGCCGAGCGCAACGCACCGTAGCCGCCGCCTTCCGGGGCATCGCGGTAAGCCCCTGCAAGATCGGCGATCCGTGCGGCGTCAATGTCCAGATCGTCGTTGAGGAACCGGAAGAACGCCAACAGCGCCTCGGGTCCGAGGGTCGAATAGCCCGCCAGGATGGACGCGGCGAGATGCATGCCCGTCGTCTCGTCCCGTTCGGCCAGCAACGTCCGGCAGGCCGCCTCGATATCCAGCGCGCCGTCCGCCCTGCCGAGAAAGGCGCGCCGATCCATCAGCGTGGCCAAGAGGTTGGCCAGGGGCCGTGCAGCGAGCATGCCCATGGCCCCTATCCCAGCGCCCGCTCGCCGGTGGACAGCCCCACCGAGACCGTCACCCTGCCTTCATTTATCAACCATTTCCGCAGCGTGAAGGTCCGCGCCCCGGTGGCGTGCATCGGATCGTTGGCCGCAAGGTCCCGGGCCTCGTCCATCGAGGCCGCGCGCAGGACGATCATGCCGCTGCCCTGCATCTCCTCGCCCGTGTCGTCGGACATCGGTCCGGCAAGCATCAGCGCGCCCGACCGTTCCAGCCCGGCGATATAGGCAAGGTGGTCGGGCAGCACGGCCTGCAGCGCCTCTGGCGGTTTGCTCGGCGTGCTGACGACGACGAACACTTCACAGGCAAGGGCGCCGCGGGCGGCGGCGATCGCTTTGTAGTCGGTCCAGGCGGGCATGGGCGGTCTCCTGTTTGAGTCTCGTTTAAAAATATCGATTTTATTTGACATGAAAAGGAAACGTCGGCAAAAATTTAAAAATCGGATGTGGCGATGCCTTGCGCCAACAGCTGCCGGAACACGCGGATCGGGGAACACACCATGACTCATGCCGATGCCGACGCGCTGATGGACCTGCGCGCAAAGGCACATGCCGCGGTCCGGGCGCTGCGCGCACGCAAGACCGAACTGGACGACGACAGCATCGACGTCATCCTGCGCGGCGCGCGGAACCACTATGCCTTTACCGACCGGCCGGTGCCGCGGGCACTGCTTGAAACCATCTATGACATCGTCGCGGCGGGTCCGACCAGCATGAACTCATCGCCCGCGCGCTTCGTCTTCATCACCTCGGACGAGGGGCGGGCTCGGCTGGAGCCGGCCCTGAAACCCCCCAACGTGCCCAAGATGCGCAGCGCGCCGGTGAACGTGATCGTGGCGCATGACCTGGACTTCTGGACGCATCTTCCCTTCCTGTTCCCGCACGAGGATCGCCGCCCCCAGTTCGAAGGCAAGCCCGCCCATATCGAGGCGACCGCCTTCCGCAACGGCACCCTGCAGGGGGCGTATTTCATGATTGCGGCGCGGGCCGTCGGGCTGGACGTCGGCGCGATGTCGGGCTTTTCGAACGCGGCCGTGGACGAAGCCTTCTTCGCCGGAACCTCGGTCCGGTCGAACTTCCTGATAAATCTGGGCTACGCCGACGAAACCGCCCTGTTCCAGAAGCTGCCGCGCTTCGGTTTCGACGAGGTGTGCTCTTTCGCCTGACGGATCGTCCCGCCAGGCGCCGGGATCGCCGACACGCCGCAGCGGATGCGCGGCGGCCAAATACAAGGACCAGCAAATAGGTCCACCCGATCGAAGAAACCGGAATGGCGCCGGCGCAAGCGGCGCATGACATGGGAGGAAAGAACATGCTTGGAACAATCGCGAGGCGCGCCTCGCTTGCTGTTGCGCTGGGTCTGTGTGCGGTCCCGTCGATGGCGACCGAAACCATCCGCGCCGTCGTCATCGACGGCTATCCGGCCCGCGCGCTCTGGGTGCAGGAGTTCACCAACTTCTTCATTCCCGAAGTCGACAAGCGCCTTGCCGCGACCGGCAACTACCAGATGGACTGGCAGGAAAGCTATGGCGGCGCCATCGTCAAGCCGCGCGGCGTGCTGGAAGGCATCCAGCTTGGCCTCGGCGACATCGGCATCGTGACGACGATCTTCCACAGCTCGAAACTGCCCAGCCAGGCGATTTCGGCGGTCACGCCCTTCGTGGCGGCCGATGCCCGCGCGGTGGCCCGGGCGGTGGACGAGATCGCCAAGGAATTCCCCACCATGCAGAACGAGTTCGCCGCGCAGAACCAGGTCTACCTGGCCACCGGCGTCGTTCTGGACACCTATCAGCTGTTCTCGAAGACGCCGATCAATTCGCTGGCCGATCTCGAAGGCGGCAAGATCGCCGGCGCCGGCATGAACCTGCGCTATGTCGAGGGGATCGAGGGCGCCGCGGGCGTGCGGGGCGGCCTGACCGATTTCTACAACATGCTTCAGACCGGGCTTGTGGATCACGCCATGCTCTGGCCCGAGGCCGCCAAGACCTTCAAGATCGCCGAAGTCGCGCCCTACATGCTGCGCGTCGATCTCGGGGCGGTGAACTCCAAGACGGTAACGGTTAACAAGGACTACTGGGACGGCCTGCCCGACGAGGTGAAGGGCGTCCTGCTCGAGGTCGCCGTGCTGTACCGCGACCACGTGGCGGGTCTTGCCATGGACCTCGCCGAGGAAAGCCGGCAGGCCTATGTCGCGGACGGCGGCACCATCGTCGAGATGTCGCCCGAGGCGCGGGCCGCATGGGCCTCGGCCATGCCCAACATCGCGCAGGAATGGGCGGCGGAGCTGAATGCCA
>JAUIIC010000117.1 GCA_030431935.1 Alphaproteobacteria bacterium | reverse complement strand
GTTCGCCATCAGGCGGAAGGCGCCGGGCACGAGGTTTTCCATCTGGTGGTGCAGGATCAGCGAGGTGTGGACATGCCGCCCCTTGCCGATGTCCGCGACCAGCAGCGCGCCGTCGAGCGGGGCTTCGTCCGGGTCGGCCATTTGCAGCAGCGGGACATAGGCGTCGTCCCAGGCCTTCGCGAAGTAGAGCCCGCGTTCCTTGACCCAGCCGTCCCAGTCCGCCGGACCGATCCGGTTGGCCGTGGACAGAACCGGATGATCGGCCAGGTGACGGACCGCGGCGGTTTCGTCGGTGATGCGCCAGCGCAGCGAGGGTTGGCCGATCTCCAGCCGCCTGGGCGGCGTGCTGTCGGGGTCCCAGTTGTCCCAGGGGCGGTGATAGAGCGTGACGAGCGTGCCGCCCGCCCTGGTCCAGCCATGCAGGCGCGGCATGGCGGCGGACAGGCCCGCGCGGAACCGCATGGCGAAGATGCCGACAACGATGCTGTCGAAGGCGTCCAGCGCGGTCCGGCTTTCGAGATCGGCATCGGTCAGGTCGGCGACGTCCGCGCCCATGGCGCGCAGCCAATGGCCGACACGGTCATTGCCGCTGCCGATGTAGCCCACCCGCGCGCCGGGCAGGGCGGCGTCGAGAACGCGGACCCGGAAGACAGCGGGGCGGGCCGTCGCGGTGGGGTCGATATGCTCATGCGCGATCTGGCGCACCGACATCGCGGGCGCGCCGTCCAGCGTCAGGGGGCATTCGTAGAGCCCGGGTGCGGTATCCGGCGGAAGCGTCACCTCGAACCCGCCGTCGAGCGGCGCCGCCGCCCAGCCGTCCGGCAGGTTCAGCCCCGGGCGCGCGCCTTGCGGGCGAAGTCCGCTGACGGACAGGCGAAGCGGGCGGGGCGGCATGCTGCGGTTCACCACGGCGGCCTGCGGGTCGAGCGTGCCGGTGCGCGCGGGCAGAACGACCGGCGGGCGTTCCATCGCGATGCGGGCCGTGGCGTCGCCAAGCGACAGGACCAGCGCGGGCGCGGGCGGGCAGGCCGGGTCATAGGCGGCGCGGTAGCCGTCGGTCGGGGCTGCGTCTTCGGACAGGCGCAGGTGGTCGCCCTCGGCCTGCCAGCCCGCGGGCAGGTCCAGCGCGACCGAGAACGCGTCGCTGTCGCCGGGGTGCGATTCGACGGTCAGGGGCACCTCGGTGCCGGGGGAAAGCCAGGTGCCGCCGGCCCAGGCGCGCGCCTCGGCGCCGAAGGCAAGGCGCAGCACGTGGGCCAGTTGCGTGGCCTTCGCGTCAAGGCGGTGAACGACCGCGTCGCGCAGGGCGTCGGGGCAGGCGGCGCGGGCGGCGCATACGGCGTCACGCGCGGCCCGCGCATGACCGGCCACCGCCTGGCTGTCCGGAAAGGCGGCGACGGCGGCGCGAATGGAGTCGTCCGCGCGGCGCAGGTCGTGGGCGATGGCCTCTGCCCCCGGCAGGTCGGCCAGCGCCCCGACGGTGGCGGGAAGGCCGCTGGACAGGGCGGTGTCGGGCCCCGGCACGGCGGAGACCGCAAGGTGCAGGGCAAAGTCGCGGCCCGCGCCGGGCGCGACCCAGCGGCCCATGCCCTGCGTCCGGTGATAGCCGCGCGACATCTGGCCGATCAGCTCCCAGCTCCACCCGGTCACGGGGTCCTTGCCGTGGCCCGGCACGGTCAGGGTGGCGGGCGGCGGCGGAAGGTCGTCGTCATAGGCCTGCCCGGCGCCGGACCATGCGGGCAGGTACAGCTTGGAGACGCGCCAGGGCGGCAGGTTCGAGGCAAAGCCGGGATCGGCGGCGGCCTCGATCACCAGATGCGCGGCCTCTGTCATCGCGCGGTGGTGCCCGTGCTGGCCGGGCACGTCCAGGAAGGTCGGGCACAGGATGTCGGGCCGGTCGGTGCGCAGGATCTCGACGAAGCGGGCAAGGGTCCGGTCCCGGCCCCACTTGCCCAGCGTTTCCTGACCGCTCTTGGAAAAGCCGAAGTCCGTGATCGGGTCTTCCGCGCTTTCGGAATGCCAGTACATCCGCATGCCCAGCACGTCGCAGGCGCGCTCCATCTCGCGGGTGCGCAGGGCGCCGAGGTCGGTGCCGGCCTCGGTCCCGATGTCGTTCTGCCCGCCCTCGCCCCGGGTGGAGCAGGCATAGGACAGGTTGATGCCGTCGCGCAGGCCGATGGCGGCCAGCATGGCCGAGGTCTCGTCGTCGGGGTGGGCGCCCGACTGCATGAAGCGGATGACCGACAGGATGGGGCGCAGCGCCCACCAGAGCTCGACAAGGCGCGGGCGGGCGCGGGCGGCGTCAAGGCGCATCTGGTCGGCTGTCGGCATGGGCTAGCTCTCTGCGGCGATGGATGGGGTGAAAAGACGGTTGAGCGCCAGTGCGGCGGCCCCCTGGGTGGCGGTCATCCGGCCGCAGGTGCCGCGCTGCACCCTGGGCTGTGCGCGCCGGGGCCGATTGGCCACGGACCTGTCCTGAAGCGCCAGCTTGCCGATCATCGCCTCGATGAGGCTGTCGGGCATGGCCCCGCCAAGGATCACCGTTTCCGGGTCGAAGAGGTTCTCGATCATCGCGACGGCGGCGGACAGCGGGCGGGCCGTCTGGGCAAGCCAGGCCTCCAGCGCGGGGTTTCTCGCGTCGTGCAGGCGGCGCAGGTCGTCGATGCTTTCGGCGGCGATGCCCGCGCGCGCGAGATGCCGCCGCACCGACAGCCGGCTGACCGCGTCTTCCAGCGGGATCGGGCCCTCGACGCCGGGCATCGGCACGTGCCCGATTTCGCCCGCGTTGCCGAAGGCGCCGGTCAGAAGCCGCCCCTGCGACACCACGCCAAGCCCGAGCCCCGTTCCGAAGTAGAGGAAGGCGTAGCTGTCCAGCCCCTGCGCGGCGCCGGCGATGCGTTCGGCCATCGCGGCGGCGTTGGCGTCGTTCTCGACCGCGACGGGCAGGCCAAGCGCCTGCGCGAACCATTGCCTTGGGTCGGTATCCTCCCATCCCGGAAGCTCTGATCCGCTGTCGCGAATGCCCGTGGCGCCGAAGGGGCCGGGCATGACGATGCCCGCCCCGAGAACCCGCGCCGGGTCTACGCCCGTCTTGGCGATGGCGCGCGACCGGATCGCCTGAAGGGTGCCTGTGACAGAGGCGCGCCCCGGATCGGCAAGTGGGCGGCGGTCGCTGAACAGGATGTGCCCGGTCAGGTCCATGAGCGCGGCCAGGATCGTGTCGGGCCGGATCTCTACCCCGAGCGCGAAGCCGCCGCGCGGGTTGATGCCGTATTGCACCGGCGGCAGCCCGCGCGAGGCCGGGCGGCGGCCCCGTTCCAGGATCATCCCGTCTTCAAGCAGGTCGGCGATGATGTTCGACACGGCCTGCGTGGACAGGCCCGAGGCCCGCGCGATATCCGCGCGCCCGATGCGCCCCGCCGCCCGCACCTGCCCAAGGACAAGCTGGCGGTTGTGAGAGCGGCTGCGCAGCGCGTTCGCGCCGAGCACGGGGTCGGGACTTGCCATCATGCCAACGGATTAATTCAACTTACTTGATAGCTCAACTGTCATGCGGCTATCATCGCACGATACGCGGTCGCGGGATCGCGGCATTCCGGGCGCGCAGACGGCCGAACCAACAGGGAGACGACAATGGCAATTCAAGGACTTAAGGCACTTGCCTTCGGGGCAGCCACAAGCGCCGCAGCGCTGCTGGCTTCGGCTGCGAACGCGGTCGAGATCGAATACTGGCAGTACTTCTTCGATGCCCGTGTGCAGGCGATGGAGCAGCTGATCGAGAACTTCCAGGCGGCGAACCCGGACATCACCGTCAAGATGACCCATTTCCCCTATGCCGATTACCGCACCAAGGTGGCCGCGGCGATCCCGGCGGGCGAGGGTCCCGACGTGGTGCAGCTGTTCTACGGCTGGCTGAACGACTATGTGGCGGCCGAGCTGATCCAGCCGCTGCCGGCCGATGCCTTCCCCGCAGCGACCATCGACGCCGAGTTCTTCCCGATGGTGCAGGCGATGAAGGATGGCGATGCCTACTGGGCGCTGCCCACCGCTGTGCGCTCGCTGGCGCTGTTCTACAACGAGCGTCTGCTGGAAGAGGCCGGCGTCGAACCGCCGACCACGCTGGACGAGATGGTGGCCGCCGCGCGCGCCATGACCAAGGTCGACGGCGCCGGCAACATCACGCAGGTGGGCATCACCGCCGGCATGACCGCGCAGGATCACCACTGGTGGCGCGAGGTTCTGGTGCGCCAGTTCGGCGGCGAACCCTATGTGGATGACTACAAGACCGTCGCCTACAATTCGGATGCCGGTGTCGCGGCGCTCGACTTCTATGTCGGCATGGCCGAGGGGGACGAGCCGATCACCTCTTTCGGCTTCATGGACGAGCCGCAGGCTGCCTTCAAGGCGGGCCGCGCGGGGATGCACATCGACGGGTCGTTCCGCATCGGGTCTCTGAACAACACCCGCGGGCTCAAGTGGGGGGTGACAGAGCTTCCGGCGACGAACGACGGCACCCGGTCGAACTATTCCTCCTACTGGGTGAACGCGATCACCACCAAGGCCGAGGGCGAGAAGTACGACGCCGCGGTCAAGTTCATGCAGTACATCACCTCTGACGAGGCGATGCAGGTCTGGCTGGACGTGGTGGGCGAACTGCCGGCCAAGCCGTCGGTCGGCCTGACGGACGCCAACGCCAACGATCCGGTGTTCGGGCCGTTCATCAAGGGCCTTGCCTACGCCAACACCACCAAGTTCGCCAACGAAAGCGGCCAGCGTCAGCTGATGGTGGAGATGGTCGAGCGGATCACCCTTCAGGGGATGAGCCCGGCTGAAAGCCTTGCCATCGCGGCAGAGGCCGAACAGAAGCTGCTTGACGACTACTACGCCTCGAACTGAGGCCGTGCGCCCCGGCCTTCGGGCCGGGGCCATTCTTGCGGGGCAGCATGACGCTTTATCGTAACCTCTCGATCCGCCAGAAGCAGATCGTCTGGGCCTGGGCATTCCTTGCGCTGCCCGTGCTGTTCTATTCCGTGATCCGGTTCTATCCGACCGGCAACGCGATCCTCATCAGCTTTCAGGACTGGAACCTTCTGGGCGACCGCACCTGGGCGGGTTTCGACAACTACGCCAAGCTGATGGCCGACCCGGTGTTCTGGAAGGTGTTCCAGAACACCTTCGTCTACCTGCTGCTGGGCACGCCCGTCAGCCTGGTCATCAGTTTCGTGATCGCCTACCACCTCGACAAGCTGCGGTTCATGCACGGCTTTCTCAGGATGCTGTATTTCCTGCCGTTCATGACCAGCGCGGTCGCGATGGCCTGGGTCTGGCGGTGGTTCTATCAGCCCGTTCCGATCGGGCTGTTCAACAACTTCCTCGCCTCGGTCGGGATTCCGCAGGTCAATTTTCTGAACTCCACCACGAACGCGCTGCCTTCGATCCTTGCCCCGGCGGTCTGGGCGGGGCTGGGCTTTCAGATCATCATCTTCATGGCCGGGCTGCGGGCGATCCCGAAAAGCTATTACGAGGCGGCGAAGATCGACGGCGTATCCACCTGGACGGTGCTGTGGGAAATCACGCTGCCGCTTCTGAAGCCCACGATCGTCTTTCTGGTGGTGTTCTCGTCCATCGGGTTCCTGCGGATCTTTGACCACGTCTTCAACATGACGTCGCAGAACCCGGGCGGGCCGCTGAACTCGACCAAGCCCCTGGTGCTGATGATCTACCAGACGGCGTTCAACAGCTTCGACATGGGCTATGCCGCGGCGCAGACCGTGGTACTGTTCCTTGTGCTGCTGGTGGTCTCTTTGCTGCAATTGCGCCTGCTGAGGGACCGCTGATGGCCGTTGTGGAAGAGATCCGCCCCACGACCGACGCGCTTTTGAAGTCCGCGCCCCCGCGGCGTCCGGCGAACCTGGGCCAGTTCCTGCGCTGGCTTTTGCTGTTCCTGGGCGGAATCGCGATGGTCATGCCCATCGCCTTCATGATCTCGACGTCCCTGAAATGGCCGCACGAGGTCTACAATCTGCGCCTGATCCCCGAGGAACCGCACCTGGAGAACTACACCTATGTGCTGGAAGACGGGCGGTTCTACTGGTGGTTCCTGAACTCGCTGCTCATCGCGACGATCACCACGATCTCCAACGTCCTTTTTGACAGCCTCGTGGGCTACACGCTGTGCAAGTTCCGCTTTCCGGGGCGCTACATCATCTTCATCGCGATCCTGTCGACGCTGATGATCCCGACCGAAATGCTGGTGATCCCCTGGTACCTGATGAGCCAGCAGTTCGGCTGGCTGGACAGCTACTGGGGCATCATGTTCCCCGGCCTGATGACGGCGTTCGGGACCTTCCTGATGAAGCAGTTCTTCGAGACCGTGCCCGACGATTTCATCGAGGCGGCGCGCATCGACGGGCTGAACGAGTTGCAGATCTGGTGGACCGTGGCCATGCCGCTGGTCAAACCGGCGCTGGCCGCGCTGGCCATATTCGTCTTCCTCGGCAACTGGACGGCGTTCATCTGGCCGCTGATTGTCACGAACTCTGTCGAGATGTACACGCTGCCGGTGGGCCTTTCGTCCTTCGGTGACGAGGCCGACGTGGCGTGGGAACTCATCATGACCGGCGCGGCGATCTCGACCATCCCGACGCTGGTCGTGTTCCTGATCTTCCAGCGCTTCATCATCCGGGGCGTGGTGATGGCGGGGCTCAAGGGATGACCGACGCCAGCACCTTTCCCGACCCGACCTACCGCGACACGGTGCTTGCGCCCCTGTTCGAAGGGGTCAAGGCGCATTACGCCGGGCACATGGCGGCGATCAACCGCGCGCATCTGGTGATGCTGGCGGAAACCGGCATCCTGCCGCCGGGCGAGGCGCGCGCGATCGCCGGGGCACTGCGGGACATCGACGCGGAAACCGATGTCGCCGCGCTGCGCTACACCGGCGAGCACGAGGATTACTTCTTCCTGGTCGAGGCCGAGTTGCGCCGCCGGCTGGGTGACCTGGGCGGCGCGTTGCACACCGCGCGGTCGCGCAACGACATGGACCATACCGTGTTCAAGATGGCGCTGCGCGGGCGGGCTTCGGACCTGCTGGCGCGGGTGCTGCACCTGGCCGGTCGGCTGATCGACAAGGCGCGGGCCGAGGCGGACACGCTGGTGGTGGCCTATACCCACGGCCAGCCGGCCCAGCCCACGACCTTTGGCCACTACCTTGGCGCCGTCATCGAGGTGCTGCTGCGCGATGCCGCCCGGCTGGAGGCCGCGATCGACGGGCTCGACCACTGTCCGATGGGCGCCGCCGCGATCACCACGTCCGGCTTTCCCATCGACCGCCCCCGCGTCGCCGCGTTGCTTGGGTTCGACGGGCCGCTTCTGAACTCTTACGGCTGCATCGCCTCTGTCGATTATGTCACCGGGCTTTATTCCGCACAGAAGCTGGTCTTCCTGCACCTGGGCCGGGTGATCCAGGACCTGCAGTTCTGGTCGGCCTTCGAGGTCGGGCAGCTTTACGTGCCGAACAGCCTTGTGCAGATCAGCTCCATCATGCCGCAAAAGCGCAACCCCGTGCCGATCGAGCACATGCGCCACCTGGCCAGCGTGACGGTCGGGCGCTGCGACATGGTGGTGAACACCATGCACAACACGCCGTTCACCGACATGAACGACAGCGAGGGAGAGGTGCAGCAGGCCGGATACGCCGCCTTCGACAGCGGCGCGCGTGTGCTGGACCTGATGGCCGCGATGCTGCCGGCCTGTTCGATCCGGGCCGACCGGGTGCGCGCCAACATGGACGCGGCCTGCGTCACGATCACCGAGCTGGCCGATACGCTGGTGCGCGACGAGGGGCTGAGCTTTCGCCAGGCGCACGAGGTCGCGGCCAGGACCGCGCGGGCCGTCATCGCCCGGTCGTCGTCGCTGGGCGCCGGGTTCGACGCCTTCACGGCGGCCTTCGAGGAGGTGGCCGGGCGCCCCGCGACCCTGACGGAGGCGGCCTTCGTGCAGGCCGTCGCGCCGGAAACCTTCGTCGCGCGTCGCGACCGGCCCGGCGGCCCCGCGCCCGCCGCGCTGGCGGCCGCGCTGGACGGCTACGGCGCGACCGCCGCTGCCCTTGCCGCCCGCCAGTCCCGCCGGGAAGACCGTTACCGTTCCGCCAATGCCGCGCTGGCGGAGGCCTTTGAAACCATGCTGGAGCGCTGAGCCTTGGCCAACCTGAACCTGCGCGACCTTGTAAAGACCTACGACAAGACCACCGTCCTGCACGGCATCAACCTGGAGGTGCGGGATGGCGAGTTCGTCGTGTTCGTCGGGCCGTCGGGCTGCGGGAAATCGACCACCCTGCGCCTGATCGCGGGGCTGGAGGAGGTCAGTTCCGGGACCGTGGAAATCGCCGGTCGCGCGGTCAATAACCTGGAACCCAAGGACCGGGACATCGCCATGGTGTTCCAGAACTACGCGATCTATCCGCACATGACCGTGCGCAAGAACATCGGTTTCGGGCTGCGCAGTTCCCGCGCGCCGAAGGCCGAGAAGGAAAAGCGCATCGAAGAGGTCGCCACCATCCTCGGGATGACCGACCTTCTAAACCGCAAGCCCTCGCAGCTTTCGGGGGGGCAGCGCCAGCGTGTCGCCATCGGCCGGGCCATGGTGCGCGATCCGGCGGTCTTTCTGTTCGACGAGCCCCTGTCGAACCTCGACGCGCAGCTGCGCACGCAGATGCGGCTGGAGATCAAGAAGCTGCACCAGCGTGTGGGCTCCACGATCATCTTCGTCACCCACGACCAGGTCGAGGCGATGACGATGGCCGACCGGATCGTCATCATGAAGGACGGGCATATCCAGCAGGTCGGCACCCCGTCCGAGGTCTACCACAAGCCGGCGAACACCTTCGTCGCGCGCTTCATCGGGGCGCCCGCGATGAACATGCTGCCCGGCCGGGTGAACGGCGCCGGGGTCACGCTCGACGCCGGGGGCGCGGTGGCCGTGCCGGCCCACCTGCCCGAGGGCCGCGAGGTCGTGGTGGGCGTGCGGCCAGAGGACCTTTTCCCCGGCGATGCGGGCGCGATCATCGAAGGGCCCGTGGTGGTGCAGGAACCGCTGGGCCACGAAACGCTGATCTATGTCACGGCCTCGGGGACCGAGGTCATCGCCAAGGCGGACGGGCGCACGCCGCCCCGCGTCGGCGAGACCGTGCGCCTGTCGGCGGCGCCCGAGAACGTGCATGTCTTCGACGCGCAGACCGGAGAGGCCCTGACGTGACCCGGCGGGCCCAACGTCGCGGGGTGCTTTCGGTGGGGCGGGCCTATTGCGACCTGATCTTCACAGGGCTGCCGCGGCTGCCGTCGATGGGCACAGAGGTCTTCGCGGGCGGGCTGGGCGTGCACACCGGCGGTGGCGCGCCGATCACCGCGGCGCATCTGGCGCTTCTTGGCCGGCCCTCGGCGCTGGCCGCCGTTCTTCCGGTCGAACCCTTCGCAACGCTTGTGCAGCGCGATCTTTCCGCGGTGGGCGTCGATCTTCGGTTGTCGCGGGCCGCGCCGCCGGGAAGCGACCTGCAGGCCACCGTCGCCATGACCGATGCCGGCGACCGGGCTTTCCTGACGCGCCGCACCGGGCCCGCCGCGCCGCTGCCCTCGCCGCAGGACCTTCTGCGCATGGACATCGGGCACATGCATGTCGGCGAGCTGACGACGCTCGTGGAGCTGCCGGAACTGGTGGAGATCGCGGCGGCCGCCGGAGTCAGCCTGTCGCTCGATTGCAGCTGGGACGACGAGATCGACGCGAAGGCCGCCGCGCCGCTGATCGCAGCGGTGGACGTCTTTCTGCCGAACGCGGCAGAGGCCGCGCAACTGGCCGGGCAGGGGCTGCAACGGCCCTTCGCGCCCCTGACCGTCATCAAGAGCGGGGCCGAGGGCGCCACAGCCGAAACCGGGCAAGGTCGCCAGAGCGCGCCCGCCTTCGCCGCCGAGGTTGTCGATACGACCGGTGCCGGCGACGCCTTCAACGCGGGGTTCCTGAATGCCTGGCTCGATGGCGCCACGGTCGAGGCCTGCCTGCGCGCCGGAAACGATGCAGGCGCCAAGGCGGTGTCCACGCGCGGCGGCTTTGCCTGTGCCGATGCGCGGGACGATGTCCGCGCCCGCCAGACCGAAGCGGCGGGTTAGGGCGTTTCTGCGCCCACCGGGCCCGACACCAGCGCCTGTACCTCCTCGGCGATGCGGCGGGCGATGCGGTCCGGCTCTTCCTCATGCGCGAGATGGCCGAGGGGGCCAAGGCTTTCCACCCGTGCGCAGGGCAGGCGGGCCGCGGCGTCCCTTGCCGTTGACGGGGGCACGGTCCCGTCCCGTTCGCCGACAAGGAACAGGCAGGGCACGGCGTTCGCCGGCATCCGCGCGATCAGACCGTCGAGCTTCCATTGCGACATCATCGCAAGCGTTCCGTCCACGTGGCCGCTGTCGCGGATCAGCCGGCCGTAAAGCCGCAGCCCCTCTTCGTCGATCCGGGACCCGGTGGTGGCCAGCAGTTCGGCCACCCGCGACGGGCCGCCTGAGAAGCGGGTGAACAGAAGCGGCGTCAACGGGTTCATCGCCAGCATCCGGGCCATGAAGGGAAACAGGAACCCCGTGATGCCCTTGAAGGGTTCCAGCGCCGGGTTGATGCCGATGACGCCCTTCAGCGTCCCGTCCATCAGTTCGGCCATGCGCAGCGCGACGGCGGCGCCCGCGGAATGCCCGACGATCACGTCGGGCAGCCAGCCTTCCTGCCGGAGCATCGCCAGCAGGTCATCGGCGGTCGCGTCCAGGCCAGAGCGCCAGCGGCTGCCCATGCGGGTAAAGCCCTGCCCGGGGAAGTCGGGCGCGACCACGCGATGATCCCGCGCCAGGATGGGAAACACCCCGCGCCAGCTTTGCGATGCGCCGCCCGCGCCGTGCAGCAGCAGGACGGTCGGCCCAAGGCCGGCCACCTGCACGTGCCAGCGGTGCGGGCGGCAATCTATCATGCGGGACGCGGTGGCGTTGGGCCAGTCGTGCCCGTCCCGCGCCCAGTCCACGCTCAGGCCTCCAGCGCGGCGGATACGGCGGCGGACACCCGTTCGGCATCGGCGCGCGGCAGGGGCAGGTAGTGCGCGTTCATCTCGGCGGCGAGGTCCGCCAACTGCCGGGTGGGCCGGTTGCCGGTGTCGATCAGCAGGGCGGGCGTGGCCTGCGTCCGGACGGCGCGGGCCAGAACGCGTGCGTCCTCGGCGGCCTGGGTCCTGTCCGGGCGGCCATCCAGCGCGATGTTGGCGCGCCCGTCCGTCAGAACGGCGATGCTGGGGGTCAGCCCGCGCCCGCGCGACTGCTGTGCAAGCTCCATCGCCGCCTTCAGCCCGGCGGCGAGCGGCGTGCCGCCGCCCCCGGCAAGCCCGGCAAGGCGCCGCTTGGTCTGCACCAGCGATCGGGTGGGCGGCAAGAGCAGGTCCGCCCCGCTGCCGCGAAAGGCCACCAGCGCGACATGGTCGCGCCGCGCGTAGGCCTCTGCCAGCAGCAGTTCCACCGCGCCCTTGGCCTCTGCCAGCCTTGCCAGCGCAGCGGAGCCGGAGGCATCGACCGCAAAGATCAGCAGCCGGTCGGACTTGGTCTCGAACCGCTTGATCCGGATATCGCCCGCGCGGATCGCAAGGCCCTGCGCGCGCGGCTTGCCGGCCTGGCGGATCCGCTGCCAGGGTGCGGCGGCCCGCAGGGTCGCGGGCAGGTCGATGCGGTTGCTGCCGTCGAGCTTGCCGGGCCGGGACGGCAGCGGGCGGCCGCGCCGGTTCCCCTTGCGTTTCGCGCCGGTGCCGCTGGACCCCTGCGCGACGCGCTGCGCCCGTCCCGCCGCCAATGCCGCCAGGACGTCGGGCGGCAGGGCGGCGCGGGCGGCCTCGATCAGGATCTCGTCGGGCAGGCGCAGGTCCTCTGCCGGATCCGCGCCGTCGCTCTCGGCGTCGTCCTCGGGAGGGTCCTGTTCGTGTTCGGGCGGCGGCGGATCGTCCTGGGCGGTTTCGTCTTCGGGCTGCGGAAACTGCGTCGCGCGATGGGCGAAGACCAGCTCCACGGCCAGCGACAGGTCGTCCTGCGTCACGGCGGTGCGCCCGTTCAGGGCGGCCGAGGCACGCGCGGCCATGCGCGCCAGAAGCGGCGCCCGCAGGCTGGAAATGCCCAGCCGGGCCGCGACGCGCGCCAGGTCGTCCAGCGCCTCGGCGGGCATCGTCACCTCCGGCAGAAGGGCCCGGGCCGTGGCAAGCTCTTGCAGATCGGGGGCATCCTCGTCGGTGGCGCCCAGGGGAATGCCGTTGAGGTCGACGAAAAGCCCCACGCGGTCGATCAGCGCGATGGGCAGCCCGTCGTCGTCGTCCAGCCCCTCGTCCAGCGCCACAAGACAGTGCCCCGGGGTGTCGAGCGCATGGGCCAGCCGCGCGCCAAGCCCGGCGGTGCAGCGTTCGGCCATCGTCAGGACCAGCGCGGCGGGCTCTGCCAACAGCCCGCGCGTGCGCCGCAGCGCGCCCGCCGACAGGGTGGCGGCCAGATCGACGCCGCCATAAAGCGCGTCGTCGCCCATCGTGGGGTGGATGCGTTTCAGGGGGAGGGGCAGGGCGGGCAGCCGGGCCAGGAAGCGGTCGCGCACGGGGCCCGAGCG
>JAUIIC010000116.1 GCA_030431935.1 Alphaproteobacteria bacterium | reverse complement strand
TGAGCCGCATCGAAGCCGCCTGCCTGCCCGAGAATGCCGCGTCGCGGGGCGTGCTGGAAAAATGCGGCTTCAAGTACGAGGGCGTGGCGCAAAGCTATCTGCAGATCAACGGGCGCTGGCGCAACCACGTGCTTTACGCCAACCTGCGCAGCGACCGGCGGGGCAAGACAGAGGTCGGCTGACCTGCCCCCTTGCGCAAATGTGATCGACCGCTGGCAATCGTGACGGCTACGCTAGATCCAGTCATGTCAGTGGAGGAATGCCGATGCGCCGGATCGTTGCCTGTCTGTTCGTTCTTTTCGCCGCAAGCGCCGTACAGGCTCAGGATCGGCGCCCCAGCCATTGCATCGCCATCGCCGAGGCGCCGGGTATCCAGTATCTGCACAAGGCAAGTTTCGCCGCGCCGGTGCCCGAGTTCAGCGTGCGTATCCGCTATATCGACCACTCCATGTTCCTGATCCGCACCCAGGGCGGGCTGAACGCGGTGACGGATTTCAACGGCTTCATCGGGGATGCGCCGCTGATCCCGGACGTGGTGACGATGAACCATGCGCATTCCTCGCACTGGACGGCCTTTCCCGACCCGGCGATCCCGCATGTCCTGCCGGGCTGGGGAGAGACGGCGGCGGGGGTCGACCATTATGTCGACCTTGGCGAGATGCTGGTGCGCAACGTGTCCACCGACATCCGCCGCGGGTTCGGCGATGTCGAGGAGAACGGGAACTCCATCTTCGTGTTCGAGGTCGAGGGGCTGTGCATCGGCCACCTCGGCCACCTGCACCACGAGCCCAACGACGAGCAGTATGCCGCTCTGGGGCGTCTCGACATCGTCATGGCAGCGGTCGACGGGGGCCTGACGCTGGATCACGTGTCGATGACGCGCATCCTCAACCGGCTGAAGTCGTCGATGGTGATCCCGATGCACTGGTTCGGCCGCTCTACCCTGGAGAGCTTCCTGATCGGGATGGCCGACAATTTCGCGATATCGCGGCCGGGCACGTCGAGCATCGACGTATCGCTGCGCACCTTGCCCGATGTGCCGACCGTGGTGGTGCTGGAGCCGGCGTACCTGTCCTCTTCCGAGTGACTTGCGATGCGCGCGGCGCCGTGGTCTGACAGGCGCCGGAGGACCGTTGCCCATGCTCAACCCCGTCACTGACGCCGTGCGTGCACGGCTGGCCGAGGCCCTGCCGGAGGCGGCCCTGCGCCCCGTCGAGGCCCGCTATCTGGAAGAGCCCCGCGGCAGCTGGCGGGGGCAGGCGGCCATGGTCGTCGCCCCGGGGTCGGTCGATGAAGTGGCGGCGGCCATTCGCATCGCCGCGGCCGAACGGGTGCCGGTCCTGCCCTATGGCGGTGGCACGGGGCTTGTGGGCGGGCAGGTGATGCCGGACGGCACCGCGCCCATTCTCCTCAGCATGGAGCGGATGGCGGCGATCCGCGCCGTCTATCCCAAGGAGAACGTGCTGGTCGCCGAGGCCGGCGCGATCCTGGCCAACGTGCAGGCCGCCGCAGAGGAGGCGAACCGGCTGTTTCCGCTGTCGCTGGCGTCGGAGGGGTCGGCACGGATCGGCGGGCTGCTCGGCACCAACGCGGGCGGGGTCAACGTCCTGCGCTATGGCAATGCGCGCGACCTGTGCCTCGGGCTGGAGGCCGTGTTGCCGGATGGCAGCGTCTGGCACGGGCTTCGGAGGCTGCGAAAGGACAACACCGGCTACGACCTGCGCAACCTGCTGATCGGGGCAGAGGGCACGCTGGGCGTCATCACCGCGGCCAGCCTGCGCCTGTTCCCGCGCCCGGCAGAGACCGGCGTGGCTATGATGGTCGTGGGCTCGCCCTCGGACGCGCTGGACCTTCTGGCGCTTGCCGGGGACCTGGCGGGCGGCGGCGTGTCGGCCTTCGAGCTGATCTCGGGCACGGGGCTAAGATTCCTGGACGAGACCGGGTTCGGCCTGCGCCAGCCCTTCGACCCGATCCCGGAGTGGTGCGTCCTGATCGAACTGGGCCTCGGCCCCGGGCAGGATGCCGACGGGATGCTGGAGACGCTGTTCATGCAGGGCCACGAGGCCGGGCTGGTCAGCGACGGTGCCATCGCCCAGTCGGTGGCCCAGGGCCAGGAGTTCTGGACCCTGCGCGAGACGATCCCCGACGCGAATCGCCGGATCGGCGCGATCGCGTCGCACGACATCTCTGTGCCCTTGTCGCTGATCCCGGACTTCATCGCCGAGGGCGAGCGGCGGCTGGCGGCGCTGGGACAATACCGGCTCAACTGCTTTGGTCACCTGGGCGACGGGAACCTGCATTTCAACATCTTCCCGATGCCGGGCGAGACGCGGGCCGGGCGTCTCGGCGACAAGGCGGCGGTTCAGCGGCTGGTGCATGACCTGACCCACGAGATGGAAGGGTCGATCAGCGCGGAACACGGGATCGGGCGGTTGAAGGCCGAGGACCTGGAGCGCTACGGCGATCCGGCCAAGCTGGCGGCGATGCGGGCGATCAAGGCCGCGCTGGACCCTTTGGGGATCATGAACCCGGGCGCCGTGCTGCGGGGCTGAGGCAGGAAAACGCCCCGCCGGCGGGCCGACGGGGCGAGACTGACAACGAGGGCACATGTCCTGCGCGGCCGTGCGGCGGTGCGGACATTTCGGACGCTAGCGTCAGGACGTTAATGGCCGGTTTAGGCGCCTTCGAATTCGCACAGGCAGTTCACTTCGATGCCCATGGATTCCAGCCGCTGCCGTCCGCCCAGTTCCGGCAGGTCCACGATGAACGAACAGCCGACGATCTCGGCGCCCAGGCGCTCGATCAGCTTGATGCCGGCCTCCGCCGTGCCGCCGGTGGCCAGCAGGTCGTCGACCACCAGCACCTTCTCGCCCGGCAACAGGGCGTCGTCGTGGATCTCGACGATCGCCTCGCCGTATTCCAGCTTGTAGTCCTGGCTGATCGTGGTGCCGGGCAGCTTGCCCTTCTTGCGGACGGGGACAAAGCCCTTGGCCAGCTGGTGCGCGATGGCGCCGCCCAGGATGAAGCCGCGGGCCTCCAGCCCGACGACCTTGTCGATCTCCAGCCCCATGTAGGGGTGCAGCATCTGGTCGACCGCCATGCGAAAGCCGCGCGGGTCGGCGAAAAGCGTGGTGACATCGCGGAACATGATGCCTTCGTGGGGGAAATCCACGATGGTTCGGATGTAGTCCTTTATCTCGGGGCGTTTCTGCATCTTCGGGCCTCTGACGACGGATCGCTTCGCTTGTCGTCCATGGCCGGGGTCTGTGCAACCCCATGGGGCGGGGGGCGCCGGGTAGCGCCCCCGGACCGTCAGCGGCGGACCGTGCGATAGAGCCGGTACATGCTTTCAGGAATCCACGGGAGATGCTTGCGATTCCAGTCCATGCGGTCACGCAGCAGGAGGCATTTCGCGAGATAGGGGCTCATTTCATTTCCTTTCTTATTCGAGCGAGTTACACTGCCCTTGTATAGTGATTGTATATACGTTTGCTATATGTTGCGTCAAGGGCGTTACGAAACCGTGAACAAGAAGATCGAAAAGAAGTCCGAGAAGAAGGACGGCCAGCTGATCCTGCGGCTCGACAAGGACGAGCGCGACGAATTCGTCAAGCTCTGCAAGAAGATGGACACCAGCGCCTCGCGCGAGATCCGGCGCTTCATCCGGAGCTTCATGAAGGAAAACGGGGCCTGAGCCCGGCTCAGCCCCAAAGCGGCGGTCGCGCGACCATCAGCCAGAAGACGGCGGCCAGGCCCAGGAACGCGGGCCATCCCAGCGCGAACCAGGCGCGATAGGCCCGCCACGCCGCCCGGGGAAGCGGCGCGCCCTGCCGCGCGGCGTCGGCGGCGAGGTCACGGATGCGGATCTGCAGGACCACCACCGGCGCCCAGCAGGCGAAGGCCATCAGGTACAGCGCGTATGTTGCCACCAGCCACGGCTCTGTCAGCGGGTACCCCTGCAGGTAGACAAGCCCGAGCCCGCTCAGCGGCTGGACGATGCCGGCGGGCGTCGTGAAGAGCCAGTCCGCCAGAACCACGCCCGAGGCGACGCGATGCACCACCCTGGCGTCCCGCCCCCGCATCGCCCAGACCATCTGGAAGGCCGTGCCGATGCCGGTGCCGAAAAGCACCGTGGCCGACAGGATGTGCAGCCATTTCAGCAGGAGGTAGGGGTCGGCGATCACCGCTCGTCCTCCAGCACCATCCAGACCACGATCAGCAGCAGGATCGGCAGGTTCTTCAGAAGCCCGCCCAGCGGCAAGAGCCAGAGCGCGGGCGCGAGCAGGGTAAAGGCGGCGGTGTAGCCCGTCACAAGGGCCAGCTGCGCCCATCCCACAAGCCGGGGACGCCAGCCCCGCAAGAGCGCCCCGGCCAGCAGCAGGTCGGCCAGCCCGCCGAGCCGGGCAAGGACGATCAGCGCCGTCTCCGGCAGCGGCCCGGCGGGCACCAGCGGCAGGAAGGTATGGGACGGGAGAAACAGCCCCAGAAGCCCGGACAGCAGCCAGAGCATGGCCAGCACCAGCCGCAGCGCCGGGCGCAGCAGGTAGAGCCGCGCGTGCCACAGGTCCTGCGTGCCGGCGGGGCGGGCCATCATGAACCGGCTGACACCCAGCGCCGGCGGCTCGGGCACCGCTGGGGATGTCCGCGCCAGGACGCCGGCCTGCAACTGCGCGACCGAGGTGACGGACACCGGCCCGAGCCGCAGGGCGTCTCCCACCCGCCCCAGCGCATGGGCGAGAGAGAGCGGCAGGCGCAGCACCCGTGCCGGCTCAAGGCCCAGCCATCCCCGCAAGAGCGCCAGCAGGTCGGCCTGGCTCAGCGTCTCGGGGCCGCCGATGTCATGCGCGCCGGGGCCGGGCGGTGTGTCGAGACAGGCAGAGGCGCAGCGCGCCAGCTCGGCGACATGGACCGGGTTGAATCGCTGGGCGCCGTCGCCCACCACCGGCAGGACCAACGGCAGCGCGGCAAGCGCTCGCGCCAGCGAGGTGCCGCCATAGGACGTGTCGCCCATCACCAGCCCGGGCCGCAGGATGGTGACGCCTGCCGTGGCGGCCTCGGCCTCGCCCGCCCGGCGCCAGCGGGCGAAGGGGGTATCCGCCTCGATGCCAACCGCCGAGATCAGGATGCCCGGCGCCTCGGGGTCCATTGCGGCATAGGCGGCGCGGGGGGCCAGCACGTGCACCGCCTCGAACCCGGCCTCGGACGCGGTCAAGAGCCCCGCGGCGTTGACGATGGCCGCGCCGCCGCCAAGATGCGGGCGCCAGAAGGCGGGGTCGTGGCTGGCCGGATCGGCCAGATCGGCGCGCAGGGTGGCGAACCCCATGCGTTCCAGCCGCCGGGGCCGGCGGGCGACGGCAAGCACCTGCCAGCCCGTGTCGCGCAGGTGAAAGGCGATGTGCCGCCCGATGAACCCGTCCGCCCCGAGGACGACAACCCTGCGGGGCGGGGCGGTCATGCGTCCCGCAGGATGCGCCCGGCCACGGCGTCGAGCTTTTTCACCATCTCGGGATCGCGCTTGTCCGGCGCGGTCAGTATGGCGAATTCTAGGGCGCGGTCGCAGCCATGCGGACAGGGCGCGCGGTCCGGCGATAGCAGGTCCGGCAGGCGCTTGACCAGTGCGCGGGCCTTGTCTGCGTTCTCGCCGGCGGTGCGGATGATGTCGGTGACGTCCACCTCGCCATGATCGGGGTGCCAGCTGTCGTAGTCCGTCACCATGGCGATGGAGGCATAACAAAGCTCTGCCTCGCGGGCGAGCTTGGCCTCGGGCATGTTCGTCATGCCGATCACGTCGCAGCCCCAGACTTCGCGGTAGAGCTTCGATTCGGCCAGCGTCGAGAACTGCGGCCCCTCCATCGCCAGGTAGGTTCCGCCCTGGTGCACGGTGATCCCGGCGCCGCGCGCCGCGGTCTCGGCGACCTCGCCCAGGCGCGGGCAAGTGGGGTGCGCGACCGAGACATGGGCGACGAAGCCCGGCCCGAAGAAGGACTTGTCGCGCCCGAAGGTGCGGTCGATGAACTGGTCGACGATCACGAAATCGCCGGGGGCCATCTCTTCGCGGAACGAGCCGCAGGCAGAGACGCTGAAAACATCCGTGACGCCGAGGCGTTTCAGCGCGTCGATGTTGGCGCGGTAGGGCACGGTCGTGGGCGTATGGACATGGCCGCGCCCGTGTCGCGGCAGGAAGGCCATCCTCACCCCGTTCAGCGTACCGGTCAGGATCTGGTCCGAGGGCATCCCCCAGGGCGTGCCCACGGTCGTCCACTCGGCGTCCTGAAGACCGTCGATGTCGTAGACGCCCGATCCGCCGATGATCCCGATAACCGTGTCCGTCATGTCCCGCTCCCGCCTCTGCTGTGCAGGGCGCATAGTGGCCCGTCGCACGGGAAGATCAACAGTCAAGGCCGGTTTGCGCGCGGGACAGGGCAGGTATGCCCAAGAATACCGTGCATCTGCAGCGAAATCCGCTAGGTGGAGAGACCAGAAAGAAATTTTCGCGCGAACGGACCTTCCATGACCAGAGCCTTGATGGCCGCCCTTGGCGGACACACCCCTTCTTTTTCCCAAGCGCTGCAGGGGGGGCTGTCGCCGTCGCGGTTGCGGATCGAGCTTCTGGCGGGTCTGACCGTGGCACTTGCGCTGGTGCCCGAGGCTGTGGCCTTTGCCTTCGTCGCGGGCGTGCATCCGCTGGTCGGCCTTTACGCGGCGTTCATCGTGGGCCTCATCACGGCGCTGATCGGCGGGCGGCCCGGCATGATCTCGGGCGCCACGGGCGCGCTGGCCGTCGTGATGGTGTCCCTGGTGGCCCAGCACGGGGTGGAATACCTCTTCGCCGCCGTGGTGCTGATGGGCGCGATCCAGATCGGCGCGGGCGTCTTCCGTCTTGGCAAGTTCATCCGGCTGGTGCCGCATCCGGTGATGCTCGGCTTCGTCAACGGGCTGGCCATCGTGATCTTCCTGGCGCAGTTGTCCCAGTTCCAGGTGCCGGGGTCCGCCGATGCGGCAGGGCATGGCATGGCGAACGGCGAATGGCTGTCGGGCGCGCCGCTGGCGATGATGCTGGCGCTTGTCGCGCTGACCATGGCGGTGATCTGGCTGCTGCCCCGTATGACCTCCGCCATTCCCGCGCCGCTTGCCGGGATCGCGATCACCGGGCTTGTGGTCATCGTCTTCGGGCTGGACGTGCCGCGCGTGGGCGACATGGCCTCAATCGAGGGCGGGCTGCCCGCGTTCCACATCCCGATGGTGCCGCTGACGCTGGAGACGTTGCAGATCGTCCTGCCCTACGCCCTGATCCTTGCGGCGATCGGACTGATCGAAAGCCTGCTGACGCTGAACCTCGTGGGCGAGATCACCGGCGAACGCGGCGGCGCCAGCCAGGAATGCGTCGCGCAGGGCGTGGCCAACACCGTCACCGGCTTTTTCGGCGGCATGGGCGGTTGCGCGATGATCGGGCAATCCATGATCAACGTGAAGTCGGGCGGGCGCACGCGCATCGCGGGCATCACTGCGGCGCTTTGCCTGCTGCTGTTCATCGTGGTGGCCAGCCCGCTGATCGAGCAGATCCCGCTGGCGGCGCTGGTGGGCGTCATGTTCATGGTGGTGATCGGCACCTTCGCATGGAACTCGCTGATGATCCTGCGCAAGATCCCGCTGACCGATGCGCTGGTCATGCTGCTGGTGACGGTGACGACGGTGCTGACCGACCTTGCCATCGCGGTGGTCGTGGGCGTGATCGTCTCCGCGCTGGCTTATGCGTGGAACAATGCCAAGCGCATCCATGCGCGCAGCTACCTCACGCCGGAGGGCGCCAAGGTCTACCAGGTGCAGGGGCCGCTTTTCTTCGGGTCGACCGACGGCTTCACCGAACTCTTCACGCCCGAGGACGATCCCTCGCGCGTGGTCGTGGACTTTGCCGAAAGCCGGGTGGTGGATCAGTCGGCGCTGACGGCGATCGAGGCCGTGGCGGCTAGGTACGAGGCGGCGGGCAAGTCCATCCAGCTGCGCCACCTCAGCCGGGATTGTCACCAGTTGCTCAGCCGGGCAGGGCAGCTCATCGTCGATAGCGACGACGACCCGGACTATGGCATCGCGGTCAACTACTCGGTGCGGACTGGGCAGCTGTCGGGCGCGCACTGACGCGCGCGGCGCGGATCAGTCGTCGGGCCGCGCTAGGGTGAAGACCTCTTTCACCACGGTATAGTCGCGATAGCCCATCCGCGAGAGCGGGTGGTACTTGGTGATGTCGATCATGCCATCGGTCAGGATCTCGTCGCGGATGTGGACGCCCACGACCTCGCCGAAGACGACCTGGTTCGCCTCGCCCGGCAGGTCCACGATCTTGACCATGCGGCATTCCATGTGGATCGGGGCGCCGTCCACGCGCGAGCAGGCGATCTCGGTGCAGGGCAGCTTCGGCAGGCCCGCCTTCTCGAACTCGTCCACGCCGGCGGGGTAGTGCGCCGAGGTGACGTTCATGGCGTCCAGCATGTCGAAGCCCACCACGTTGACGCAGAAGACTCCCGTTTCGCGGATCAGCGCCACGCTGTCCTTCGTTCCGTCCCGGTCAGGCTTGGCATAGGTCGACGCGAACATGACCTGCGGCGGCACATAGGAGACGGCGTTGAAGAAGGAATAGGGCGCCAGGTTTTCCGAGCCGTCCGCACCCCGGGTCGAGATCCAGCCGATGGGCCGGGGGGTGACCAGCGCGTTGAACGGATTGTGCGGCAGGCCGTGGCCGTCTTTCGGTCGGTAGAACATGATGCCTCTCGCGTTGCGTTGCCGGTCACCTAGCCCCGTGCTAGGCGCGTTTCCAGCAAAAAACCGGAGGGCCGCGTGGACCGGCTGAGCAGGGAACAGCCAGAGGACTGGTGGGACGTCGAGGCGCTTTACGACCTGTGCTTCGCCCCCGGGCGCGAAGCGCTGTCGTCCTACCGCCTGCGGGACGGCGTCGATCCGGTGCGCGAGCTGTGCCTTGTCCTGCACGATGAATTCGGCGCCGTGGCGGGGGCGATCCGTTACTGGCCGGTGCGGATCGGCGCGGCAGAGGCCCTGCTGCTCGGGCCTGTCGCCGTGCATCCGATCCGGCAGGGCGAAGGGCTGGCGGCCCGGCTGATCGAGGAAAGCCTTACCATCGCGACGCGCCTGGGCTGGGAACGGGTGATGCTGGTGGGCGACGCGCCCTATTACGGGCGCTTCGGCTTCGAGCGCCTGAACGATGTCGAGATGCCGCCGCCCACGAACCCCGAACGGGTGCTGGGCCGTGCGCTTGTCCCCGGCGCGTGGCACGGGATCGCCGGAAAGGTCGAGCGGGCGCAGCGCGACTGAAAGGGGCGCCCCGCAGGTGCGGGACGCCCCGGGGTTCATGTGCGTTTGGCGTCAGGCGCCGATGATGCCGCCGTCGTCGCGCGTGATGACGATGGTCGCCGAGCGCGGCGGGATCGTCGCGTCGCGATCGGGCCAGGTCGAGCCCATGTCACCGGCGGCGAACTGCACGGGCGAGGCATGGCCGCCCGGATGCTGGAAGTTGACGAACATCGTCTTCTGGTCCGGCGTGGTGATGACGCCCGTGCACTCCTGCCCCCAGGGGCCGGTCAGGAAGCGGCGGATCTCGCCGGTCGCGGGGTTCGCGGCCAGCATCCCGTTCATGCCGAAGTCCTTGAGCGGGCCCGCGTAGTCCGGGCCGAGATCGCCCATGTCCGTCTGGATCCACAGGCGCGAGTCGCTGTCGCACCAGATCCCGTCCGGGCAGGCGAACATCGAATCGTCGCCCAGCGCACCGCCGGCAAAGGTCACCGACTGGCGCGGTGTGCCAGCAATCACGAAGAGATCCCAGTCGAAGCTCGCCCGGGTGTGGTCGGCGTTGTCGTAGCGCCAGCGCACGATCTGGCCAAAGTTGTTCTCGGCGCGCGGGTTCACAGGATCGACCTGCGCCAGGCTGCGGCGCGAGTTGTTGGTGAGCGTGAAGTACACTTCGCCCGAGTTCGGATCGACCGTGCCCCATTCCGGGCGGTCCATCTTGGTGGCGCCCACGAAATCGGCGGCAAGACGGGTGTTCACCAGGATATCGGCCAGGTCGGCGAAGCCGTTGGCGGGCGTCAACCCGTTACGACCGGGTTCCAGCGCGATCCACTCGCCGGTGCCGTCGTCGTTGAACTTGGCGACGTAAAGCGTGCCGGTGTCGAGGATCGAGCCGTCGGTCTGGCCCGGAACATAAAGTCCGTCCGAGACGAACTTGTAGATGTACTCGAACCGCGCGTCGTCGCCCGAGTAGCAGACCACAGGCGCGCCCTCGACGGCGGGGGCGAACACCACGCCTTCATGGGCGAAGCGGCCCAGATGGGTGCGCTTGATGGGCGTCGAGGTCGGATCGAAGGGGTCGATCTCGACCATGTAGCCATAGGTGTTGGGCTCGTTGCGGTAGTCCTCGGTGGCCGAGGCACCCGTGGCCGAGGCGTTGAAGCGCACGTATTCATCCGCCCCCGAAGCCGCCAGGTGCCAGCCATAGCGACTGCCGTTCGGGTTCGTGGACACGCCGTAGCGGGCATGTTCGCGCGGCAGGTCGGGTTTCTGGTCGATCTGGTCGGTGTTCGAGAAATAGCCGGCCCAGTTTTCCTCTGCTGCCATGTAGGTGCCCCAGGGGGTCACGCCGTGGGCGCAGTTGTTGACGGTGCCGCGCGTCATGGTGCCGTCCGGCGAATACTTCGTCCGGACATGCGAAGAGCCGCGGACGGGCCCCGAGATCTCCATCGGCGTCAGCGCGGTGATGCGTCGGTTGTGCGGGTCCTGAACGATGGCCCAGGTGCCGTCCGCCTGCTTGGCCGTGCGGTAGATCGAGATGCCGTGTGCGTTCATCTCCTTCAGGACTTCGTCATCGTCCCGCTTGCCGTCCGCATCATAGACGACGTCACGGTTGCGCAGTTCCATGCCCTTGTACTTGGCGGCGTGCAGGAAACGCGGCTCGATGTATTCGTGGTTCACGACCAAGAGACCGTCTTCGGACGACCCGTCGATGGGGAAATAGTGCATCCCGTCATGGTGCTGGCCGATCTGCATGCCCTGCTCGGCACCGGTGTTCGCAGCGCTGTAGGCGGGCATGTCGCCGGTGATCGGGTCGCCCCAGGCGCCCAGAACCTGCACGCTGTAGCCTTCGGGCACGACCACGGTGTCGTCGAAGCTGACCGGGACGGGGGCGAAGCCCAGCATCGCGCCGGACGAGGCCGACTGCGCCAACGCCGCCTTCGAGGTCAGGGCATTGCCGAAGAGCCCCGTGGCGATGGTGGCAAGCCCGCCCATCAGGAAGCCGCGGCGCTTCAGGTTGACGTCCATCACGTCGTAGAAGTTGCGGTTGTCCGAGGCGTTGCACGGCGGCTCGTCACCGTGTTCGTAGCCCATGGCCTCGGTGTGGTCGGGGTAGTCGCGTTCGAAGTCCTTCATACGAAGCTCCATTATCCAGATATCGGGTTCCGGCGGAGGCGGGCGCATGGCATCCCATCTGCATCGGCCGGTCAGACAGCGCGTGTTCGCAAAAACCCGACTATCCACGCCGCGTAACGGAGCTGCGAAGGAAGTGTGACGGCGGTATGAAGCGGTGGATCAGCCCTGTCGGGCCAGCCAGTCCATGACGGCGGGGCGCACCGACTGGGCGCCGCTGGCGCGCGCTTCGTCGATCACCTTGCGCGCTTCGCCAAGATCGACGCGGCGCAAGAGGTGCTTCACCGGGCCGATCGACGCGGGGCGCATCGACAGCGAGCGCAATCCCATCGCGGCAAAGCACATCGCCTCGATCGGGCGGCCTGCGTCCTCGCCGCAAAAGGACACGGGCGTGCCCGCTTCGGCGCAACGGTCAACGATCCGTTCGATCAAGCTCAGGAAACTGACGTTGAGCGTATCATAGCGGCGGCGCACACGTTCATTCTCGCGGTCGGCGGCAAAGAAGAACTGCTTCAGGTCATTGCCGCCGATCGACACAAAATCCGTCATCTCGAAGAACTGGCGTGGCGCGAAGGCGAGGCTCGGGGTCTCCAGCATCGCCCCGATCTCGAGGCTTTCCGGCAGGACGTGGCCCAAGGCCCTCTCCCGCTCGATCTCGCGCAAGGTATGGTCGCGCGCCGCCCGGTATTCGTCGAACTGCGCCACGAAGGGGAACATGACCGTCAGGGGACGGCCCGCCGCCGCGCGGATCAGGGCCTGAAGCTGCATCCGCATCACGCCGGGCTTGTCCAGTCCCACCCGGATCGCCCGCCAGCCGAGCGCGGGGTTCGGCTCGTCCGTCGGCTTCATGTAGGGCAGGACCTTGTCAGACCCGATGTCGAGCGTGCGGAACACCACGCGCTTGCCCTTGGCGGCATCCAGCACGCGGGCGTAGATGCCGACGAGCTCGGAGCGGCGCGGCATCTGGTTGCGGATCAGGAACTGAAGCTCTGTCCGGAACAGGCCGACGCCCTCGGCGCCCGAGCCTTCCAGCGACGGCAGGTCGGCCATGAGACCCGCGTTCATGTGAAGCGCGATCGTCTGGCCGCAGCGGGTCGTCGCCGGTTCGTCCCGCAGCGAGATGTAGCGCTGCTGCGCCTCGGCCTGCATCGCGATCTTGTCGCGGAACGCGGTGACGATGCTGTCTTCGGGACGCAGGTGGACGACACCCTGCTCGCCATCCACGAGGATCTGGTCGCCGTTCAGCGCCTCTGCCGTGATGCGCTCGGCAT
>JAUIIC010000115.1 GCA_030431935.1 Alphaproteobacteria bacterium | reverse complement strand
CGGCGATCGTCATCCTCGTGCTTTACTTGTGAAGCTGGTCCAGAGGCCGGCCGCCCAGCCGCAGGAACAGGCTTTCCTCGTCGTCGTTGCGGAAGAACGGCACGCTGTCGGGGGCGTCGAGACAGGGGAGGGCGGCGGCGACCTCTGCCAGCACGACCTCTGTTATGAAGGGCATGTGAAAGGCGCGCACCTCGTCCAGCGGGATCCATTGCAGGTGGCTGAGTTCGTCCGAGGCGCGGTCGAAATCGTCGGGATCGCCGCGCAGGTGGGCAGCGTCGGCAAGAAAGAAGCGCGCGTCGAAGCGGCGGGGGCGGCCCGGCGGCGTCAGGGCGCGGAAGACGAAGGACAGGCCCGTGGGCGAGGGCAGGTGGCCGGTGGCCGCGAAATCCGTCCAGTCCGGCGGCACCACTCCGGGCCAGTCTCCCGGTGCGCCGAGGATCAGGCCCGTTTCTTCCCAGACCTCGCGCACGGCGGCCGCGGCCAGCGCGTTCGGCATCCAGTCAGGCGCGTCCTCTGCCAGCCGGGCCGCGCATCCCGGGTCGAGCGGCGCGGCCAGCGGCACGTCGCGGTCGCCGGGATCGAGCGCGCCGCCGGGAAAGACGAAGCGTGACGGCATGAAGGCGGCGTTCGCGCCGCGCTGTCCCATCAGCACACGTGGACAGGTGTCCGGATCCCGTACCAGGATCACGGTGGCCGCGTTGCGGATATCAGCCTTGGACATCTGTGCCTTTCACCCGGGGGGATCAGGCCGCGGCACCGAACCCGTGCATGCGCTTGGCCCACTGGATCGCAACGATCGTCCCCTTCAGTCGGGGCAAGAGATAAAGCGAAAGCGCCACGCAGCCAACCGAGAAGATCGCCGCCAGCACAAGCGGTTCCGGGCGGAAGGTGGTGAAGGCCCAGAGGATCAGCGGGGCCATGATGTGGCCGACGATCAGGATCGTCAGGTAGGCCGGCCCGTCGTCGGCGCGGTGGTGATGCAGCGATTCTCCACAGACCGGGCAGGCGTTGCGCACCGACAGGTAGCCGCGCAGCATCGGCCCGGCGCCGCATTGGGGGCAGCGTCGGCGCCAGCCCCGGCGGATTGCCGGCCAGACCGGACGGTCCGCGATGGGCGCGGACCCGGTCGCGTCATCATCCTGCGGATCGGTCTTGAAGGCGGGAACGGTCATGCGGCGGGGGTCACTTGCGGGCGTTTCCTTGGTTCGACGCCGGTGACCATACGCACCTGTGTGCAGAGGAACAGGCGGCGAAGTGCCGTTGCGTCGGGATGTCGCAAAACGGGCCGGTGAAGTTTTTTCGCGATGGCGCGACGGAACCCGCGCTTGGGCCCGTTCATCATCCAGAGCACGGCAGACAAGGCCGCGCCAAAGCAACGGACCCATCGAGACCGAACCCGAAAGGATCACGACATGACCCGCAAGACCTGGATCAACCGCACCGTCTTCGCCGCCGCAGGCGTCGCGCTTCTGACCGCTGCGCTGCCCTTGGCCGCGCAACAGGCCGGCCCGCGCGGCCCCGGCGCCGCGAACGGCGACCCCGAGCAGCGGATCGAGATGTTCTTTGCCACGTTCGACACCGATGCCGATGGCACGGTGACCGAGGCCGAGATCGAGGCCGGCGCCCTGGCCCGCTTTGTCGAGGCCGACACCAACGGCGACGGCGTGTTGAGCGTCGAGGAGCTGGTGGCCGCCGCCGAGGCCCGACGCCTGGAAGAACAGCGCCGCAAGGTGGAAGGCATGGTCGAGCGGCTGGACGCCAACGGCGACGGTGTGCTCAGCCAGGAGGAAATGGACGAGGGCCGGCATGCCAGCCGCATGGAGCGCATGTTCGAGCGGCTGGACGCCGACGGCGACGGCGCGATCACCCGTGAGGAGATGGCCGAGGCCCGGTTCATGAAACACGGCAAGCCCGGTGAGCGGGGCCAGCACGGCCACCGCAACAACTGAGGCCCGCAGGCGGTGCCGCGCAGTCGTCCCTTGCGCGGCACCGCCGATGGACGCCGCCACCCCGGTCAGGATACCCATGACGGCACATGGTCATGCCCTTCGACTCCCTGAACGAGCTATCCGACGAGGCTCTGCTGGTTGCCTTCGGCAACGGCGAGCGGCTTGCGGCGCGCGTTCTGACGGCGCGGCTGACGCCACGGGTGTTGGGGTTCGCGGCCCGGATGCTGAAGGACAGGGCCGAGGCCGAGGACGTGACGCAGGAGGCCATGCTGCGGCTCTGGCGGATCGCGCCGGACTGGCGGCAGGGCGAGGCGAAGGTGACGACATGGCTTTACCGCGTGGCGTCGAACCTGTGCACCGACCGGCTTCGCAAGGCGCGCGGCGTCGGACTGGACGAGGTGGCCGAGCCGGAAGACGACCGGCCCGGTGCCGCCGAGGGGCTGCAGGCGCGGCAACGCGCCGATGCCTTGCAGGCGGCGCTGGACACTCTGCCCGAGCGGCAGCGGCAGGCGGTGGTGCTGCGCCACATCGAGGGTCTGGGCAATCCCGAGATTGCCGAGATCATGGACATCGGCGTCGAGGCGGTCGAAAGTCTGACCGCCCGGGGCAAGCGGGCGCTGGCATCGGCCCTGGCCGGGCGGCGCGAGGAACTGGGGTTTGAAGATGGCTGAGAAGCGACCACTGACCGACACCGAACTCGAGGCGCTGTTTTCTGCCGCCGCATCGGATGCGGCGGAGCCCTCGGAGGCGCTGATGCGCCGGGTGCTGGCCGACTCCGACGGCGTTGCCGATGGCTGGAGCGCACCGGCCCCGGCGCAGCCGGCCGGGCCGGGTCTGCTGGCGCGGCTTCTGTCGGGCTTGGGCGGTTGGCCCGGGCTTGCCGGGCTGGCCACGGCCGGGGTCGCTGGGCTGGCGATCGGGATCGCGTCGCCGGGGGCCCTGGCGACACTGTCGAGCGGCCTCGTCGCGGGCGAGGTCATCGACGACTATCACATGGTGGATCTTCTGCCGGGCCTGACGGGCTTTTTCGACGAGGGATAGGGATGACCGGCGAAACGCCCAAGACCGTGCGCGGCTGGCCCTGGGGGCGGATCATCCTGATCCTGTCGCTGTCGTTGAACCTGCTGGTGGTGGGGCTGGTGGCCGGCACGCTTCTGGGCGGTGGGCCCGAAAGGGCACCCGACAAGCGCCCGGAAGCCGCCGATCTTGGCTTCGGCCCCTACGTGGCTGCGCTGGAGGTCGAGGACCGAAAGCTGCTTGTGCAGGCCGCCCGGCGCGAGGGCAACGGGTTGCGCGAACACCGCGCACAGGTCCGGCGTCAGTTCGAGGAGCTTCTGACGCTCCTTCGGGCGGACACACTTGATGTGGCGGCGCTCGACCGGCTCTTGTCGCAACAGCAGGCGGCGCTGTCGGATTGGCAGCAGGTCGGCCAGGAGTTGTTGATTTCAAATCTTTCGCAGATGGATGCCGCCGAGCGCGCGGCCTATGCCGAACGGCTTGACCGTCTTCTGCGCCGCCGGCCGCCGGGTGCAAATGGTGAACGGCCTGCTTCGCGCGACTGACCGTTTCAGGTGGCGGCGGCGCTGACGATCACCTGGTTGCGCCCGTCGGATTTCGCCGTGTAGAGCGCCCGGTCGGCATGTTCGACCGTCAGGAACGGGGTTGTCGCCGCGTCGGGCTGGCCCCCAAGGGCGACGCCGATGCTGAGCGTCACGGTTATGCTTCCACGGTCGCCGGGAAGGACCACGGGTGTCCTGCCGACCGCGCGGCGCAGGCGTTCGGCGCGCCGGCGGGCGCGCTGCGGGTTGGTATCCGGCAACACGACGAGGAATTCCTCGCCACCGATCCGGGCGACCATGTCGGACTGGCGCAGGCTGGCCCGCAGGCGCTCTGCGACGATTTTCAGAACCTCGTCCCCTGCGGCATGGCCGTAGCTGTCATTGACGCGCTTGAACCGGTCGATGTCCAGGACCATCACCGCAAAGGGCCGGCCGTTCGCAAGTGCGGCGCGGGCGATGCGTTCCAGCCGTTGCAGCGCGTAGCGGCGGTTGTAGAGCCCCGTCAGCGGATCGCGCAGCGCGGCGCGCACCCCGTTCCCGAGGGCATCGCGCATGCGGTCCGTTTCGCGCTTGGCCCGCAATTGGCGACCGACGCGCAGGGCCAGTTCCGCGTCCGAGACGTCCGGTTCGATAAGGTCGCCCAGCCCCAGGTCGAGCGCGGTCACGCCGACGATGCCGTCCTGCGGTGGTTCGATCATCAGGACCCCGCAGGTGCGGGTTTCCGCCCGGCTTTGCAGGTCAGACAACAGGCGAAGGGCCGCTGCGCCGCCGCTGGAGCCCTGACCCGGGACGATCAGCACGAGTTCAGGCGCCGCCTGGCTGAGCGCATCGAGCGCCCCGACGGCAGCGAGCGCCTGGACGCCGTGGCCAGGGCTCGCCTCGATCCGCTGCCGCCACGACACGGCTTCGGTCAGCGTCGGAGCGATCACGGCGATGCGGCCCGGACCCTCGAACGCGCCTGCCGCGTGCTCCGCCAGACCGAAGGCGGCTTCGGACCCGGCGGGGCAAAGTTCCGTTCTGCGGGCGGCGGCGCGCAGGAGGCCGCGGACGCGCGCCAGAAGCATCGCCTCGTCCAGCGGGCGGGCAAGCACCACGTCGGCACCCGCCAGGAAGGCCGCACGACGGCATGCGCCGTCCCGCGCGGGCGTGGTCATCACGATGGGAATGCCGCTGCACCTGGGATCGGCGCGCAGGGCCCTGCACACCTCCAGCCCGAAGCCGGTGTCTCCTGACTGATCCAGCAACACGAGGTCCGGCGCTTCGGACGCCGCCAGCCGGAGCGCGTCCTTCGTGGTCTCGGCCTGCATCACATGGTAACAGGCCGCGGCGAGCTTGACCCGCAGGATGATCCTGTTGGTCGCGACCGCGTCGACAATCAGAATGCGCCCGGCCATTCTTCCCCTCGATTTTGCCTCAAATGCCGTGTGGGATATCCGTACCTAGGCGGCCAACGGTTAACATTTGGTTTCTGCCCGAGCGGCTGGAGGGGAAATGAAGCAGGAAAACGCCGAAACGATCGCGCTTCATGCGCTTGGGTGGCTGGTGGCGCATGAAGACCTGTTGCCCGTGTTCCTCGGGGCCACGGGGGCGGGGCTCGACGATGTCAGGGCGCGGGCGGGCGATCCGGATTTCCTGGGCGCCGTCCTAGACTTTCTGGCGATGGACGATGCCTGGGTGGTGGCGTTCTGCGATGCCCATGGCCTGGCGTATGACGATCCGATGCGGGCCCGACACGCTTTGCCCGGCGGCGCGCAGATGCACTGGACCTGAGCCCTGTCAGAGGCGGGTCAGAGAGACGCGCTCGCCCATGCGGACCTTGCCGAGGAGGCGCATGAGAAGGTCGCGTTCGGCCGGTTCGAGGCGGCTTTCGAGCACGCGGGCGTTTTCCTCGGCCAGGGGCGTGCCCTCGGCCAGCCGTTGCCGTCCCAGCGGCGTCAGGGCCACGGTGCGGGTGCGCTTGTCTCCGCCGCCGTCCTCGGGGCAGCCGACGCTGCGGTCGATCAGCCCGGCTTCCTCCATCTGGCGCAGCGCGCGAGAGGTCGCGGTGCGGTCGATGCCCACGAAGGCCGCGATCTCGGACGGCTGCGTCAGCGCCTCGTTTCCCACGGCCAGCAGGACGCACCATGTCGTGCGGGTCAGTCCGATTCCGCGCAGGCCTTCGTCCATGCGCCGTTCCTGCAGGCGAGAGGCCAGTGAAAGCTGATAGCCAAGCGAGGCGTGCAGCCTGTATGGGGAACGCGGTGTCATGGCGCGCAGCGTCCTGTAATCGCAAGCGACTGTCAACGCGCGCGAGTCGTCTTGGGCGGGGGGCCATGGACAGATTGGAGGCGGCGGGATGAACAAGACGATCCGGGGCGTGCTGTTCGACAAGGACGGAACCCTTTTCGATTTCAATGCAACCTGGGCGGTCTGGGCGGTGGGAGCCCTTTTGGATCTCGCAAGGGGAGATGCGGCCCTCGCCGACGACCTGGCGGCGCGCATCGGCTTCGACAGGCGGCGCGTGGCCTTCGATCGCACCAGCCCGGTGATCGCGGGGACGCCCGAGGAAGTGGCGACGCTGCTGGCCGCGGGGCTGCCGGGCGCGACCCCGGCCGAGGTCACCGCGCGCCTGGACGAGATGGCGGCCGTGGCGCCCCTGGCCGAGGCGGTGCCGCTTGCGCCCCTGATGGCGCGGCTGCGGGCTGCCGGACTGAAGCTTGGCGTGGCCACCAACGATGCAGAGGTGCCGGCGCGGGCGCATCTGTCCGCCGTGGGCATCTCCGAGGCGTTCGATTTTGTCGCGGGCTACGATTCCGGGTTCGGGGGCAAGCCCGCGCCCGGCATGTGCATCGGGTTCGCCGAGGCGGTCGGGCTCGATCCCGCCGAGGTTGTGATGGTCGGCGACAGCCTGCACGATCTGCACGCCGGGCGCGCTGCGGGCATGGCCGTGGTCGCCGTTCTGACCGGGACTGCCACCGCCGCCGAACTGGCACCCCACGCCGACGCGGTCCTGCCGGACATCGGCCACCTGCCGGAGTGGCTTTCGCTCTGACGGCTGACGGTCGAGCGCTTCGGGATATCCCCGCAGCGACACCGACGGTCGCAAATCGCGGATCAGGACGGCGACAGTTGATGTCTGCTGGGTCCGCGGCAGGAGGGATGCACATGGCGGAAACAGCGACGCGGCGGCGGCGGTCCGGTGGCCGGGCCGGGAACGCGCGAAGGACCTCGACGCTGGCGATCCGGCAGATGCCCTGGCGACTCCCGCTGAACACGGACCGCCCGACAGAGCCGCTCGACGCCGATGAGGTGGCCGCGATCCACGACGCGGCTATGCGCATCCTCGAGGAGATCGGGATCGAATTCCTGAACGAGGAAAGTCTTGGGCTGTTCCGGCAGGCGGGCTGCATCGTCACCGGCACGAACGTCCGAATGGGCCGGGATTTCGTGATGGAGATGGTGGGCCGGGCGCCCGCGTCCTTCGACATCACCCCGCGCAACCCAGAGCGACGGATCACGCTGGGCGAGGGGCATATCCTGTTCGGGAACGTGTCGTCGCCACCGAACTACTGGGATCTTGAAACCGGCAAGGTGCCCGGCACGCGCGCGCAATGCGCGGACCTTCTGCGGCTGACCCAGTATTTCAACTGCCTCCATTTCGCCGGCGGCTATCCGGTGGAACCTGTGGACGTGCATGCCAGCGTGCGGCATCTGGACGTGCTGTTCGACAAGCTGACGCTTACTGACAAGGTCGTGCATGCCTATTCGCTCGGGCCCGAGCGGGTCGAGGACGTGATGGAGATGGTGCGCATCGCCGGCGGGCTGAGCGAGGACGCCTTCGCCGCGCGGCCGCACATGTACACCAACATCAATTCCACCTCGCCCCTGAAGCACGATATCCCGATGATCGACGGCTGCCTGCGCTGCGCCCGCCGGGGGCAGGCGGTGGTGGTCACGCCCTTCACGCTGGCCGGGGCGATGGCGCCGGTGACGATGGCCGGGGCCGTGGCGCTGTCGATCGCCGAGGCGTTGTCGGCGATCGCGCTGTTCCAGTACGTCGCGCCCGGCGCGCCCTGCGTCATCGGCACCTTCACCTCGAACGTGGACATGAAATCCGGGGCGCCGGCCTTTGGGACGCCGGAATACATGCGCGCGACCCAGATGACCGGGCAGATGGCCCGTTTCTACGGGCTGCCGCTGCGGTCATCGGGGGTCTGTGCCGCCAACGTGCCGGACGGGCAGGCGATGTGGGAGACCTCGAACTCGCTCTGGGCGGCGGTGCAGTCGGGGACGAACATGGTCTATCACGCCGCTGGCTGGCTGGAGGGAGGGCTGATCGCCAGCCCCGAGAAGTTCGTGATGGACTGCGAGATCCTGCAGATGATCCAGCGCTATTTCGAGCCCGCGATCACGGCGACCGCACCGGACGACCTTGCCGTGGAGGCGATCCGCGGCGTGGGGCCCAACGGCCATTTCTTCGGTGCGGACCACACGCAGGAACGCTATGAAACCGCGTTCTACGAACCCTTCGTGTCGGACTGGCGCAACTACGAGGCCTGGGCGCTGGGCGGCGCGGTCTGGACGGCCGAGCGCGCCCACCGGGTCTTCAAGGAGATCATCGCCAGCTTCGAGCCGCCGCATATGGATGCCGCGATCCACGAGGAACTGGAGGCTTTCGTGTCGCGCAGGAAGGCCGAGGGCGGCGCCCCGACCGATTTCTGATCCCGGACATTGACCTGCCGTTAACCCGGGCCGGTGCAATCTGCCCTCAAGGGACGGCGGACAGATGCACGGATTGATAAACCGATCGCTGCAGAACTTCTTGAGCGACAGCTACGGCGTGGAGGCGTGGCAGGCCATTGCCGCGCGCGCGGGCGCCCCGGCCGAGGGGTTCGAGGCCATGTTGAACTACGACGATGCGCTGACATGGTCGGTTCTCGATGCGGCGGCGGCGCATCTGGTCAAGGCCCGCGCCACCCTGCTGGAGGACATGGGCACCTACCTGGTATCGCATCCGCGCATGCATCGACTGCGGCGCCTGCTGCGGTTCGGCGGGGTCGGCTTCGTCGATTTCCTGCATTCGCTGGATCGGCTTCCCGAACGCGCGCGGCTTGCCGTGCCGGATCTGGAGATGCCGGTGCTTGACCTCGAGGAACAAGGCAACGGGTCGTTCCAGCTGACTGTCCGCTTCGAAAGGCAGGGGCTTGGGCTTGTGCTGGTGGGCTTGCTGCGCGCAATGGCCGATGATTTCGGCGCGCTCGTCTGCCTCGACCATGCTGGTGCGCCCGACGGGGCCGAGGTGATCGCCATCGAGGTGGTCGAGGTTCGCTTTGCCGAGGGCAGGGCTTTTGCACTGGCGACGCCGGCGCCATGATCTCGGGCCAGACACGAGAACTTCCCACTGTCGGGGCTGCGGCGCTCGACCGCTTGATGCCGATGCATGTGCTGCTGGACGCGGATGGCGCCATCGTGCATGCCGGCCCGACGCTCATGCGCCTGCTGGGGGAAGACCCCGTGCTCGGGCGTCCGTTTCTCGAGGTGTTCGAACTGCGCCGTCCTGGCGGGATCGACAGTGCCAGGGCCCTTGCGGATGCCGCGGGCCGGGTGCTGACCGTGCGCCTGTGCGGGGGGGACGGCCCGTTCCTGACCGGACTTGCACAACCCGCCATGCCGGGCGGCCTGATCGTGAACCTGTCTTTCGGGATTTCGGTGGTCGATGCCGTGGGCCGACATGCACTGCATGCCGGCGACTTCGCGGCGACCGACCCGACGGTGGAACTGCTTTACCTGGTCGAGGCCAAGGACGCCGTGCTGGACGAGTTCCACAAGCTGAACCAGCGCCTGCAAGGCGCCCGCGTCGCGGCCGAGGAGCAGGCGTTCACCGATACGCTGACCGGGCTCAAGAACCGGCGCGCGCTGGATCATGTGTTGGCGCGCTATGCACGGGCGGGCCTGCCCCATGCGCTGCTGCACCTCGATCTCGACTGGTTCAAGGAGGTCAACGATACCCACGGCCATGCCGCCGGCGACCATGTCCTGCAACGCACCGCCGAGATCCTGGTGTCCGAGATCCGCGAGGATGACACCGCCGTGCGGATGGGCGGGGACGAGTTCCTGCTGATCTTTCCCCGCCTGACGCGGCGTGACCGGCTGGCCGCCCTGGCACAACGCCTGCTGGAGCGATTGCAGGAGCCCATGCCGTTCGGCGACGTTCACTGCCGGGTGTCCGCCAGCATCGGGATCGCGGTGTGCGAGGCCGGGGGCACGGCGGACGCGGCCGGCAACCTCGCGCGGGCCGATGCCGCGCTTTACCTGTCGAAACGGCGGGGGCGGGGACGGTTCAGTTTCTCTGCTCCGGGTTGTCCCCCGGGATGCGTTCCGGGCGCGGTTCACCCACAGGGCGTTACAAAACTTTCGTCGCGCTGACATTTTTCTGCAGTCCAGCCTCCCTATCGACGCCGTGTCAAACCGGGGGGTCTCATGCTGCTTCATGTCGATGCGCTGACAAAAACGTTCGGGCGCAATACCGCCGTCGACAGTGTGAGTTTCTCGGTCGAGACGCCAAAGATGATCGGGGTGATCGGTCGCTCCGGTGCCGGTAAATCGACACTGTTGCGGATGATAAACCGACTGACCGACGCGACCGCAGGCGATATCCGGTTCGAGGGCGAAAGCGTCCTTGCGCTTAGGGGCAGGGCGCGGCGGTCATGGCAGTCCGACTGCGCCATGATCTTTCAGCAGTTCAACCTCGTGCCGCGGCTCGACGTGGTATCGAACGTGCTGCACGGCACGCTCAACCGGCGCTCGACGCTGGGAACGTTGTTCAACCTGTTCCCGTCCGAGGACATCCACCGGGCCATCGGCATCCTTGACCGGCTGGGCATCGCCGAACACGCGGCCAAGCGGGCCGAGGCGCTGTCGGGCGGGCAGCAGCAGCGCGTGGCGATCGCCCGCGCGCTGATGCAGGAGCCGCGGATGATCCTGGCCGACGAGCCCATCGCCAGCCTCGACCCGATGAACGCACAGACCGTGATGGAAAGCCTGCGCCGAATCCATGAAGAGGACGGGCGCATGGTGATCTGCAACCTGCACACGCTCGACACCGCGCGGCGCTACTGCGACCGGGTGATCGGGATGCGGGCCGGGCAGGTGGTGTTCGATGGCTCGCCAGAGGAGCTGTCCACCGCCGCAGCGCGCGAAATCTACGGCGCCGACGAAACGTTCTCGGAAGCGTCGACCTCCACCAGCCTAGACACGCTGGAGGCCGTGCCCCCCGTGGCCCGCGCCGCCGAATGAGCCGCCGAATAGGTTTCACGACCCCGCCCGATCCCGGGCGCCATCTTCCCCAAAACTGGAGACGACCCATGAAGACCCTGATTGCTGCCGCCCTGGCGACCACGGCCCTGACCGGCGCTGCCCTTGCCGGCGGCCACGAGATCACCGAATTCCGCATCGGCCTGCTGGGCGGCGAGAACGCCCAGGACCGGCTGGCCAACAACCAGTGCCTGGCCGACTACACCTCGGAAGTGCTGGGCGTCGAAACCAAGCTGTTCGCCCCCGCCGACTACAACGGCGTGATCCAGGGCCTGTTGGGCGGCACCATCGACATGGCCTGGCTTGGCGCCTCGGCCTATGCCGCCGCCTACCTCGCCGATCCCGAAGCGGTCGAGCCGGTGCTGGTCAAGACCAACCTCGACGGGTCGTTCAGCTATCATTCGATCGGCTTTGCCCGCGTCGACAGCGGCATCACCTCGCTGGAGGACATGCAGGGCAAGGTCTTCGGCTTCGGCGATCCGAACTCGACCTCGGGCTACCTGATCCCGTCCATCGAGATCCCGATGGCCACCGGCGCCACGATGGAATCGGGCGACTACTTCGGTGAGGTGAAATTCACCGGCGGTCACGAACAGACCATCGTCGCGGTCTACAACGGCGACATCGACGGCGGCGTGACCTGGGCCGATGGCCTGGGCGCTTGGGAAGATGGCTACAACTCTGGCGCGCTGCGCCGTGCCGTGGATGCCGGCCTCGTCGACATGAACGAGCTGGTCGAGATCTGGAAGTCCAAGCCGATCCCGGAAGGCCCGATCGTGCTGCGCAAGGCGCTGCCACAGGACGTCAAGGACAAGATGATCGCGCTGGTGTCGAGCCTGCACGAGAAGGACGCCGATTGCGCCTATGGCGTCGCCGCTGGCGAGACCGCCGGTTTTGCGCCGATCGGCCACGAGGCCTACGAGACGATCATCGCCGTCCGCAAGGCGAAGCAGGACAGCTGATCGGTTCCGATGACCTTCGGCCCCGCGCCTTGATGCGCGGGGCCACCCCCGGGGCCTCCAGAGGACAGGCGATGCGCGTGCCTTCCGGACGCCCCCAACCCAGCGATGTGACATGGCCGAACTGACCGCACAGGGCGCCGCGCGCGTCACCGACATCCGGTTGCACTACATGGCGCTGGTGCGCCAGCGCCGTCTTTATGGCGGTCTGACGCTTCTGGTCTTCGTCCTTTTGATGGTGTCGGGATTCTGGGTCGCGGATTCCCGGAACGCCGGCGGTTTCTGGGACGGCTGGCGCAACATGCTGGACTTTCCCGCCGACGTGCTGGGCGAGGCCTGGGAAAAGCGGGCCGACCTGCCGGGCCTTCTGGTCAAGTACCTGCCCGCGTTGGTCGAGACGCTGAACATCGCCGCGGTATCCACTCTGCTTGGCGCCATCGTCGGGGGCGTGTTCTCGATGCTGGCGACGCGGGGCATGGCGCTTTGGCCGCGAGCCATTCCGGTCTTTCGCCGGGTCATGGACATCCTGCGCGCGGTGCCCGAGATCGTGGTCGCGCTGGTGCTGATCTTCATCCTGGGCGGCGGGCCGGTGCCTGCGGTGATCGCCATTGCGCTGCACACCGGCGGGGCGCTGGGCAAGCTGTTTTCCGAGGTCAACGAGAACGCGGACCTGAAGCCCATCGAGGGCCTGTCCAGCGTCGGCGCGACATGGGGCCAGAAGATGTGGCTTGGCGTGGTGCCGCAGGTGGCGCCGAACTACCTCAGCTACGCGCTTCTGCGGTTCGAGATCAACATCCGCGCCTCGGCGATCCTGGGCTTCGTCGGCGCGGGCGGCATCGGGTACGAGCTGCGCAGTTCCATGAGCTGGGGCCAGGGCCGCTTCGACGAGGCGGCGGCGATCTTCATCCTGCTGTTCCTGACCATCGTCGCGGTCGACCAGCTGTCGAGCATGGCGCGCAACCACCTGACGAGCGGAGGGGCAAGGGCATGAGCATG
>JAUIIC010000114.1 GCA_030431935.1 Alphaproteobacteria bacterium | reverse complement strand
CTTGGCTTCCTGAAGAACGGGCGCGCGCGGCACGGGCAAAGGGTGCGGCTGGTCGATCACCTGCGCGGGGTGGAAACGGTCTGCGAGGTGACCGACCCCGTCGCCTTTGACCCCGAGGGAGGGCGGCTGCGTGGCTAGGCTGATCGCGAAGACCCCGGCAGAGGGGCTGTTGCCCGTCACCATTGGCGCGGTGACGCTGGACGAGGCGCTGCCCGAGGCGATCACGTCTGTCACGCCGCTGCGCGGGCAGGACGGGGCGGTGGCGCGCGCGCTGGGCCAGCCGCTGCCGGGGCCGGGAGAGACGACGACGGGCCCGGCGGGCGAGATGGTCTGGACGGGCCGGGGGCAGGCGATGCTGCTGGGCCCCGCGCCGGGGCCGGTCGCGGGGGCCGCGATCACCGACCAGTCCGACGCCTGGGCGGTGCTGACCTTGTCGGGGCCGGGCGCGGCGGATGTGCTGGCCCGGCTTGTGCCAGTGGACCTGCGCGAGGCGGCCTTTGCCGTGAGCGCCACGGCGCGCACGCTGGTGGGGCACATGCCGGCCTCTCTCACGCGGACCGGCGCCGAGGCGTGGCGCGTCATGGTCTTCCGCGCGATGGCGCGCACGGCGGTGCATGAGCTGTCAGAGGCGATGCGCACCGTGGCGGCGCGGCGCGCCTGATCTTCGCCCCCCGCTCCGGACACGCGGGGGTTTCCCCTTCACATCGACGCGCCCGGCCCCGATACTGCCGGGCATGAGTCTGCCCCCCGGTTTCCTCGATGAACTGCGGACCCGCACCAGCCTGTCGCAGGTGGTGGGGCGCAAGGTCTTGTGGGACATGCGAAAATCGAACCAGGGCAAGGGCGACTGGTGGGCGCCGTGCCCGTTCCACCAGGAAAAGACCGCCAGCTTCCATGTCGATGACCGCAAGGGGTTCTATTACTGCTTTGGCTGCCACGCGAAGGGCGACGCGCTGAGCTTCGTGCGCGAGACCGAGAACGTGGGATTCATGGAAGCGGTCGAGATCCTGGCGCGCGAGGCGGGAATGCAGATGCCCGAGCGCGATCCCCGGGCGCGGGAAAAGGCCGACCGCAACGCGCAACTGGCCGAGGTGATGGAGCAGGCGGTGCGCCATTTCCGGATGCAGCTGGCGACCGCAGCGGCGGGGCCGGCTCGGGACTACCTTGGCCGGCGGGGGCTGGATGCCGCCGCACAGGAGCGGTGGGAGGTGGGCTTTGCGCCCAGGGCCCGGCAGGGGCTTTATACCCACCTGACCGGCAAGGGCGTCGATCCGGCGCTGGTGATCGACGCGGGGCTGGCGGCGAAGCCCGACGATGGCGGTGCGCCCTATGACCGGTTCCGCGACCGCATCGTCTTTCCGATCCGGGACGCGCGCGGGCGCTGCATCGCCTTTGGCGGCCGCGCGATGGAGGGCAACCCGGGGCCGAAATACCTGAACTCGCCCGATACGCCGCTGTTCGACAAGGGCCGGACGCTGTTCAACCACGGCCCCGCGCGCGAGGCGGCGGGCAAGGGCCAGCCGGTGATCGTGGCCGAGGGCTACATGGACGTGATCGCGCTTGTGCAGGCGGGCTTTGGCGGGGCGGTGGCGCCCCTGGGGACCGCGATCACCGAGCATCAGCTGGACATGCTGTGGCGGGTGGCGGCGGAGCCTGTCGTGGCGCTGGATGGCGACGCGGCGGGGATCAGGGCGGCGATGCGGCTGATCGACCTGGCACTGCCGAAACTGGAGGCGGGACGCTCGCTGCGGTTCTGCCTGATGCCGCCGGGGCAGGACCCCGACGACGTGATCCGGGGCGGCGGCGCGCCGGCGATGGCCGCACTTCTGGACCGGGCGGAGCCTTTGGTGGCGCTGCTTTGGCGGCGCGAGACCGAGGGGCGCGTCTTTGACAGCCCCGAGCGCAAGGCGGCGCTGGACAAGGCGCTGCGCGAGGCGATTCGCAAGATCCCCGACCCGTCGCTGCGGCGTCACTACGGCGATGAGGTGAACCGCCTGCGGTGGGAGTTGTTCCGCCCGCGCCGGGCCGAGGCACCGGGTCGCGGACGGGGCGGACGCGGGGTGCGGGCGCCCGAAGGGCCGACGCCTGCCGCGCGCGGGTCGCTGCTGGCGTCCTCGGGATTGTCCGAGGACGCGCTGCGCGAGGCGGTGGTGCTTGCGGTGCTGATTCGCCAGCCCGGGCATCTGGACAGATTCCTGGGCCAGCTGGAGGGGATGAGTTTCGCCACGCCGGGGCACGAGGTGCTGCGGTTGTCGCTTCTGTCGGCCTCGGACGGGGCCGATGCGGCGGCACTCGAAGGCCACATCCGCGCAACGGCGGGGCCAGAGGCCCTTGAAAACCTGTTCGCTTCGAGCCATCTGGCGGTGGTGCCCGCCCTGCAGCCCGGCGCCGACCCCGAACTGGCGGAGCTTTGCGTGGCCGAGGAACTTGCCAAGCTGTCGGCCCGGCGCGGGCTGGAGGCGGAACTGGCCGAGGCGGTTCAGGATCTGGGCGATCTGGCAGACGAGGGCATCACATGGCGGCTGGGACAGGCGGCGGAGGCCCGCAATCGGGCGGAAAAGAGCCAGGTCGAGGACAAGGCGGAATATGATATCGGGCCGAACGGAGCACGGTTGCGGCGGGCAGAGCGGACGGCGTTCTCCTCGCTTCTGGACGAGATCGATTTCGGCCGCGGCGGGCGCAAGTCCCGTCGCCCCGATGCAGAGAAAGACGTAAAGAATTCAGGATAGACGGGTGTGCGAATCACTGATTCGCGCTATTTGATTCGAAACGAGCGCACCCCGCCACCGAACAGGAGCGCCATATGGCAGCCAAGGACACCGAAGAGCCGAAGCAGGACGAGCAGGAATCCGAGGTCATGCTCGACATGAGCCAGACCGCGGTGAAGAAGATGATCGCCGCCGCCAAGGAGCGCGGCTACATCACCTATGACCAGCTGAACCAGGTTCTTCCGCCCGACCAGGTGTCGTCGGAACAGATCGAGGACGTGATGTCGATGCTCTCCGAGATGGGCATCAACGTCATCGAGGAGGAAGAGGCCGAGGAAGAGGACAAGGGCAGCACCGAGATTGTCGAGGCCTCGACCAGCCGCGAAGTCACCGTTGCAACGACCGAGACCGAAAAGCTGGACCGCACCGACGATCCGGTGCGCATGTACCTGCGCGAGATGGGGTCGGTCGAGCTTCTGAGCCGCGAGGGCGAGATCGCCATCGCCAAGCGGATCGAAGCCGGGCGCAACACGATGATCGCGGGCCTGTGCGAAAGCCCGCTGACATTCCAGGCCATCACGATCTGGCGCGACGAGCTTTTGAGCGAGGACATCCTGCTGCGCGATGTCATCGACCTTGAGGCGACGTTCGGCCGGGGCGGCGAGGAGGATGACGATGCGCCCGTGGTCGAGGGGCTGGGCGATGCGGCACGTCCGTCCTCGGGCGGCAACGGCGCCGATAAGGAGCCCGAGCTCGACGCCGACGGCAACCCGATCCGGCGCGACGACGACGACGACGAGGACGACCAGGCCAACATGTCGCTGGCCGCGATGGAAGCCGCGCTGAAGCCGCGTGTTCTGGAAACGCTCGACCGTATCGCGCAGGACTATGCGCGGCTGGCCGAGATGCAGGACCTGCGGATGTCGGCGACGCTGAACGAGGACGGCAGCTTCAGCGCCGCGGCGGAACTGGAATACCAGAAGACCCGTGCCGAGATCGTCGAGCTGGTGAACGAGCTGCACCTGCACAACAACCGGATCGAGGCGCTGATCGACCAGCTTTACGGCATCAACCGCCGGATCATGTCGATCGACAGCAAGATGGTGAAGCTGGCCGACCAGGCCCGGATCAACCGTCGCGAGTTCATCGACGAGTACCGGGGCTACGAGCTTGACCCGACCTGGATGGACCGGATGGCCGCGAAATCGGGCCGTGGCTGGCAGGCTTTCGTGGAACGCTCTACCGACAAGGTGGCCGAGTTGCGCGCCGAAATGGCCCAGGTGGGCCAGTATGTCGGCGTCGACATCCCCGAATTCCGCCGCATCGTCCAGCAAGTGCAGAAGGGCGAGAAAGAGGCCCGCCAGGCCAAGAAGGAAATGGTCGAGGCGAACCTGCGGCTGGTGATCTCGATCGCCAAGAAATACACGAACCGCGGCCTGCAATTCCTTGATCTCATTCAGGAAGGCAACATCGGCCTGATGAAGGCCGTGGACAAGTTCGAGTATCGGCGGGGCTACAAGTTCTCGACCTACGCGACGTGGTGGATCCGCCAGGCGATCACCCGGTCGATCGCCGACCAGGCGCGCACGATCCGCATCCCCGTGCACATGATCGAGACGATCAACAAGCTGGTGCGCACCGGCCGGCAGATGCTGCACGAGATCGGCCGCGAACCGACGCCCGAAGAGCTGGCCGAAAAGCTGCAGATGCCGCTGGAGAAGGTTCGCAAGGTGATGAAGATCGCCAAGGAACCGATTTCGCTTGAGACGCCCATCGGCGACGAGGAAGACAGCCAGCTGGGCGATTTCATCGAGGACAAGAACGCGATCCTGCCGCTGGATTCGGCCATTCAGGAAAACCTGAAGGAAACCACGACGCGGGTTCTGGCCTCTCTGACGCCGCGGGAAGAGAGGGTGCTGCGGATGCGGTTCGGCATCGGCATGAACACCGACCACACGCTGGAAGAGGTGGGCCAGCAGTTCACCGTGACGCGCGAGCGCATCCGCCAGATCGAGGCGAAGGCGCTGCGCAAGCTGAAGCATCCCAGCCGGTCGCGCAAGCTGCGCAGCTTCCTCGACCAGTGAGCCGGTCCGGCGGCCCCGCCGTTGCCCTTGCGCTCAGCGGGGGCGGCGCGGCGGGGCTGGGCCACATTCCGGTGCTGGAGGCGCTGGACGACCTGGGCGTGGCGGTGGCCGCCATCGCGGGAAGTTCGGTGGGCGCGCTGATCGGCGCGGGCTATGCCGCAGGGATGACCGGGACGGACCTGCGCGACCATGTCATGGGGCTGGCGCGGTCCCCGTCGAAGACCGCCCGAAAACTCTGGAAAGAGCTGGATTTCAAGGGGTTGAGCGCCATTCTTTCGGCGGATCCCGAGGCCGCGATCGGCGTGCTGGAACCCGATGGCCTCCCCGAGCGGATCGAGGACCTGCGCATTCCCCTGACGGTGATGGCGACGGACTATCACGCCCGCGCGTCCAGGGCGTTCACCGAGGGTCCGTTGCGTCCGGCGCTGGCGGCCTCGATCGCCATTCCGGGCGTCTTCCGGCCCGTGTCGTTGGGCGGGCGGGTCTATGTGGACGGGGGCGTGACCAACAACCTGCCGCTGGACCGGCTGCCCGAGGGGGCGCTTTGCATCGGGGTCGACGTGGCCAGCGAACCGCCCAGCGACGCGACCGAGGTGCCGGGCGGGATGGCGGCGACCGTGGGGTCGATGCGGATCATGATGCGCGCGCTGCTGGAACGGACGCTGGAGACGCGCCCGCCCACGGTGCTGATCGAGCCCGCGTCGCGGCGGTTCGGGGCGCTCGAGTTCTGGAAGGCCGCCGAGATCCTGGAGGCCGCGGATCATGCGCGCGAGGACACGCGGCGCGCGGTGGCCCGGGCGCTGGAAGAGGCGGGGGCGTAGCGGCGGTGCAGACGGAATTCGTGATCGAGACCGGCGGCGCGGGGCTTTACGAGTTCACCGATGCGGTCGCGCGCTGGGTGCGCGGGCAGGAGGGTGTGCTGACGCTTTTCGTGCGGCACACGTCCTGTTCGCTGTTGATCCAGGAGAACGCGGACCCCAGCGTTCAGCGCGACCTGCGGTCCTGGCTGACGCGGCTGGCGCCCCCGGCGGATGATCCCGCGATGGACTGGATCACCCACCGAAGCGAGGGGCCCGACGACATGCCGGCGCATCTGAAGGCCGCAATCCTTCCCGTATCCTTGCAGATTCCCGTCAATCGGGGTCATCTTGTCCTTGGAACCTGGCAAGGAATCTACCTTTTCGAACATCGGGCCAATCCGCACCGGCGAAAGGTGGCCGCGGCGCTGGTGGCGACGGGCTAGGGCCGTCGCGGCGCCGTTGCAGGGGGTCATATCTGCATGTTGCGGCCTCATCTTCCCTCTACCCAATCCTTGGCGGCTCCCCTATAGTGCCTGTGGATAAACTGCGACCGGGACCGAGGGAGACGCCATGCGCTGTCCGTTTTGCGGCAACATCGACACGCAGGTGAAGGATTCACGCCCTGCCGAGGATCACGTGGCGATACGGCGCCGGCGCTTCTGCCCGGCCTGCGGCGGGCGGTTCACCACCTATGAGCGGGTGCAGCTGCGCGACCTGGTGGTCATCAAGACAAACGGACGGCGCGAGGATTTCGACCGCGACAAGCTGGAGCGGTCGGTCAGGATCGCCCTGCAGAAGCGCCCGATCGAGCCCGAGCGCATCGACCAGATGATTTCCGGCATCGTGCGCCGGCTGGAATCGATGGGCGAGACCGACATCTCGTCCCAGGCGATCGGCGAGATCGTGATGGAGACGCTGGCGCGGATCGACACCGTGGCCTACGTGCGGTTCGCCAGCGTCTACAAGAATTTCCAGGCCGCCGACGATTTCGACAAGTTCGTCAGCGAGTTGCGCCCCGAGCCCAAGGCAGAGTGACCGGCACCGACACCCGCCACATGCGCCATGCGCTGGCCCTGGCCGCGCGCGGGCTGGGGCGGGTCTGGCCGAACCCCGCCGTGGGCTGCGTGATCGAGCGGGGCGGGCGCGTGCTGGGCCGGGGATGGACCCAGCCGGGCGGGCGCCCGCATGCCGAGACCGTGGCGCTGGCGCAGGCGGGCGCGGCGGCCGGGGGCGCGACGGCGCATGTCACGCTGGAGCCCTGTTCCCATCATGGAAGGACGCCGCCCTGTGCCGACGTGTTGATCGCGGCGGGGGTGGCGCGCGTCGTGGTGGCGTTGGGCGATCCGGACCCGCGTGTGAACGGACAGGGCATCGCCCGGCTGCGCGCGGCGGGGATCGAGGTGACCGTGGGCGTGCTGGAGGCCGAGGCGCGGGCGCTTCAGGCGGGATTCCTGTCGCGGGTGACGGCGGGGCGGCCGATGCTGACGCTGAAGCTCGCCACCAGCCTTGACGGGCGCATCGCCACGGCGACGGGCGAAAGCCGCTGGATCACCGGGCCAGAGGCGCGGCGGCGGGTGCATGCGCTGCGCGCGGCCCATGACGCCGTGATGGTGGGCGCGGGCACGGCGCGGGCGGACGACCCGGTGCTGACGGTGCGGGGCCTTGGCGTGACGCATCAGCCGGTGCGCGTGATCCTGTCGCGGCGGCTGGACCTGCCGGGGAACGGCGCGCTAGCGGCCAGTGCGGGCGATGCGCCCTTGTGGCTGTGTCACGGGGCCGAGGCGGGCGAGGGGGCGCGTGCGCCCTGGGCCGCGCGGGGCGCCCGGCTGATCGAAGTGCCGGTGGTCGCGGGGCATCTGGACGTGGGCGCGGCGCTGGCGGCGCTGGGGCAGGCGGGGCTGACGCGGGTGTTCTGCGAGGGCGGCGGACAGCTGGCGGCGGCGCTCCTGTCGGCGGGGCTGGTGGACAGGCTGGTGACGTTCTCGGCGGGTGTGGCGCTGGGGGCCGAGGGGCAGCCGGCGCTGGGGGCGATGGGCCTCGACCGGCTGGCAGAGGCGCCGCGGTTCGACCTGCTGCGGGCCGAGCCGGTGGGCGGTGACGTGATGCAGGTCTGGGCGCGGCGGAGCTAGGTCGGGCGCGGGGCGGTTGGGGCGGTGTGCCCCGCCCGGAACAGCCGCGAAGCGGCCCGGGCAGGGGATGGCCGCCCGGACGGCCAGCCGCTTTGGGGACGCCAGCGCGGGGGGTGAGGTCGTCCGGACCTGGCGGGGATAAAGTGCGGACCTCGGGCGCTGGAGCGGCAGGCCGCGGCCACTCGCGGCCCTGTGGCGGGCAGCGTCAGCGCCAGAGCCAGGACTGGCTGGCGAAAAGTCCCTGGAGTTTCGACAGCGCCCGGTTCGCCGGGCCCGGCGCGGGGATGGCGCCGGTGGCGAGCCGGTCGACGGCGACCTCGACGGGGCAGGGCAGGCCGGTGACGGGATCGCGGTAGCGCGGGTAGTCGATCAGCGCGGCCTGCACCAGTGCCGGCAGGCCGGGGCGGGCCTGGCGCCGGGCGGGAACGCGGCCGAGGTCGGTGGTCAGGCCCCAGCCGGCGTAGAACGGCGTGCCGAGGCAGGTGACGGGTACCCCGCGCAACAGCGCCTCGAACCCCAGAAGCGAGGTCATCGTCCAGACTTCCTGCACCTGCGCCAGCAGCGCGACGGGATCGGCGCGGGTCAGGATCATGTCGGCCAGTTCTCGGGCCTCTGCCTCGGGGATGGCGCCGGTGCGCAGGCCCGCCTCGACGTCAGGGTGTGGCTTGAAGAGGATCACGGCGTCGGGGTTGGCGGCGCGCGCGGCCTGAAGCAGGCCGAGATTGGTGGCGACCGCGTCGCAGCCGGTGCGGATCGACGCGTCGTCCTCGACCTGCCCGGGGACGAGGATGCGGTGGCCCGGTGGCAGGTCGGGCAGGGGCTGACCGGCAAGGTTGTACTTGGTGACGCCAAGGCGGACCAGGTCGGCGATCAGCCGTTCGGCGCGGGTCAGGCGTGCAGGCGGCAGCGTGGCGGCGGCGGCGATCAGGCGTTCCAGCCGGCTTTCGCGGGTGGGATGGTAGTAGATGCCCAGATCGTCGGCGACGAGCGAGAGCGGCGGCACAAGGCTGGCGCCAAGCCCGCGCGAGCGCAGAAAGCCGTCCTCGACCCGCAGGATGCCTTCGGCGTCGCCGGCCTTCCCGGCCCAGGCCATCGCGCGGCGGCCGCTGCCGTCGGCCCGCGCTGCGGCGGGGTCGGGGGCAAAGCGCAGCGGGCGCTCGGTGCCGTAGAACCTCTGCAGGGCCCCGCGTTTCCACATCCGCATTCCGGCGGCGACATATCCGTACCGGTCTTCGCGCCAGGCACGGGTTTCGGCCTGAAGCTGGGCGATGGCATCTTCCAGCTGGCACAGCCGGTCGCGGCAGGGGTCGTACCAGGTGGGGTAAAGGATCATCGCGGCGGCGAAAAGCTGGGCCGCGGTGAGGCGGCGGCCGCGCCGGGGCAGGGCGATGTCATCGGTCGTCAGATCCCAGCCCGCGTAGAAGGGGGTGCCGTAGACGCGCGGGCGGTGGCCGCTGAGGATCGCCTCGAACCCCAGTTGAGAGCTGACGGTGTAGACGGCGACGGCGCCTTCCAGCAGTTGCCACGGGCTGACGGCATCGGAGATCAGGCGAACCTGCGCGCTGGAATGCTGGGGCCCGTAATGGCCGGGGCGGTGGCCGCCCTGGGTTTCGGGGTGGGTCTTTATCAGGACGGGCAGCCCGCCGTGATTGGTCAGCGCGTCGCCCAGCATCCGGGCGAAGGTGTCGGGGCCGGCGCCGCTTCGGGTGATCGAGGCGTCGCCGCGGGTCTGGTCGATGACCAGCACATAGGGTGCGTCTGGCACCGGCAGGGCGGGGTCGAAGCCGGTGTATTTCGACAGTTCGGCCGCGCGCAGGGTGGCGATGGCGGCGCGGGCGCGATCCAGAAGCGGCGTGTCGTCGAGCGGGTGGGTCGCCAGCAGCGTTTCGAGGTCCGAGGGCGTGCTGGCGTCGTAATGCGCGCCCGAGGTGTCGAGGGCGAGGCCAAGGGGCGGGCTGCCGGCGCGGCCGGGGTGGACCGAGCGCAGAAAGGCGTCCTCGATCCGCAGAAGCGGCGCTCCCCGGCGGCGGGCGACGGCCTCGCCCCGGTGGGCGGTGGGGCTGTGGCCCCAGACGCCCACGGTGGCGCCGGGGCCGGGCAGGCCAAGGCGGATGTCCCAGCCCGCAAGATGCAGGATGCGGCGCACGCGGCGCTGGGTCAGGAAGCCGCCGTTGTAGACGTAGAGCGGCCGCCGGGCATCGGCCCCCGCCGTGTCGCCCGGCGTCATGGCGGGCCTAGTTGCCCGCCAGGGAGTTCGCCGTGCTGGCCAGCGAGGCCGCGGTGCCGAGCGTGCCGGTCAGGGCGGACACCGTCTTGTTCCACTGCACGAAGGGCGCCTCTGTCACGTAGACGGTGTCGCCGTCGCGGATGACGAAGTCACGGGCGAGGAAGACGCCGTTGGGCTGCGTCAGGTCGAGGACGTAGACCATCCGCTGGGCGCCGACCAGGTCGTTGCGGGCCAGCACCTGGTTGGCGATCGCCTCGGGCTCGTTGCGGAAGACGAAGACGCCGGTGGGATCGGCGGTGTTGGCGTTCAGCCCGCCGACCCGCGCGATCGCCTCCAGCGCGGTGATGACGCGGCTGTCGAAGACCACGCGGTTCTGGCTGCCGGTGGCGCCGAGGGCGATGAAGGCGCGGGTATCGGCCTCGATCAGGATGCGGTCGCCGTCGCGCAGCGCGATGTCGAGGCGCGGGTCGCGGTAGAGGTCTTCAAGCCAGATGGTGCCGGAATGGGCGCCCCGGATCACGGTGATCTTGGCGACCTCTGGTTCCACGGTGATGCCGCCGGCCGCCGCGATCACGCCCGACAGCGTGCGCGTGGCGCGCTCGATCGGGAACACGCCCTGGCCGCCCGCGCCGGTGATCGACACCGTGGCGCCGTCGCCCGCGGCGCGGGCCACCATGACCTGCGGGTCGGGCGTCTGGTCTTCCAGTTTCTCGGTGATGATGCGGCGGATGGCCTCGGGCGTGTTGCCCGCGGCCTTGATGCGCCCGGCATAGGGCACGAAGATGAAGCCCGCGCCATCCACCTGCACGGTGTCCAGCGTCGAGAAGTTCACGCCTTCGGAAGACAGGAGGCCGTCGTCCACGTTCTCGTAGATCCGCAGGCTGAGCACGTCGCCGGGGCGGATCGTGTCAGAGCCGAGGCGGCTTGCGTTGAGGAAACTGTCGGCGAAGCCAAGCGCTTCTTCCACGGCGGTCGCGCGCGTTACCCGGTCGTTGACCGTGATGATGAAGGCGTCGCCTTCCTTCTGGACCGACCCGGCGAAGATTTCGCGCTTGTTGGGGCCCGAGCGCGGCAAACCGCAGCTTGCGACAAGCGCCACAAGCACGAAAAGGGCGACGCTTTTCGCCCATCGCGACGTCGAGATGTTCACTGCCCGGTCTCCTCGACCTATGTTTCTGCCTCAACTTTTTTTCGCAACCTATCGGAATCCGGCGAAAAACGCCAGTCCCGAGTTTCAGGCCGCCTTATCCGATCACGCGCAACTGTTGCCGCGGTGCCGCTGTTCCCTTGGCCAGCGCCCCGTATGGATCGTCGGGGGCCAGCATCATGTCGACCACCTGCCGCAGAAGCTGCCGCCGTCCGCGCGCCGAGTAGAAGCCGCCGGCGACCTGCGAGGTTTCAAGCAGGTACTGGCGGTAATCCTTGTAGGCGCGGCTGTCGGGGCGCGTGGGGCGGGCGAAGAACTCTGCCAGCGGCTGGGTCGAGACGAACTCGGGCTTGGCATAGACGGCGCTGCCGAAGACCTTGAGCGGCAGGCCGCGCCAGAGCACCTGCTGCCCGGCGGTGGAATTGACCGTGACGGCGCTGCGGGTGTGGTCGAGAAGCTGCGCCAGCTTGCCGCCGCGCACGTAATGCACACGCTCGTCCACCCCGCGCTCGGCGGCGATGCGCCGGATCTCGCGCCGAAGCGGCACGCGCCCGTCTTCCAGCGGGTGGGCCTTGAAGACCAGGTGATGATGGCCCGGCGCGCCGGTGGCGAAGCCGTCGATCACCATCTCGACGAAATCGGTCATGCTGTCGAAGGGGCTATGCTCCTGAAAGCTGCTGTCATGTTCCAGTTGCAGGAGCGCCAGGTGATAGGGAAAGCCGCCGTGGGTGATGCGCCATGTCGCCTGAAGCCGGTCGAGCCGGTGGAGGGGCATCAGCAGCAAGCGCTTGAGATAAAGGGCGAATTCCTCTGTCACCGACAGCGCCCGGTGGGCCTTGTAGCCCTTGTAGCGCCGGTTCGCGAGCATCAGGAAGCCGTGGTAGATCGCGCCGTAGAAGATGTGCTGGCGCATGTCGCCCCAATGTGCGGGCGCCTCGACGATGTCGGGGTCGGCGTCGGCCAGCGCCTGGCGCATCGCCTCGACGGTCATCTGCATCAGCGCCGAGTTGCCGTTCGATCCGCCGCGCTCGTAGGTGACCCAGTAGGGGCGCAGGTAGCCTTCCTCGAAGACGTGGATTCGGAGGCCCAGCTCTCGTGCTGCCGCGACGGCTTGGGCGTGAATGACCCGCGTGTCGCCGTAAAGCGCGATGTCGGTGATCGCGCGCTCGGCCACGAGGCGGCGGAAGGTGGCGGGCCAGTCGGCCTGCGGGCCGGTGAAGGGGATGTAGCTGTCATCGGACGGCCAGAAGGCGGCATCGCCGGCGTTGAAGCCCACGCGCGAGACCTCGGCCCCGGCGGCGCTCAGCATGGTTGCAAGGTCGCGGAAGAAGGGGCCATGTGGCCCTTGCAGGAAGAGAAATCGCGTTGCGTCACCCATACCGCGCCTTTCGGCCACCCCGTCACCAGCCGCCCGTCAGGACGGATTACCCCTGTGCAGCGCCCAGTTTTCAAGGAAAATGCGGCGATAGTTGGGCGTACGCGGCCCCTTGCCCTTGGCGGGGCGCGGGGCTAGGTCGCTGGAAAGGCACAGGAGGATCGGATGTTTACCGGGATCGTCACCGATATCGGCAGGGTGCTGGACACCGAGATGCGGGGGGACCTGCGGGCGCGGATCGGCACCTCCTATGACGTGGACGGCATCGACATCGGGGCGTCGATCGCCTGCGACGGGGTCTGCCTGACCGTGGTGGCGACGGGGCATGCGCCCGAGCCGTGGTTCATGGTGGATATCTCGGCCGAGAC
>JAUIIC010000113.1 GCA_030431935.1 Alphaproteobacteria bacterium | reverse complement strand
GTCGATCCCGCGCAGCCCCCGATCAGCCCGAGGAAAAAGAACAGCACCACCGGGAACGGCCCCCAGAGCTGATAGTCGACGCTGGCATAGCCGGTGCCGGTGATGATCGAGGTGACGTTGAAGAGCGCCTCGCGCACGGCCGGCTCGGCCAGATCGCCGTTCACCCCGACACGAAACGCCGTCATGGCAAGCACCACGGTCCCGAGAAGCCCAAGGAACACACGAACCTGCGAGTCGCGGTAAATCGGCTGTGCATTGCCCGCCATCATCTGCACATAGCGCACGAAAGGCAGGCTCGCGAGCACCATGAACACCGCCGCCACGTACTCCGGCGCGCCCTGAAACACCCCGAAGGACGCATCGTAGGTGGAAAAGCCCCCTGTTGCGATGGTGGTGAAGGCGTGATTCAGCGCATCGAAAAGGGTCATGCCCACGATCACGTAGGCCAGTGTGCAGCCCAGCGTCAGCACCACGTAGACCACCCCGATGCGCGAGGCGATCTGCGCCGCGCGCGGCAGCACCTTGCCCGCGGTGTCGAAGGCCTCGGTCCGGAAGATCTGCATGCCGCCGACGCGCAGTTCGGGCAGGAACACCATCGCCACGACGATGATCCCGACGCCGCCGAACCATTGCAGCATCGACCGCCACAAAAGCAGTCCCTCCGGCAGCGTTTCCAGCCCGGTGAACACCGTGGACCCGGTGGTGGTCAGCCCCGACATCGCCTCGAAGAACGCATCCACATAGCGCGCCTCGGTCGCGCCAAGGACAAAGGGGATGGCCCCGAAGACCGGCAGCATCAGCCACACGCCCGAGGTCAGAAGAAAGGTCTGGCGAATGGACAGCCGCGCCTCGACCCCGTTGGCCGACGCCAGCGCCGCCAGCCCGCCGACCACGCAGGTGATGATCGCCGATTCCAGGAAGGCCGGCCAGTGCCCGTTGCCGTAAAGAATGTCCACCACCAGCGGCACCACCATGGTGCCGCCCAGCGCGGCGACCAGCAGGCCGATGACGTAGACGACGGGTCGGATATCGAACATGGGCGGAGCGTTGGGCGCGCCGGTGCGCGGTGTCAAGCCGCGCCGCCGCGTCCGGCGGCGGCGGACCGGCCCCCGCGCGGGGGCGTGCGCGCCTCAGCCCACGTGGAAGAGCGTCGCGAACAGCCGCGGATCGAGGCTGTCGGCGGCGAAGGTCGGCCCCTCGGTCAGGACCGACACGGCATCATGGCTGTGCAGGCTTTCCTGGTGGCTCGCCACCACGCGGAAATCGCCGATGCGCGGGTCACGCTGCAATTCCGCGCAGAACAGCCGCGCCGCGTCCTCGACAAAGATCGGGTTCGCCGCGTTCAGCTCTGCAAAGGCCTGCTCGTCTTCGCGCTTGACCATCACCTGAGTCTCGGTTGGCACCGCGTCGCGGCACAGCTCGATCAAGTCCTCGAACCACAGGCAATCCTCGCCCGGCACCAGTTCCACCGACACCCGCGCGACAGAGCGCTGCGAATGCGGCGTGGCCAGCTGCCCGCGCGTCTGGCGGGCGTGCTCGCTCAGTTCCAGCGAACAGGGGCAGGTCGAGGAATAGACGTAGTCCAGGTGAATGAACTTGCGCCGCACGCCGTCGCGCTCCACCAGCTCCAGTGCAATGTCGTAATACTGGTAGCCCGACAGGCCGGACCGCAGGCTTTGCACCTTCATCGGGAAGGAAAACCGCATCTGGATGCGCGCGTCGAAGCTGTCGAGATCGCGGATGTAATCGTCCAGCGCCGCCTCGATGACCTGGAAACTGAACGTGCGTTCAGCATGGCCGTAGAAGCTGCGCATGATGCGCGACATGTTGATGCCCTTCTTCTCGGCCTGCAGGCTGACCGTGCCCGTGACCGAGGTTTCCAGCGTCAGGTCGCCGTTGTCGCGGGTGTGATAGCGGATCGGCAGCCGGAAGTTCGAGATGCCCACGTGCTGGATCGGCGCGCGTGCGCCGCGGATCAGGCTTTCGGGGCCGTTCTGCAGATCGGGCAGGCTGTCCTTGTAGTCCGCGTCCACTGCAAAATCGGCCGGATAAGCACGAGAAAGGTCCGGGTAATCCGGAGCCTCGGCGCCCGGAATCAGCCGTGCGATCACCGGATCGAGCGTGGCGATCTCCGCCGTGTCTGCGCTGGCCGCCCAGTCGCGCAACAACGCCAGCGCGCGCGCGGCGTCGTCACGGTCGGGCTGCTTGTCGAAGTCCGGGGTATGAATGTTCATCTCGGCCTCATCCGGCTCTGTCGCGGAGGCCACATTTAGGACGTCCCCCCCGCGATTTCCAAATAAATCGACAGGGGGGACGGAATTACAGCACGTCGAGCGCCGCGCGCAGGTCCGCGATCAGGTCCGCCGGGGCCTCCAGCCCCACCGACACGCGGACCAGACCGGGCGTGATCCCCAGCGCCACCTTCTGGTCGTCGGGCAAGCGCTGGTGGGTGGTGGTGGCGGGATGGGTGACGATGCTTTTCGCATCGCCCAGGTTGTTGGAAATGATGAATATTTCCAGCGCGTTCAGCACCTTGAACGCCGCCTCCTGCCCGCCCTTGACGTCGATCGCCAGCACCGTTCCGCCCGCCTCCATCTGGGCCGCGGCGATGGCGTGTTGGGGGTGCGACGGCAGCCCCGGATAGATCACGCGGGACAATTTTTCGTGTCCCTCCAGCGCCTCGGCGATGGCCTGCGCACCACTGGCCTGTGCGCGCACGCGCAACTCCAGCGTCTCCAGCCCCTTGAGCATGACCCAGGCGTTGAACGGGCTCATCGCGCCGCCGGTATGCTTGAGATAGGGCTCCAGCGTCTTGCGGATGAACTGCTGTGTGCCCAGCACCACGCCGCCCAGGCAGCGCCCCTGCCCGTCGACGTGCTTGGTGGTGGAATAGACCACCACGTCGGCGCCCTGCGACAGCGCGCGGCTGAAGACCGGCGTGGCAAAGACGTTGTCCACCACCACCATTGCGCCAACTGCGCGGGCGATGCCGGCCACCGCGGCGATGTCGATCACCTCCAGCGTCGGGTTCGACACGGATTCGAGGAAGGCCATCTTGGTGCCGGGCCGGATCGCGCCGCGCCAGGCGTCAAGGTCGGTGCCGTCCACGAACGTCACCTCGACCCCGAAGCGCGGCAGCACCTCTTCGAGGATGTAAAGGCACGACCCGAACAGCGCCCGCGACGACACCACGTGATCGCCCGACTTCAGCGGCGCCATCAGCGCGGCATTCACGGCGGCCATGCCGCTGGCGGTGGCAAAGGCATCCTCGGCGCCTTCGAGCGAGGCGATGCGATCCTCGAACATCCGGACGGTGGGATTGCCATAGCGGGCATAGATGAACTCGTCGTCACCGGCCTGCAGGAACCGCGCCTCGGCGGCCTCGGCGGTGTCGTAGACGAAGCCCTGCGTCAGGTAGATCGCCTCGCTCACCTCGCCGTACTGGCTGCGCCGCACCCCGGCATGTACCATGCGCGTCCGGCTGTCCCATCGCTGTGTCATCTGCGCCTCCTGCGCAACAAAAAACCCCCACCGCTGATCGAGCGTCGGGGGTTTTCGTCCCAGACCTCTTTAGCGGCATGTTTAACGTGGCCCGCAATCCGGTGTACAAATCGCCACGGCGTTTCGAATAGTTGCATTTCGGCACCGGGTCAATGGCGTCACGGGCCTGTCACCGCGCCTTCACCCCCCTGTCGTATGGCTGGCCTACTTGGCCCCCACAACATCTTGTGGGACGCTGCCCATGCCGCTCATCAAGATCAACGCCGACGGCGACCGTCCGGTTCTGGACGGGCTGGGTGATCTGGACGACGCCCTTACCGCGCAGCTGGCCGCCCTGCCCCCCAGCGCGCCGGTGGTCGTGCTGGTGCACGGCTACAAGTTCTCTCCGGTCCGGCCCGAGCACAGCCCACACACGCATATCCTGTCGCTGTCCCCGCGCCAGACCTGCTGGAAGGCGCTCAGCTGGCCCCGGCACCTGGGCTTCGGCCGCGGTGCGCTGTCCGAGGGCCTGTGCATCGCCTTCGGCTGGGAGGCGCGCGGCACGATCTGGCAGGCCTGGGCGCAAGCCGAGGAGGCCGGACGCGCGCTGGCGGGCCTGGTCGCGCGCATCCGCGCCCGCCGCCCGGACCCCGTGGACCTGATGGGCCACAGCCTGGGCGCGCGCGTGGCGCTTACCGCGCTCGCCGCGCTTCCGGCGGGCAGCGTGGGCCGCGTCTTGCAACTGGCCGCAGCCGAATTCCAGAGCACGGCGCGAACGGCACTGGAAAGCCCCGCAGGACGCAGTGCCGAGGTCTTCAACATCACCACGCGAGAGAACGACCTGTTCGACGGCCTGATGGAATGGGTCATCCGCCCGCCTCGCCCCGGCGATCAGGCGCTTGGCGCGGGCCTGCCCGACGCGCCGCGCCAATGGCTCGACGTGCAACTGGACCACGCGGGCACCCGCGCCGCGCTGGCGGGTTTCGGCTTTGACATCCCCGCGCCTGCCCGCCGGGTCTGCCACTGGTCGGCCTACCTGCGGCCCGGCGTCTTTCCCTTCTATGCCACTCTCCTGCGCGACAGGCAGCGCCTGCCGCTGGCCACCCTGCGCGCCGCCCTGCCGGACGAATGCGCGCCGCGCCGGTCCCGCCTGCTGCCCGCGATCGCGCCAATCCCCCACCTGCCGGCAAGCAGCCTGCGCCCCTGAGCCTCAGTCGAAGGCGCGCTCCGCCGCCGCCTCGAAGACCTTGGGAAGCCGCTTCAGGTCACCGCTGTTGGCCACAAGAAACAGCGCGCGCCCGGCATCGGGCCAGATCGTCGCCTCGGCGTACCAGTAGGTGTTCGACCCGTTGTGCCACAGCCGCCCGTCGGGCCTGACCACCCAACCCGGGGCATAGTCGCCTCCCACCGGCGGGGTGTGCAGCCGCGCCCAGCCCCTGGGCGGCAGAAGCGCCGGGTCCCGGTCCAGATGCGCACGCAACCAGCGCCCCATGTCGCCGAGCGACAGGTGCACCGTCCCGGCGGGGCCCAGCGCCGGGATGTTGTCGGCCCGTGGGCCCGGCTGCACGGCCCGAAGGCCCCAAAGCCCGGCGCGATGTCCCAGCGGCTGATCCAGCGCACCGGCGTGCCCGGGCGCGCCGAACCCCGCGCCCGTCATGCCCAGCGGGCCGAACACCTCGCGCGCCATGAGGTTTTCCCAACCGGCACCCGCCGCCGCCTCCAGCATGGCGCCCGCCACCACGTAGCCCGCGTTGGAATAGAGAAACGCCCCCCGCTCGCCCGCGGGCGCCCGGCCCAGCACCCGCGCCGCATAGACGCGGCGGTCGGCCATGACATCGCGTGCGGCCCGGTCGCCCGCCAGCCGCAGCGTCGACAGGAGCCCGAGGTTTGCCACCATCCCGGACAGGTGCGTCAGAAGCTCTGCCAGCGTCACGTCCTGCATGGCGGGATGGATGGCCTGCGGGACATCGCCCAGCACCTGCCGCACCGTGTCGTCCGAGCCGATCCGCCCCGCCGCGACCAGGCGCGCCACCAGAAAGGCCGTCATCGCCTTGCCCAGCGATCCGATGTGCCACAGGTCGCCCTGTGTCACCGCCGTGTCACCGCCCACCCGGCGAAGGCCAGCGGCCCCGGTCGACATCGTCCCGCCCTCGACGAAGACCACGCCCACCGCCGGGGCGCCGGTTTCTGACAGAAGCGTCTCGGCGAGGGATTGCGCAGGCCCGCGCGCCGCCGCGCCGCCCGTCCCGGGAACGGCGGGCGCAGCCGGCGGCACGTGGGCGGCGCAAGGGCGGGACGGAAGGCTGGGCATCGCCAGAGAGGTATGCGCGCGGCGGCCCGGCCTCAACCCGGCCCTTGCCCTTTCCCCGCGATGACGCAACTCTTGCCGGGATAGGAGACATCCATGACCCAGCCCATAGACCTTTACTACTGGCCCACGCCCAACGGATGGAAAGTCACCATCGCGCTGGAAGAGATGGGGCTTCCCTACAGGGTGCACCTTGTGAACATCGGCAAGGGCGACCAGTTCGACCCCGATTTCCTCAAGATCGCGCCGAACAACCGGATGCCCGCCATCGTCGACCCGGACGGCCCCGATGGCGCGCCGGTCTCGATCTTCGAATCCGGGGCGATCCTGCAATACCTCGCGCGCAAGACCGGCCTGTTCTGCGGCCCGACCGAGCGCGACCGCATCGCGGTGGACCAGTGGCTGATGTGGCAGATGGGCGGCGTCGGCCCGATGGCGGGACAGGCGCACCATTTCCTGAAATACGCCCCCACGATGGACCCGCCGCAGGTGCTGCCCTACGCGCAGGACCGCTACCGCAACGAGACAGGGCGGCTCTACCGCGTGCTGGACACGCAGCTGAAGGACAACGAGTTCGTGGCGGGCGACTTCTTTTCCATCGCCGACATGGCGATCTGGCCCTGGGCCTGCCTCTGGGAAGGCCAGCAGCAGACGCTGGACGACAAGCCCAACATGGCCCGCTGGCTGGACACCGTGGGCGCGCGCGAAGGCGTGCAGAAGGGCCAGGCCGTCGCGGCGGAGCTGCGCAACCGCAAGCGCAGCGAGGCCGAGGAAAGGGAAGCCCAGAAGATCATGTTCGGCCAGAAGGGCTAGGATCGGGCCCGCCGCGACAAGGGATCGGCGGCGGGCGGCCTGTCCGGGGACGGGCCAAAGGCCGTGCTTGCCCAATGGCCCCGGGGGATGGCATCCTGAAGGCAGGGCACGACCGCCGGTTTCCCAAGGGGGGCCGAAGCCGGACGGAACCGTGTGGCGACACGACCCGGGAGAAGGCGCCATGACATCCAGCACCGCAGACCCCTTGCCGCCGGACGACCTGACACCGCATCCGCCGGTCCCGCCCAGGCTCAACACCGTCACGGCAGAGGATATCACCGCCGCTCTGAAGGCCGGGTTCGCAGACTTCCTCGCCCGCCCGGTCATGAGCGGCTTCTTCGGCCTGTTCTACGCGGTGTTCGGTATCCTGCTTGTCTGGTGCCTCTTCTGGCTGGGCGCGGTCTGGCTGGTCATACCCGCCGTCGTCGCCTTTCCGCTGGTCGCGCCCTTCGCCGCCGCCGGGCTTTACGAGATGTCCCGCCGCCTGCAACGGGGCGAGGATTTCGGCTGGCCCGAGATCCTCGGCGTCATGGCCCGCCAGCGCAAGCGAGAGATGGGCTGGATGGCCTTCGTCACCCTGTTCATCCTCTGGGTCTGGTTCTACCAGTTCCGCACCGTGCTGGTGATCGTCCTGCAGGATTCCTCCTTCTCGGACCTGGGCGGCTTCCTGAACACGGTCTTCTTCACGCCAGAGGGCTGGACCTTCCTTGCCCTGGGCACCTGCGTCGGCGCCTTCCTTTCGGCGGTCCTGTTCTCGGTAACGGTCGTCGCCATGCCGATGCTGCTCGACCGCGAGATCGACTTCATCACCGCGATGCTGACCTCGGTGCGCGTCGTGCGGGAAAACCCGGTGGTCATGCTGACCTGGGCGGCGATCATCACCGTCACCGTGCTGCTGTCGCTTGTCCCGGCGTTCCTGGGGCTGATCTTCACCCTGCCGATCCTCGGCCACACCACATGGCATCTCTACCGGCGGGCCGTGGTCCCCGTGGGGGCGTGATCGCTCGCGTACAGCGGCCAAGGAACAGGAAACGCCAGGTGCGCCGTCCACGACGGCCGGGGCAGGCTGCAACCGCCTATGCGCCCTGGGGCACCGAAACCGCCTGCCGCCCGCCCGCACGGTCCTCGCGCGGGGACTGGCCGAACTTGCGCGCATAGTCCCGGCTGAAATGCGCCGGGCTTTCATAGCCGACATCGAACGCGACCGCCGAAATGGCGTCGCGTCCCTCGAGGATCAGGCGGCGGGCCTCCAGCAGGCGGATGTCCTTCTGGTACTGCCCCGGCGTCAGCCCGGTGACCGCCTTGAAATGCGTATGGAACGAGGACTTGCTCATGCCCGCGTGCTCGGCCAGCGCGGACACCGACAGCGGCGCGTCGATCGAGGCGCGGATCGACGCGATGGCCCGGGCGACATGTTTCGACGGATCCTCACGGCGCAGGAACCGCCGCAGGATCGCGCCCTGGGCCGACAGCAGAAGCCGCGCGTGGATCTCGCGCAGCAGGATCGGCCCCAGAAGCGGCTGGGCGGCCGCGTCCCGCGTCAGCGCGATGAACCGCGCCACGGCGTCAAGAAGCGCGGGCTCTGCCGGGTGCGCGCACAGCGCGCCCGCCTCCGCCTCATGATCCGCGAAGTCGGGCACCCGGTCATAGAACTCCCGCAAGAGGCCAAGATCGACGGGCAGCACGAAGGCGGTGTAGGGCGCGGCCGGTGACGCCTCGGTGATGCGCGAAAGAACCGGAAGGTCGTGGCTGACGACGATGGCATGGCCCACGGGGCACCGAACCGCGATCGCCCCCGCGGACACCTCCTTGGCGCCCTGAAGGACCAGGCACAGAAGCGGCCGGTAGATCGTGCCCTCGATGCCCGACGGGTGGCTGCGCCGCAGCACCACCGCCTCGCCCAGCCCCAGCGGCGTCACGCCGTCCCGGGCTTCGGCAAGGGCAAGGTCCCGCGCCTGCCGAATGGGGTCCGCCTGCATGACACCTCCGTTCCTTCTGTCCCGCCGACCGATACCACACCCGCACCCGGATCCAACTTTCTTCCTGCCATCCGGAGGATTGAGCAAGCCTTGCGGAGCAATTGGCAAGATTGACGATCCGTTTTCACCTACTGCTCCTTCAATCCGTCAAATCCAGACGCGAACCGCTTTGCCAGCAGGAGACCAGAAATGACAAGCCCGTTCAGCGGCACACCCACCACGGCGACCGGCCTGCCCTTCGTCGGCTTCGGCACCTACCTGATCGCGAACGAAGACGCCCCCCGCGCCGTCGCCGAGGCCATCGCCGCCGGCTATCGGCACATCGACACCGCAGCCGGCTATCACAACGAAGCAGGCGTCGGCGAAGGCATCCGGCGCGGCCTGTCCGCCTGCGGCCTCGACCGTGGCGACATCTTCGTGACCACCAAGCTCTGGCCCGGCAACCCCGCCTGGGGGGACGCGCCGAAAGGCCATGACGAGACGGTTGCGGCCTTCGAGGCCTCTCTCGCCGCGCTCGGGCTGGACTACGTCGATCTCTACCTGATCCACGCCCCGTCCGGCGGGTCCGAACGGGTGAACGAGTGGCGGGCGCTTGTCGAGCTCAAGGCCGCGGGCAAGGCCCGGTCCATCGGCGTCAGCAACTACACCGAGGCGCATATCGAGGAGATCCGCGCCGCCGGTCTTCCGATGCCGGACTACAACCAGATCGAACTGCACCCCTGGTCGCAAAAGCCCGACCTGCGTGGCTACATGGCCGAAAACGGGATCGCGCCGATCGCCTACAGCTCGCTGGTGCCGCTGTCGACATGGCGCACCGACCCTGGACAGTCCAGCGCCAAGACGGCCGAGATGCAGGCTGCCGGCGCCGACGCGGGCTCTCCGTTCAAGGCGATGGCCGCGAAATACGGCGTGACGGAAGCGCAGGTGCTTCTGCGCTGGGGCGTCCAGATGGGGTTCGGCGTGCTGCCCAAAAGCATGAACCCCGCGCGCATGCGCCAGAACATCGACCTCTTCGGGTTCGAGATCGACGACGCCGACATGGCGCTGATCGCGGGAATGGACCGTGGCGATGGCGTTGCCTGGGCCACGGGCGATCCACGCTTCATGGGCTAGGACGGATTACGTCCCCGCCGCGCGTTCCGCGATGCGCAGGCACAGGCGGGTGGCGGCGTCCATGTCCTGCACCGACACCCATTCCAGCGGCCCGTGGACGTTCTGCATCCCGGTGAACAGGTTCGGACAGGGCACGCCCATCTCGGTCAGCCGCGAGCCGTCGGTGCCACCCCGGATCGGCACCGAAAGCTCTGGTATCCCCAGGTCGGCCAGCGCCGCGCGCGCCAGCTCCACCGGGGTCATGTCGTTCTCCAGCCAATAGCGCATGTTGCGGTATTGCGCGGTGATCTCGCAGTCGATGCGCGCGCGCGGCTCTGTCGCGGCGATGGCGGCGCAGACCTGCCGCAGCACCTCGCCCTTGGCCTCCAGCCCCTCGCGCTCGAAATCGCGCAGGATCAGGCGCAGGACCATCTTCGCCGCGTCCCCCTGCATGTCGAGGACATGGATGAACCCCTGCCGCCCGTCCGTCGTCTCGGGCGTCATCGTCGCCTGTGGCAGCGTCCCGACGATGCGCGACGCAAGGTGAATGGCGTTCACCAGCCGGTCCTTGGCCAGCCCCGGATGGATCGACACCCCCGTCACCGTGACCACCGCGAAATCGGCCGAGAAGGTCTCGTACACGATCTCGCCCTTGTCCTCGCCATCGAAGGTATAGGCGAAATCGACGCCCAGATCGGCGGGCAGGCGCGCGTCCACGCCGCGCCCGATCTCCTCGTCGGGGGTAAAGGCCACGCGGATCGTGGGGCGCGCGGCGTCCGGCGTCGCCAGCATCCGCCGCGCCGCCGTCATCACGATGGCCACCCCCGCCTTGTCGTCCGCGCCCAAGAGCGTGGTGCCCGAGGCGGTGACGATGTCGTCGCCCACCTTTTCGGCCAGGTAGGGAAACTCGTCGGGCGTCAGCACCAGCTCGGGATCGTCGGGAAAGGTGATGGCCCCGCCGTTGTAGCCCTCGATCACGCGGGGACGCACGCCCGTGGCATTGAACTGGGGCGCGGTGTCCACATGGGCCAGAAAGCCCACCACCGGCCCCGGCGCGGTGCCGGGAATGGTGGCGATCACGGTGCCATAGTCGGTCTTGGTGACATCGGCCGCCCCCATCTCGGCCAGTTCGGCCACCAGCAGGTCCAGCATGGCGTGCTGGCAGGGGGTCGAGGGCACGGCGGCGCTGTCCATGTCAGACTGGCTGTCAATGGCGCAATAGCGCAGCATCCGGTCCTTCAGCTCGGCAACGAACTCGGTCATGGAACCCTCCCCTGGGATCGTGGCGCAGGCCAGCGCCCGGACTTTAAGCCGCGCCTACCACAGCGACGGGTCGTTCAGCGCATCGACACAGGTGCAGGGGCCCGGCAGCGGCGCGATGGTGCCGCCATCCAGCGCCTGCCCGATCCAGCCCTCGGGCATGTTGAGCGGCAGCGGCGCGGGCACCACGTCCTCCGCTACGGGCGCAAAGCCCACCCGACCATAGAAGGCCGGATCGCCGTAGGTGATCGCGATGTCCACGCCCTCCGCGCGCAGGGCCGCCAGCGCGTGCCGCAACAGCGCCTGCCCCACGCCCTGCCCCTGCCGCCCGGTCGCCACCGCCATCGGCGACAGGATGAAGACCACGCGCGGATCGTCCCCGAACCGCAGCCGGGTGAACACCGCCGCCCCCACCAGCGCGCCCGCCTCTTCAGCCCGGAAAACCCGGATGTCCGCCGGCGGCGTCCCGGCCAGCAACCGGCGCACGAAACCGCCGATCACCGCGCCCTCGTCCGGCCCCTCGGACGCGGCGAAGGTGGTCGCGAACAGCGCCTCGACCTCACCCGCTCGCCCTGCGGCGCCCTCGCCGAAGCGCAGCGCCCCATGCGGGTCAGTCATCCCCGTCTTCCTTGCCATAGGCCTGGAACAGCCCCGATTGCAGCATGAAGAACCCGAACAGGATCGCCGGGAAGCCGAAGGTCTCGATCTTGACCCAGGCGTCGGTGGACATGGTGCGCCAGACGATCTCGTTGGCCACGGCAAGCCCCGCGAAACAGGCCGTCAGCCGCCGGGTCAGGATCATCCAGCCCGCGTCATGCATCGGCAGAAGCTCTCCCATCACCCAGGCCAGGTAGGAGCGTCCCTGCAACAGCCCGATCCCCAGAAGCCCCGCGAACACCCCGTAAACCAGCGTCGTCTTCATCTTGAAGAAGCGCTCGTCGTTGAACCACAGCGTCAGGCCGCCGAAGATGATGACCAGCACGGCGGTAAAGACCTGCATCCGGCTGATCTTGCCCGACAGCCACCACAGCACCGCGATCGACACCAGCAGGATCGGCACGAAACCCGCCGCCGCGATGATGAAGCCATCGTAATCGGTGCCGCCGATGGTGAAGGTGTCGTCGCGGACATACAGGTAGACCACGAAGAACAGGATCGGCGGCCCAAGCTCCAGCACCTGTTTCACGACGGGGTTCACGGTTTTCTGGGTCATGCGCGCCTCTATCCTCCGGCCTCAACTATCACAGCACCCGCCGCGATCAACGCCATCAGCGCCATTCGCCGCGGTCCGACGGTTTCCTTCAGCACCAGCCAGCCGATCAGCGCGGCGAAGACGGTGCTGGTCTCGCGCAGCACGGCGGCCTCGCCCACCTTGTCCAGCCGCGTGGCCAGCACCACCGACCCGAACGACCCGAAGCCGGTGATCGCCCCGAAGGTGCCCATCCCCAGAAGCCGCCGCATCGGCAGCCGGTTGGGATCGCGCCGCCAGTGCAGGTAGCCGATCAGCGGAAAATCGAAGCTCGTCAGAAAGAAGAACCAGGCGAGAAAGGTAAAGGGGTCGGGCGTCATCCGGATGCCCAGTGCGTCCCAGGTGGTGTAGATCGCCACCAGAAGCCCGGTGGCCACCGCCAGCCACAGCGCCGGCACCAGCGTCTCGCGCCCCGCCTCGATCCGGGCAAGGTTGTAGCCCGCCAGCCCGAAGATGCCCGCCAGCAGCACGGCGACCCCCAGCCACTGGACGAGCGTGAAGGTCTCGCCAAAAATCAGCCAGGCGCCGATCACCGCGAACAGCGGCCCGGTGCCCCGGACGACCGGGTAGACCACCGTGTAGGCCCCGCGGCTGTAGGCCAGCGCCATGCCCAGCTTGTAAAGGAAATGGATCACCATCGCGCCGGCCAGCACGCCCCATTCCCAGCCCTGCGGCCAGGGCACCAGCCACAAGGCCACCGGCGCCGACATCGCAAGGATCATCGCGTCGATCGCGCCGCGCGCCTGCCAGGGCGGGATTCGCCCCTTCTGCAGCGCGCCGAACACGGCATGCAGCAGGGCCGAGCAAAGGGCCAGGATCGTCGCCGCGCGCTCGCCCGCCGCCGTGCCCTCGATCGCCAGAACCCAGTCCGTCAGCACGGACGCGCCGGGCCCGTGGTCATCCCGCGCCCGTCAGAGCGCGGGCGAACTCCTCGGGGTCGAAAGGCGCAAGGTCGTCGATCTGCTCGCCCACGCCGATGGCATGGATC
>JAUIIC010000112.1 GCA_030431935.1 Alphaproteobacteria bacterium | reverse complement strand
CCGAGCGCGGAGATTGCGGCGTCGAGCCGCCCCCCCGCGCCCTCTGCCGCGCCGTCGAGCCAGCGCATCGCGTCGGTCAGAAGGCCATCTGCGCCATCGGGGCCAAGCGCGGCATGGGCACGCGCGATATCCTCGCGGATGCGGCTGGCGGCCTGCATCAGGCGGCGGCGTTCGTCGAGCGCCATGTCCTCGCCCGGCTGGGGGTCGAGCTTGTCCAGTTCGGCGACGGCGTGGCGCAGGAAGTCTTCCTCGGCGCGCATGGCGGCCAGTGCGGTCTCGGCCTCTGCCAGGGCCTGCCGGGCCTTGCCAAGCGCCCGCCACGCGCCGCGCGTCGCCTCCAGCGCGGGGCCTGCGTCGGCATAGGCGTCGAGGATCTGGCGGTGCCCACGCGGGTTCAGAAGGCCCTTGTCGTCCTGCTGGCCGTGCAGTTCCACCAGCGTGTCCGAGAGCGCGCGCAGCACTTCGCCGCTGGCACGGCGGTCGTTGACGAAGGCGGTCTTGCGCCCGTCGCGGGTGTTGATGCGGCGCAGGAACAGTTCATCGTCTTCGGGCAGCCCCGCCTCTCGCAGCACGTCGCGCGCGGGGTGGTCGGCGGAGAGGTCGAAGACGGCCGTGACCTCTCCCTGCTCGGCGCCCTCGCGCACCAGTGCGGCGCGCCCGCGCCAGCCCAGCACGAAGCCGAGCGAATCGAGCAGGATGGATTTGCCGGCCCCGGTTTCACCCGTCAGCACGTTGAGGCCCGGCTGAAACTCAAGCTCCAGCCGGTCGATGATAAGCATGTCCCGGATGTCGAGACCGCGCAGCATCACATGCCCCCGAAACGGCGCTGGATCAGAGCCATTCCCCACGGACCGTCTGACGGTAGACCGCGCGCAGCCAGCTGTCGCCGGCGACTTCGGCCCGAAGCCCGCGCCCGGTCAGAAGCGCAAACCCGTCCTCGTACCATTCGCTGGACTGGAAGTTGTAGCCAAGGATCGCACCGGCGGTCTGCGCCTCTGCCTCCAGGCCCAGCGCAAGGTAGGCCTCGATCAGGCGATAGAGCGCCTCTGCGGTGTGGGTCGTTGTCTGGAATTCCTCGACCACGATGCGGAATCGGTTGATGCCCGAGGTGTAATGCTTGCGCTTGAGGTAGTAGCGCCCGATTTCCATTTCCTTCGCCGCGAGATGGTCGAAGGCAAGGTCGAACTTCAGGATGGCCGAGCGCGCCCATTCGCTGTCGGGGTAGCGCTCGATCACGGTGCGCAGCGCCTGCAGCGCCTGGAACGTCAGGCCCTGGTCGCGGCCGACCTCGTCGATCTGGTCGTAGTAGCTGAGCGCGAGGAGATACTGGGCATAGGCCGCATCCTCATCCGCCGGGTAGAAGTCTATGTAGCGCTGCGCGGCGGCACGGCTGTTATCGTAGTCCTTGTCCTGATGGTAGGAAAAGGCCTGCATGATGAGCGCGCGCTTGGCGAGTTCGGAATAGGGGTAAAGCCTTTCGACCTCGGCGAAATACTGGGCCGCTTCCTCGGGGTCGCGGCGCTGTTCCAGTTCGTATTCGCCAAGGCTGAAGATGTCCTGCGCCGCCAGGCCTTCGAGGTCCTGCGCATCCTCGGCAGAACAGCCCGCGAGCGTCAGCGCAGCCGCGCCGGCAATAAAAACCGCGTATCGGAAGTTTGCCCGTGACATCAAGCTATTGCCTCACCCGTTCCGGTCCGGCGGCATCGCGACCGCGCCGTTGAGCGAAGGTCTAGCACAGAAAAATTCGGGGCAAAACGCCCCTTGCGCGGAAATCAGGCGGCGCGGGCAAGAACCGGCACATCGGCGCGACGCACACCCATCCCGGGCAGGCGGCGGGCCATGTCGGCGTCGCAGGTTTCCATCCGCGTGGCGCCCGGCTGGGCAAAGACAGCATGCAGCAGCCGGTTGGTCAGGGCATGACCCGCGCGATGGCCCGTGTAGCGCCCGATCAGCGGGGCGCCGGCCAGCGACAGGTCGCCGAGGGCATCCAGCATCTTGTGGCGCACGGGCTCATCCTCGTGCCGCAGGCCGCCGGGGTTCAGGACGCGCCCGCCATCGACGACGATGGCGTTGTCGAGCGAGCCGCCACGGGCCAGGCCGTTGGCACGCAGCATTTCCACATCCGAGAGACGGCCGAAGGTGCGCGCGGCACACAGCTCTCTCACGAAGGCGCCGTTGGCCATGTCCAGCCGTTTCTGCTGGCGGCCGATGGCCTCGTCGGGGAAGTCGATGGTGAAATCGATCTCCAGCGAGTCGGCGGGATCCAGACGCGCCCAGCCTTCGCCTTCGCGCACCTCGACCGGCTTCACGATGCGCAGCACGCGCACCGGGGCGTCAAGCTTGCGCAGCCCACGGGCCACGATGGCGGACACGAAGCCAGCGGCGCTTCCATCGAGGACCGGCAGTTCAGGGCCGTCCACGTCGACGATTGCGTTGTGAATGCCGCAGCCCGCCAAGGCCGCCATGACATGTTCGACAGTCGAGACACTGACGCCGGAGGCGTTGGACAGGCGGGTGCAGCGATCCATGGGATCGACCGAATCCCAGCGCGCCGCGATAAGCGTGTCCACGTCCGAAAGGTCCGCGCGCCGGAACCAGATGCCGTACTCGGCCGCCGCGGGACGCAGCGTGGCGCGCACGGGATGACCCGTGTGCAACCCGATACCCGCGAAGCTGACCGGTGATTTGATCGTCGTCTGCAAAAACTTCACCCCGCCGCAGGCTTGTGCCCGCTGATTTTTGCGCCCCCCGCGCGTTACGTCAGCTTATTGGACGCATCTGTGCAGCATTGCAACGACGGTCGTTGCAACAAGGACGTATTGGCGGTTTGTTGCCGATAACATGCAACACCGCTTTGCCTTTGATCTTTCTTAATGAAACGGGGCGGGGGCACCGAAGCGGCACCCCCTGCAACGTCCTAGTTGGCCTGCCGGCGCAGGAAGGCCGGGATCTCGATCCGCTCCTGCTCGGGATCGGGTTCCGCCGCGGCGCGGTAGTCCTGGGCATGGCCGGTCTCGCGCGATGCAGGCGCGTGGCGGTCATGGGTTTCCCCGCCGTGGCCGGTCATGCGACCGATCAGCGAGTTGATCCCGAAACGCGGACGATCAGCGACCGGCTCGGGCGCGCGGACCGGGCGGGTGGCCTGAAGTGGCGTGGATTTCGGCACGTTCTTGACCGCGCGTTCCAGACGGGCCAGCGCCTCGGGCGAGGGCGTGCCGGGTCGCGGCGCGACGAAGCTGCCCGGATCGTCGTGCATCGCGCGGGTGTCGGCAAAGCGCGGCTGGACCGGCTCGGGGCGCGGCTGGTAGGCGGGCGGCGGCAGGCCGTCCTCCTCGTCCTCGTAGCCCCGGTCGTGCTCGAAGATGTCCTCGACCTGCTCTTCGGCCGCGGCGGCCTGGGCGTCGATCTCGTCAAACAGCGTCGGCTCTTCGACGGCGTGGGCGGCCGTACGGCGGGGCGCGTGGTCTTCCATCGCCTCATGCGCGGCGCGTGTCGCCTCGGGGTGGGCGGCTTCGACAAGTTCTTCCACAACTTCCGCGGGCTGCAGCGGTTCGGACAGGCGGCGGCGCGGGACGGGCGTTTCGCGCAGGGTCGTGGAGGCGTCGATGCCGGTGGCCACGACGCTCACGCGCATCATGCCTTCCATCTCGGGGTCGAGCGTCGAGCCCACGATGATGTTGGCGTCGGGGTCCACGACCTCGCGGATGCGGTTCGCGGCCTCGTCCAGCTCGAACAGCGTCAGGTCATGGCCGCCGGTGATGTTGATGAGCACGCCGCGCGCGCCTTCGAGGCTGATCTCGTCCAGAAGCGGATTGGCGATGGCCTTTTCGGCGGCCTGCACCGCGCGCTCGTCGCCCGACGCCTCGCCGGTGCCCATCATGGCCTTGCCCATCTCGTCCATCACCGCGCGGACATCGGCGAAGTCGAGGTTGATGAGACCCGGGCGCACCATCAGGTCGGTCACGCCCTTGACGCCCTGGTAGAGCACGTCGTCGGCCATCGAGAAGGCTTCGGTGAACGTGGTCTTTTCGTTGGCGAGGCGGAACAGGTTCTGGTTGGGAATGATGATGAGCGTGTCGACCATCTTCTGCAGGGTCTCGACCCCCTGCTCGGCCTGGCGCATCCGCTTGGCGCCCTCGAACTGGAAGGGCTTGGTGACGACGCCCACAGTCAGCACGCCCAACTCGCGCGCGGCCTGCGCGATGATCGGGGCGGCGCCGGTGCCCGTGCCCCCGCCCATGCCGGCGGTGATGAAGCACATGTGAGCGCCCGCGAGGTGATCGACGATTTCCTCGATCGTTTCCTCGGCAGCTGCGGCACCGACCGAGGGCCGCGCGCCGGCGCCAAGGCCTTCGGTCACCTTCACACCCATCTGGATGCGGTGCGGCGCGCGGCTTTGCTGCAGCGCCTGCGCGTCAGTGTTGGCCACCACGAACTCGACTCCGTCGAGCGACTTCTGGATCATGTTGTCCACGGCGTTGCCGCCCGCCCCACCCACGCCGAACACGGTGATGCGGGGCTTCAGCTCTTCCCTGTCGGGCATCCGGAGATTGAGTGTCATGATGTTGTCCGCCTGCTCTTGATTGTGCGGCCTTTGCGGCCTGCTTTGCCTCTCGTGAGTGATTCTATCGCGTGAAGGTCACCACGTCATCCCAAAATCAAGTCCAAAAAGACGAAATCTGGGCCCGAAAACCGAAAAACATGCGCGATATGGTCTTTCCTGTCATATGTTGGGGTTACCAGTTGTCCCGGAACCATTTCACGGCCCGCCGCAACGAGCGGGCGGGATAGCGTTCGATCGGGACCTCGAAATCCCACCATTCGTCCTGGGGATGCGCCGCGAAGAGGCAGAGCCCCACTGCGCTGGAGAAGGCCGCGCCGGTGGCGGCCTGCGGCAGGCCCTGCACCCGCAGCGGATGGCCCATGCGCACCTGCTGGCCGAGGATGCGTGGCGCCAGCGCGTCGAGCCCCGGCACCTGGCTTGCGCCGCCGGTCAGGACGATCTGCTGGCTGGGCAGGTGCTCGAAGCCCGCCGCATCGAGCCGGACGCGCACCTCTTCGAGGATCTCCTCGACCCTTGGGCGCATGATGCCGATCAGCTCTGCCCGGCTTACCGTGCGCCGGTCGTGCTCCCAGTCGCCGGTCTGGCCGCCGATCTCGATCATCTCGCGGTCGTCCATGCCGGTGGCGATCACGCCGCCGTGGAAGGTCTTGATCCGCTCGGCCGTGGCCAGCGGGATCTGGAAGCCCTTGGAGATGTCCTGCGTCACGTGCTCGCCACCCAGCCGGACGCTATCGGCGTAGATCATGTGCTTCTTGATGAAGATCGAGATCCCGGTCGAGCCGCCGCCGAGATCGACACAGGCCGCGCCCAGTTCCTGTTCGTCCTCGACCAGGCTGGAGATGCCCGAGGCATAGGCCGAGGACGCGACGCCCGCCAATTCCAGGTCGCAGCGCCTTATGCAGTGGATCAGGTTGCCGATCACGTCGCTGTCGACGGTCAGCATGTGCATGTCGCAGGCCAGCCGGTTGCCGATCTGGCCGCGCGGATCGTTCAGGCCCGAGCGGTGGTCGAGCGCGAAGTTGACGGGCTGGGCGTGGAGAACTTCACGGTCGTCGCCGTAGTCGGGCACGTCGCAGGCCGCCAGCACCCGCGCCACGTCCGTGTCGGTGACCATGCCCTCGTGCAGGTCGATGGCACCGGCCAACCCATAGGAGCGTGGACGGGCGCCCGAGAAGCAGGCGATGACGTGGTCGACCCGCACACCCGCCATCTTCTGGGCCGCCTGGACGGCGGTGCGCGTGGCGCGCTCGGTCTCTGCCATGGCGTCGATCTCGCCGAAGCGGACCCCACGCGACCTCGTGGTGGCCGCGCCGATTACCCGGAAAGACGACTGCCCGGCGAGCGAGCCGATGCCGTCGCTGTCGCGGAACGTCTCGGGCCCGTCGAAGCGCAGGATCAGGCAGGCGATCTTGGACGTGCCCAGATCGAGAATGGCGACGACACCGCGTTGCATGGCGGCAAGGCGCATGTTGCGCATGGCGCGCTGTCGTTGGTACAGGTCGGTCAACGGTTTTGCCCCCCTCTTTCGATGGCCCTGATGCGGGTCAGTTCCTCCAGCGCCGGCTCGGCCAGCCGCAGTGTCGGGCGGACCGGGTTGCGCATGTCGATGACGGATATGTCGCGGGCCAGCAGGTCCTGCGCCTTGTCGAGCGCGATCACCTTTTCCAGCGCGATGATCGGTGCGGTCTCGGGCAGCTGGATTCGCTGATCGCGGTCCAGCACCACGTCCCAGCGCCGTTCGCCCATCCGCACCAGACCCCGCAAGCGGTCGGCCAGCGGGGCAGCGGCGGCGAGGATGTCGAGTGCCTGCGGCACCGCGGCGTCCGCACCCACACCGGCCAGAAGCGGCAGGTCCGGCCGCTCGGTCCGCGAGTCGATAGCGGCGACGCGCCGGCCCTCGGCATCCAGCAATTCCAGCATGTCGGCGGTGCGCCAGACGACAGCGGGCACGCGTTCGACGATCTCGACCGACAGGATTCCACCAGAGCGGATCTGCAACCGGGCCGAGGCCACGGCATCGAGACCCGATACGCGTTCGTGGATGGCGTCTATGTCGAGATCGAAGGAGGACAGCGGGAAATCCAGCGAGAGAATCTCGCGGATGTCCTCGGCCAGGCCGTCCGAGGCCCCGTCGATGGCCATCAGGTTGACAGTGAACTCGGGACGCTCTGCCACCGAGGCGCGCAGGTCGGCGATGGCGGCATCGAGCGTGTCCTGGGTCGCCTCGTCCGTAAGATAGGCGCCCAGCCCGACCACAAGCGCGAAGGACGGCAGGCCCGTGCGCACCAGCGACCGGAAGACCGGCGTCAGCCAGAGCCGCTGAAAGCGGTAGGCGACGCGCGACGGCGCGGGATCGCGCCGGGGGGCCTGTGCGCTCAGCGATCGCATGAGGCGTCCTCGACCATCCAGCGGCACATCGCGCCGAAGTCGATGCCCACGGTGCGGCCCTGCTCGGGCGTCAGCGAGGTGGGGGTCATCCCCGGCTGGGTGTTGGTTTCCAGCAGGATCAGCCCGTCCAGCCCACGCGACTCGTCCCAGCGGAAATCGGTGCGGCTGACGCCCCGGCAGCCGAGCGCGCGATGCGCGCGCAGGGCATGGTCGAGGCAGGCGTCGAAGACGTCGGCGGGCACCTCGGCGGGCACCACATGGCGCGAGCCGCCGGGCTTGTACTTGGCGTCGTAGTCGTACCAGCCGTCGGTCAGGATGTCGGTGACGGTCAGGGCGCGGTCGCCCATCACCGTCGTGGTCAGTTCACGGCCCGGCGCGAAGGCCTCTACCATGACGTGCGCGGGCATCTCGGGGCCCAGCTGCGGCGGGGCGTTGGCGGCCTCGTGCACCAGGTAGACGCCGACGGAAGAGCCTTCGTTGTTGGGCTTGACCACGTAGGGCGGCGCCATGACGTGGCGGGCGCGCACCTCGTCGGCGGGGAATATGGCGCTGTCGACCACGGGCAGGCCGGCGGCGCGGTAGACGGCCTTTGTCCGCTCCTTGTCCATCGCCAGCGCCGAGGCCAGCACGCCCGAATGGGTGTAGGGAATGCGCAGCCATTCGAGCAGGCCCTGGACGCAGCCGTCCTCGCCCCAGCGGCCATGCAGGGCGTTGAAGGCCACGTCGGGGCGGATGTCATCGAGGCGTGCGGCAAGGTCGGGGCCGGCGTCGAGCCGCACCACCTCAAATCCCTCGCCCTCGAGCGCGGCGGCGCATTCGCGCCCCGACGACAGGGACACCTCGCGCTCTGCCGAGGGGCCGCCCATCAATACCGCGACTTTCGGGGGTGTCCTGCTCGACCTGCCCGCCAAAGTCTGCCTCGTTTCGCGGCCCTTTCCAGGGCCTTAATTATCGCCCGCTGCGTGCGGGTCTGGAGGGGCCGGTTCGCCGACCCTTATGACCTCCCATTCTAGCTGAATTCCGCTCGTTTGGAACACCCTATTTCGGACCTCATCGCCCAGCGCCTCCAGCTCGGCGGCCGTGGCCGTGCCGGTGTTGGTCAGGAAGTTGGGGTGCTTTGGGGACATCTGCGCCCCACCCAAACGGTGCCCGCGCAGCCCCGCATCGTCGATCAGCTTCCATGCCTTCAGCTCGTGGGTGTCGTCGGCGCGGCCCGTCGACGAGAACCCGGCGGGGTTGCGGAAGGTAGAGCCCGCCGTGCGGTCCTTGGTGGGCTGCGTCGCGTCGCGTTTCGCCAACTGGTCGGCCATCTTATCGGCCAGTGCGGCGGGGTCGCCCCAGGGCGCGTCGAACACCGCCTCCGTCAGGACGGTGCCGGGGGGCAATTCGGCATGACGGTAGGAAAACTGCAAGTCGTCTGCGGTCAGCGTGACGATCTCGCCCTGCCGGGTGACGGCGGTGGCCTGCCGAAAAACATCGGCGGTGTATACCCCGTAGCAGCCGGCATTCATGCGCACCGCGCCGCCGATCGCGCCGGGGATGGTGCGCAGGAATGTCAGATCAAGACCAGCTTCGGCCGCGCGCCGGGCGACGTGGGCGTCCAGCGCAGCGGCCCCGGCGGTGACTCTGGTGCCGTCGATATCGATGTGGTTGAAGCCCCGGCCAAGGCGGATGACCACGCCCCGGATACCGCCGTCGCGGACGATCAGGTTGGACCCGACGCCCATCGGGAAGACCGGGACGGTGGGGTCGAGCGCGCCGAGAAAATCGGCAAGATCCTGCGCATCGGCCGGCTGGAACAGCCAGTCCGCCGGGCCGCCCACGCGCAGCCACGTGAGGTCGGCCAGCGGGCGCGCCTCTGTCAGGGTGCCGCGCACCGACGGCATCGCCGCCGTCACTTTGCCCCCGGCAGGATGCGCGCGCGAAGCCATTTCAGAAGATACCAGACCGGCCAGCGCAGGATCGACACCGCGCCCGCAAGGACGATCAGACCCACCCAGGGGCCATGCTGGTAGGTGACGTAGCCGAGGATCGGGATACCCACCGCGATCAGCACGTAGGCCTCGGGCCGGTGGTTGCGCTTTGACGGGAGCAGGCCGATCGCGGTCGCGGCCAGCGCCCAGAGGCAGGCGAGCGTCAGCGAGACGCTCATGCCCCGGCGCCCAGCTTTTCGGGAAGCGCGTGTGCCCAGGCCGAGATCGTGCCCGCACCGAGACAGACCACGATATCGCCCGGTCGCGCCTCGGCCCGGACCAGCGCGGCAAGGCTGTCGAGGTTCTCGATCGCATGCGCGGCACGGTGGCCGTGGCGGGTCAGGCCCGCGACCAGATCGTCGCGGCTGGCGCCGGGGATCGGATCCTCGCCGGCCGCGTAGACCTCGGCGATGCCCACCACGTCGGCGTCATGGAAGCAGCCGCAGAAGTCCTCGAACAGGCTGGAAAGGCGCGTGTAGCGGTGCGGCTGGTGCACGGCGATGACGCGCCCGTCGCTGGCCTGGCGCGCGGCTTTCAGCACGGCTGCGATTTCAACAGGGTGGTGGCCGTAGTCGTCGATGATCGTGACGCCGCCGACCTCTGCCACGCGGGTAAAGCGGCGGTTCACGCCCTTGAAGCCCGCCAGCGCGTCCCGGATCGCCGCGCGCGGAATGCCGAGGTGACGGGCCACGGCAACGGCGGCCAGCGCGTTCGACACGTTGTGGTCGCCGGGCATGGGCAGGGTGCAGCCCTCGATCCGCTTGTCCTCGCCCCGGAGAGCGATGTCGAAATGCGCGACGCCGCCGGCATAGCGCAGGTTCACCGCCCGCACGTCGGCCTGGGCGTTGAAGCCGAAGGTCACCACGCGCCGGTCGGTGATGCGGCCGACCAGCGCCTGCACCTCCGGGTGGTCGGTGCAGCAGACGGCGAGGCCATAGAACGGAATGTTCGAAACGAACTGCTGGAAGCCACGGCGAAGCGCGTCGAAGTCGCCCCAATGTTCCATATGTTCGGGGTCGATGTTCGTCACCACGGCGATGGTGGCGGGCAGGCGGTTGAACGAGCCGTCGCTTTCGTCGGCCTCGACCACCATCCACTCGCCCTGCCCCATCCGGGCGTTCGAGCCGTAGGCATGGATGATGCCGCCGTTTATGACGGTGGGGTCGATGCCGCCCGCGTCAAGCAAAGTGGCCACCAGGGTCGTCGTCGTGGTCTTGCCGTGGGTGCCGGCGATGGCGACGTTGGATTTCAGCCGCATCAGTTCGGCCAGCATCTCGGCCCGGCGGACCACGGGCATGCCCTGCGCGCGGGCGGCGTCAAGCTCGGGGTTGCCCGGCTTGATCGCGGACGAGATCACCACGACCTCGGCGCCGTCGAGATTGGCGGCCTCTTGCCCGATGAAGATGCGCGCGCCCATCCCGGCCAGCCGCTCTGTGATCTTCGAGGCCTTCAGGTCAGAGCCCTGCACGGAATAGCCGTGGTTGAGCAGCACCTCGGCGATGCCGGACATGCCGATGCCGCCGATGCCCACGAAGTGGATCGGCCCCATCTCGACCGGCAGTTTCGTGGCCGCGTTCATCGCCGCCCCCCTGAACCTAAGGATCGCCTCATGCTTCATGCCTTTTTCTTCGGCCCCTGTGCCAGTGTCTCGACCATGTCCGCAAGCGCGGACGCCGCATCCGGTTTGCCTTGTTCCAGCGCCGCCGCAGCCATTTGCGCGGCGCCTTCGGGATTGTCCAGCACCGTGGCGATCTGGTCGGCCAGCGTCGCGGCGGTCAGCTGCGACTGCGGGATCAGGATCGCGCCGCCGGCCTCTGTCAGACCACGCGCATTGGCGGTCTGGTGATCGGCGGTGGCGTGGGCATAGGGGATCAGGATCGACGGGCGCCCGATCACGCTGAGATCGGCGACCGACGAGGCGCCGGCGCGGCTGATGACAAGCTGCGCCTCGGCCATGCGGCGGGGGACATCGTGGAAAAAGGGCGCGACCTCTGCCGAGATGCCGTGCTCGGCGTAGAAGGCGGCAACGCGGTCCTGGTCCTCGGGACGGGCCTGCTGGGCGATGCGCAGGCGGGCGCGCAGCGCCTCGGGCAGCGCGGCGATGGCGGGCGGCACGGTGTCGGCCAGGATCTGCGCGCCCTGGCTGCCGCCGATGGCCAGGATCGACATCGGGTAGTCGCCGGGCGGGATATAGGGCGCAGCGGCCTTGTCACGGACGGCGCCGCGCACCGGGTTGCCCGTGTGTTCGGCCGTGACACCCGCGGGCAGGGTCGTCGGCCATGTCCCGCAGGCGATGGCGTCGACCCGGCGCGCGAAGACGCCGTTGACCCGGCCCAGCACGCCGTTCTGTTCATGCAGCATCCGGGGCAGGCGCAGAAGCCAGGCCGCGCCAAGCGCGGGGATCGTCGGATACCCGCCGAACCCCACCACCACGTCGGGCTTCTGCCGCAGGAAGCGCAGCGTGGCCGCCGCGACGCCGGCCGCAACGCGCGGCGGCACGGCCAGCTTGGCCAGCACGCCGCCACGGGCAAACGTGGCGCTGTCGATGGTCTCGACCCCGACGGTCTCGGGAAACCCGCCGGCATAGCGCGCGCCGCGCGCATCGGTGGTCAGTGTCACGCGCCAGCCGCGGCGCAGCATTTCCTCGGCCAGGGACTGCGCGGGGAACATGTGCCCGCCGGTGCCGCCGGCCGCGATGACAAGCAAGGGAGCGTCGGACATGCGGCTCAGCGCCCCCGCTTGGTCAGGATGTCGCCGATCTGGCCCTGGGGCCGGGCGCGGGTGAACGCCAGAAGCATCCCCATCGCAAGCGCCACCGCCAGGATCGAGGACCCGCCATAGGAGACGAAGGGCAATGTCATGCCCTTGGCGGGAAGAAGCCGGACCGCAACGCCAAGATTGATGAAGGCCTGCACCGCGATGAGCGAGATCAGCCCGGTCCCCGCCAACCGGATGAAGGTGTCACGCTCGCGCGCCAGCCGGTAGAGCGCCCGCAGGGTGAGGATCATGAAGAGCGCAATGATCGCAAGCACCAGCAGAAGGCCGTATTCCTCTGCCGCCACGGCGATGATGAAATCGGTATGCGCGTCGGGCAGGGACCATTTCACCTGCCCCTCGCCCACGCCGACACCGAAGAGACCGCCTTCCTGGATCGCGTTGGTCGCATAGCCGAGCTGCGTTCGAGGATCGAGATCGGTCGTCAGGAAACCGTCGATGCGCCGGGCGAAATGCTCTGAATTGTTGTAGGCCACCATCCCAGACGCCACGACCGCCCCCGCCATCAGCAAGAGAAGCGCGATGGGCGCCCCGGCGACGAAGTACATCACGCCCCAGGAAAACAGGACGAGGCTCGCCTGGCCGAAATCCGGTTGCAGGGCAAGGAAACCCACGATCACCACCGCGATCGTGAACGAGATCGTGCGTCCTGGCGGGCCATTGATCTCCTGGCTGGCGGCGATCAGCCATGCCGACAGGACGACGAAGACGGGCTTCAGGAACTCCGAGGGCTGCAGGCTTGCAAAGCCCAGCGAATACCAGCGCACCGCGCCCTTGCCGTAGTCCGTGCCGAAGACAGGCAGCATCACGACGGCCGCGAAGGCGAAGAAGAAGCCGACGATGCCCAGCCGACGCACCACCTGGGGGCTCATCATGCTGACCACGATCATGATCACCAGCGCCATGGCGCCGAACACGGCCTGGCGCTCGACATAGTGGAACGGCGGCAACCCGTTGCGGGTGGCCAGCGGCGGCGAGGCCGCAAGCCCCAGGAGAAGCCCGATGCCAAAAAGGATCAGAACGCAAACGATCGACCACCGGTCGACGGTTCGCCACCACTTGGGAAGGATGGGTTCCCCGTCGCGGACGGGAACCGTGCCATATACCATCTCCGTCATGGAGACACCGCCTGCTCTCTGCCTCGTTCGCCCGTTTGCCGGGTCTGAGCGAAAGACTAGCGCAAGCGGCCCGGCGGCGCCAGTTCTTTGGGAAACCGTGCTAGGATCGGGGAACGCTACGAGGCAAGCCCATGTCAGGATTGCAGTTTCACGCCGAGGGCGCGCGCGGCATCGTGCTGACGCGCCATTTCGATGCGCCGCCGGGCGCGGTGTTCGAAGCGATGGTCACGCCGGCGCAAGTCGCGCGCTGGCTGGCGCCGGGCGGCTGGAGCCTTGACGAGATGCGGCTTGACCCGCTCCCGGGCGGCCTGTTCCGCATGGCCTGGACCGGGCCCGATGGGGTGGCCGCCATCCGGGGGACGGTGCTGGACCTGTCCCCGCCGCAGGTGA
>JAUIIC010000111.1 GCA_030431935.1 Alphaproteobacteria bacterium | reverse complement strand
ACGGCCGAGGGCTACGAGGCGGTGACGACGCATATCTTCGTCGACGGCGACCCCTACCTGGAAAGCGACGCGGTGTTCGGTGTGAAGGAATCGCTGATCGTCCAGTTCGAACGGCAGGAGGACGGCGATGACCTCTGGCGGGCCGGCTATGACTTCGTCCTGAAGCCCCACTAGAGCGTATCGCACTCAACCGGAATCAAGACCTCGCCAGGGCAGACGAGGCAGCGTTTGCGAAGCCAAACGCGTTCGTCTGGTCTGGCGAGGGCGATTGTCTGCGACGCGCTCTAGGTTCCAATTCCTTCGAATGGAGCCCGCCGTCGCCGGGCCGAGGTGCAGTGTCGAGAGAACGGATGCCGGTAGTGGCGCGCTGGGCATGGCCGGATGTGAACGTAGCCGGAAGCAGATGGTCTCTCCCGGCTGGTCACGGGGTCACGTGGTCGGACGTCGCGGGGACCCCGACCGCCACGACTGGAATGCCGAGCGCCGGTTCCCTCTGGCCCGATGTTCTCGGGCCATCCAGCCCCGGACGAACATTCAGATCCGTGCAGCTGACCGCGCCGGTCGCAACCACCTTGCAACGCCAGTCGCATGGTCCCGAAAAATGGCCTTTTGTCGCCGGGTCCTAGGCGCGATGCATGTCCTCGCTCGCCTTCCGCAGGCCGTGGCGGCCAAGCCCGATGAAAGCGATGCTGCCCAGTGCAAAGGTCGCGATGTTGAAAGCGATCAGCTGCGGGGTTTGCGGGATCAGGATCAGCGCCGCGACATACTGCACGACGATCGCAGTCAGCAGGATGCCAAGGATCACTTCGCGTGGCTTGTTGCGGATGAACATGGCGCCGATGGGGGCACCCACCACGACGATAGGCACGGCCGCAAGCCAGAAGTTCCAGGCATCCGGGCTGATCGGGATGCTCGACGGGCCGATGCCCTTCCACGCAAATCCCACAAGCGAGTTCATCGCCATCAGGATCACCGAAGTCGGCGTCGCGATGCGCTCTGACAGCCGAAAGGCCAGCACGATCAGCGAGAAGGTCAGAATGTCGATCCCGGTGCCTGTGATGCCGCTGATGATCCCTCCGGCGAACCCCGCCGCGCCCAGAAGCCAGGGCAGCGCCGCGTCGTTGTCGGGCAGCTTTTCCCGCATTCCCACACCGCGCGTGTTGAACCAGTTGATGAGCAGCAGCGCCGTGCCGAAAGACAGCCAGCATGCCGTAAAGAAGGTCTTGGCATAGGGCGCCGCAAGATTCGGCGCCACGAACTCAAGGCTCAGGATGATGCCGAAAACGCCGCCCAGCCCGGCATAAAGGATCGCCTGCCATGCCACGGGGATGCGCAGCATGATGATGGTGATCGCGGCCGAGGTCATGCCGACCGACTGGATCATCAGAGAAAAGTCGCGCGCCACATGGGGTGCGATTCCGAAACCCAGCGTGAACACGGGAAAGGCCACCGCGCCGCCGCCCTCGCTGGAGGCGCCTGCGATGAACGACCCGACCGCCATGGTCAGCGAGATCGGCCAGTATTCGGCCAGGATCCACCAAAGGTCGCCAAACGACATGATCGCCAGCCAGCAGATCCAGACCACAAGCGCGCTGATGACCGTCGGGTGTCGCATGAAGCGGGCCGCAAGCGAACGCTGCGGTTCGGCCGAAGCGGGCGTCTTCGCCGGGTCTGACGTCATCAGGGGTGTCTCCGCACTAGGAACGCTGAAAAGGCGAGTGGCCGAATGCGCAATCGCCTCAGGTCTCACATGCGGCGCAACCTAGTCCGGCCTCCCGGGGCCGTCCAGCACCACCTTGGAAAGCGGCGCGGCCCCGCCCAGCGGATTTCCCCGATGGTCAGCGATACAGCCGCAACGTGGCGCGGTTGCTGCCATCCGTGGCAGACATCTGAACCTTGGTCTGTGCCGCGATCATCAGTTCGACATCGTTGATGGCGGCCTCGATCACGCCCTCTACCGTGTTTGTCGCGAAAAGCTGCGTGCCTTGCACGCGGCTGGCCTCGATCCGCACATCGAGCGAGCTGTTGTCGGGGTGGCGCAGGTCCATGTCGTCAAGCTGCACTTGTATCCTGTCGCGGATCTCGCGAGCGAAACCGGGCTTCGGCACGCTGACGGCCAGAAGCAGGAAGTAACCGGACCCGGCATAGGAAAAATGGAAGTTCTCGCCGCGAAGGCCGACGGACACCGCGTCTCCGACATCGGCGATGAAGTTCAGATAATCGCGAGCGGGCATGCCGCGATAGATCTCGGCGATGTTGATGATCTTCAGCGCAATGACCCCGCCGTAGCGGAAGTTGCTGCGCTTTATCCGCTCCAGATAGTTCTTGAACGTCGGCAGTTCGAGGTGGCCGGGCATGTCGTCGAAGCTCAGCGCGTCCTCGAGGTCCACGGCGGGCTGGAAATCCAGCGTGCTGGTCATGTCGGCCAGCTGCCGCTCGATCCCGTCCTTGGACTTGATTTCGCTCAGCAGTTGCTCGGCAACGCGGATGCGCGCGGCCAGCTCGACCGTCTCGAACGGCTTTGTGATGTAATCCGTCGCGCCGGCCTCGAAGGCGCGGTCGATATAGTCGCGCTCGGACATGGCGGTCAGCATGATGATCGGAACACGCCGATAGAGCGGCCGCTTGCGCAGCCAGCCGCAAAGCTCGATGCCGCCCACGCCGGGCATCTGGATGTCCAGCAGGATGCAATCGAACGGGTCGTCGGCAGCGTCCACAAGGTCCATCGCTTCTTGTGCACTGTGCGCGGTCGCGACCGAGGCGAAACCCATCGCCCCCAGGGCAAGCCCCAGAACCTGAATGATGAACGGATCGTCGTCTACGGCAAGAATTCGCATCTTCGTCCTGTCCCAATCGGTTGCGTCGTGATGGAACGTCGGCAGCACCGGCTTCCACACGCTGGTCAACCTGCCCGCGTTTTCCTGTTAAGGTGTGGGTGACAATTGGGTCAGGAGTGAGGGCGAAGCGTGGAATCAAGCCGCCGCAATTGCGGCGGCGGCGGGATGCTCGATAAGGTCCAGCGCCACGGTGAAGACCGTGCCCTCGCCCAGGGTGCTGTCATAGTCGATGCTGCCGCCGTGTGCGACGACGATCTTTTCGGTGATGCTAAGCCCCAGGCCGGTGCCCTGATGGGCGCGATGGTCGGAACTGTCGACCTGGCTGAAGGTGCCGAACACCAGGTCACGCGATCCGGGCGGAATGCCGATCCCGGAATCCGATACGGAAACCAGAGCCTTGCCCTCGTGCTGGCGCACTGACACGCGGACCGTTCCGCCGGCGCTGGAGAATTTCACGGCGTTTGACAGCAGGTTGTTCATGACCTGTGATATGCGGCCCTTGTCCCCGTTGACCCAGGCGTCGGCATCTTGCGCCTCGATCTTCAGGATGACGTCCGATTGCTGGGCGTAGCCGTGCATCATGCACACCGATTCCGCCACAAGCTCGCCCAGGTTCACCGAATCGAAGCTGTAGCGCATCTGTCCCGATTCAATCTTCTGAAGGTCCAGCAGGTCGTTGATCAGCTCCTGCAGGCGCTTGCTGTTCTTGTAGGCGATCTCGATCACCTCCTGCATCCGGGCAGGGTCCTTGTCGAACGCGCCGGTCTGCGCAAGGCTGAGCGAGCCGAGGATGGATGTCAGCGGCGTCCGCAGCTCGTGGCTGACGGTCGAGACGAATTGCGATTTCACCTCCAGCGCGGCCTGCGCGCGGTCACGCTCGCGGCGCAACTCGTCAAGGCTGTCCAGACCCTTGCGATAGAGCCGAAGGAAGATGACGGAGCATTCGATGACGAAGAACAGCACGAAAAGCACCGTCGCCAACTGCATCCACAGCTCTGAACTCAAGGCCGGGCGCACGATCAGCAGGTCGCGCACCGGCACGTAGATGAACACGGCCCCGTAGATCAGAAGCCGGACGAACAGCACCCGTGGCAGCTGGTGGTTGTTGACCGCGGCGAACAGTCCGGCGGCGAACAGGAAGAACAGCGGCGTCAGGTGCTGGCCCGGGCCCTCCATCACGGCCACCGCCACGGTGAACGCGCTGACCGTCAGCGCGCTCAGTGCCGAGGTCAGCAAGAGCGCCCCCTGCATCCGCCGTGCCATGGCGCTGCTTTCATGCGCGCGCCGCACGGCGATGGTCGACACCCAGGTGTCCAAGACCTCGGTCACCTGCAATACGCACAGGAAGACGATGGCCAGCATGAGATCATAGTAGAAGCCCGCCAGCAGGGCAGAGCCCATGTACATGCCCTGGCGCTGCCAGAACAGCGCCCGGCCGCCGCCGACGAAGTCCTCGATCTGCTTGGCAAGGCGTGCGCCGGGAACGCCCGGGCGCACGAGGATGTGCCATACCCGGCGGGCCCATTTCGGCAGGCCGGCATGCCGGCGGGCACGCACCCTGCGCGCCGCGGTCTGCCCTGCGTCGTCTGCCATCGTCATCGTCTGTTCTTCTCCCCTGCGTTGCAGTCCGGCGGACCACGTCGCAGACAATGCCCTAGCCGGGGATTGCGGTGTTTCCATGTCATGCGTCTGACATCTGGGCCGCATCTGGGGCAAAGCGACTCGCCCCCTGCGCGAGACGATTCGAGCCGCGCACGCGTCAGTGCGGATTGCGCCCCAATTTTGCCTCATTTTCGGACGCGGGCGCCTTGTAGAGGATCATGGTGGATCCACTACATCTCGTATACATCTCAATAAAAAGGATAAAACAAGACACTCATCCCCAAGAGGATCTCGCCACAATCATGCCCTTTTTTGACAAATTGTGGAAAAACCTGTGGATAATTAGGCCAAATTGTGGCGATTTGGTTAACAAGAGCCGAGAGGCAGGAGCAGGAATTCCCGAATCGGGGCGGCACGGGCGAAAAGACCCGGTCCCGGCGGGCGCAAGGCAATGCGCGCGCAACGCCGCAGCATGTCTGTCTCCTTCCCCTCAGATCACATCATGTCTTCGCCCGGCGCAAGCCGGTCGCAGGCCCCGACCCCGGCGCGGCTGCCGCGCACCTGAACAGGAATTGAAACTCATGCGTGTGACGACCTTGAGCTTTGAGAACCTCCATAAACATGGAGAGCTTTTCGTGCGGTTCCTTCGGGCCCGGAAGGAATCCTTCATCGACCGCAACAGCTGGGATCTGCCCCAGGCCGCGGGCATGGAATACGACCAGTACGATACGCCCGCCTCGCGCTGGATCGCCGTGCACGACGGCCTCGACATCCTGGCCGGCATCCGTCTGACCCCCACCACGGCGCGCTGCGGCATCTACTCCTACATGATCCGCGATGCCCAGTTGGGGCTTCTCGACAGCATCCCGTCGAACCTCCTGTCCTTCGAGGCGCCGGTCGATCCCCACATCTGGGAATCCTCGCGGGTGTTCGTCATGGACAGGGTGCCCGCCAAACAGCGGACGCGGGTGCAGGCGATGATGATGCAGGGCATGATCGACGCCGCACAAGAGCAGCAGGCCCGCGTGGTGCTGGGCCTTGTACCGGCGGTCTGGTCGCGCTGGATCGGACGGCTGGGACTTCAGGCCTCGCCCGCGGGGCCGGTGCTCGACATCGACGGCTGGAAGACCCAGGTCGCGATGATGCAACTGGCAACCCGCGGCCCGGCCTTCGTGCCGAAACCGCTGCCCGACCGGTCCCGCCGTATCCTTCAGGTGCCGCATGGCGTCCGCCCGGGCATCGGAACACCGGGTGGCCCGCGCCCGCTGCAATCCCCGAACCCGCCCTCGACCACGCTGCATATCGTTCTGGGCAAGTAGCGCCGCCGCCGCGGCGCTGGGCAAGGGGCGGTCCCGTCGGGCCGCCCCTTCGCTGTTCGTACCTCATGTCCGGACGACCTGTCGGTTCCCGTATCCACTGCGCCGCGCCGCGCGCCGCCGATCACGTGCCCCCTCGCATCATCCGGCGGACCCCGGAAAGAAAAAGAGCGGGCCGTGGCCCGCTCTTTCCCTGGTTCTGATCCGTGAAGGATCAGAAACTCATCGAAGCGCCGAACGAGTAGGAGCTCGTGTCGAACGCGGTGCCCGGACGGTCGCTCCAGCCGTAGCCAGCGTGCAGTTTCATGCCGCCGCCCAGGTCGTACTGAGCTGCCACACCGAAGCCCGAGGTGTCCGCACCAACGGTCCTGTTGTAGGAGCCATAGTTCACACCGACCGAGACAGCATCCACCGAGTAACCGAGCCCGATACCGTAGTGCTGCGTGTCGTCGACAGCAGTTCCCGCCGTCTGGCTATAGTTGACCCCCATGTACAGACCGTTGTCCATGTTGATCGCAGCGCTGGCACCCCAGATCGAGGCATTGGTGTACCCCTGATAGCCGAGGCCGAGGCTCAAGTTGGCGCCCGACATGGCCACCGAGTACTTGGCGCCGATGCCATAAACGACACCAGGAATGCCGCCGTTGTCGTCGATTTCGGCCGACACAGCAAAGGCAAAGTCGGCAAAGCTGTACTCGTATGCGGCGATCTGACCGTCGTTCGTGCCGTCGAAGCCCGAGTTGCCGTTGTAGCCGGCGTGGCCGGTGTGATCGTCGTTGATCGAACCGGCGGGGCCGGCAACTTCGCTCATCGCCCAGTCAAAACCGCCGTCGGTGTCGCCCATGGTCAGCTTGCCGAAGGTGCCCGACACGTAGATGGTCGCGCCACCGTCGTCCGCGTTGTTGGCAACGGCCGCAGCACCGGCGCCGCCTTCGTCGAGGTCGACCGAGAAGCCGAACTCGACGCCACCGTCGGTGGTGCCTTTGCCCGAGAAGTTGACGTCAACGTCGGTGAAGAACTGCGGATCGACGCCGGCAACGCCGTTACCACCGAAGATACCCATCTCGGCGGAGCCCTTCAGCGCGACATCGGCCGAAGCAATACTTGCAGTAGCCACAAGAGCCGTAGTAGCAAAGAGAACCTTTTTCATGGTTTTCCCTCATTCATTAAAGGTGCACCTCAACCCGGTGTTCCGACTTGAGTATGCTGCTGTGTCGCCCGCCGTGACCTTGATTGCAAGAAAGCCCCGGCACCCCGCCGGCAAAGCTGACAAGATTGATGCACCGATGTCACAGTGAGTTCCGGGGTCCTGCCGGGCTTTCGGCGGCGCCTTGCCGGGTGCTCACGGGAAATCGGCTTGTGACGTGATGCGCCGCAAGATACACCTTCCCCAGTTTTCGCAGCAAAGGCAGCAGGTAATGGCACGCAGCACCGCGTTTCGCATCGCAGCCGCCGGAATGGCCCTCCTGATGCTGGCCTCCTGCGCCGGCTCGGACTCTCCTGTTACCATCAACCAGAACCTGTCGCGCGTCGACGAAGACGGGAATCGGCGCGACACCATCTGGGACCTGTTCGACAACAACGACGATCCCAACGTCACCGTCGAGGTGAACAAGTACATCTGGGCCGCCGCGCTCGACGTGCTCAGCTTCCTGCCGGTGGAATCGGCCGATCCCTTCACCGGGGTGATCGTCATGGGCTACGGCACGCCCCCCGGCGGCGGCCGCGCCTATCGCGCGACGGTCTTCGTCAAGGATCCCGCGCTCGACGCCCGCTCGCTGACCTTGGCGCTGCAATCGCGCTCTGGCGCGGTCAGCTCCGCCACCGTCCGCGCCGTCGAGGACGCCATCCTGACCCGCGCCCGCCAGCTGCGCGTGCAGGATTCGCGCCTGTAGGTCCACGCCCGCGGCGCGCCTCTGCGTCTGGACCCTTTGCATCGCAGCGATTAAACCCCGCGCGACGCCCAACGGCCCAGACACAGGATCCGCCCGCAGATGACGCGCTATTCGCCCAAGGACATAGAGCCGAAATGGCAGGCCGCGTGGGATGACGCCGGCTGCTTCACCGCCCGCCGCGATCCCTCCCGCCCCAAGTACTACGTGCTGGAAATGTTCCCCTATCCCTCGGGGCGCATCCACATCGGCCATGTGCGCAACTACACGATGGGCGACGTGATCGCGCGCTACAAATCCTCTTGCGGCTTCAGCGTGCTGCACCCGATGGGCTGGGACGCCTTCGGCATGCCGGCGGAAAACGCCGCGATGGCCTCGGGCGGGCATCCCAAGGACTGGACCTACGGCAACATCGCCGACATGCGCGGCCAGATGAAACCGCTGGGCCTTTCCATCGACTGGTCCCGGGAGTTCGCCACCTGCGATCCCGAATACTATGGCCAGCAGCAGGCCATGTTCCTGGATTTCATGGAAAAAGGGCTGGTCTACCGCAAGGCCGCCACGGTCAACTGGGACCCGGTCGACATGACCGTGCTCGCCAACGAGCAGGTGATCGACGGCAAGGGCTGGCGGTCGGGCGCGCCGGTGGAACGGCGCGAGCTGACGCAATGGTTCTTCAAGATCTCGGATTTCGCAGAGGAACTGCTGGACGCCATCGACGGGCTCGACAGCTGGCCCGACAAGGTCAAGCTGATGCAGCGCAACTGGATCGGCAAGTCGCGCGGCCTGCAATTCGGCTTCGAGCTGACCGCCCCCACCGCCGGCCATGACAAGGTCGAGGTCTACACAACCCGGCCCGACACCCTTCTGGGCGCGTCCTTCGTCGGCATCTCGCCCGATCACCCGCTGGCGAAGGCGCTGGAGGACGGCAACCCCGACCTGGCCGCCTTCACCGCCGAATGCCGCCGCATGGGCACCTCCGAGGAGGAACTGGAAACCGCCGAAAAGCGTGGCTTCGACACAGGCCTGCGCGTGCGCCATCCCTTCGACCCGGACTGGGAGCTGCCCGTCTGGATCGCCAACTTCATCCTGATGGACTACGGCACCGGCGCGATCTTCGGCTGCCCCGCGCATGACCAGCGCGACCTCGACTTCGCGCGCAAGTACGACCTGCCGGTGATCGACACCTTCCTGCCGCTCGGCGGCGGCGATCCCGTGGGGACAGAGGCCTTCGTGCCCGCCAAGACCGAAAAGGTCCGGTGGACGAAGAACTTCGCCTGGGACGAGACCGCCACCGGCGAAGAGGCGGTGGACGCCGCCATCGCCCATTGCGAATCGCAGGGCATCGGCAAGGGGGTCACGAAATTCCGCCTGCGCGACTGGGGCCTGTCGCGCCAGCGCTACTGGGGTTGCCCGATTCCCGTGGTCCACTGCCCGTCCTGCGGCGTGGTGCCCGAGAAGAAGGAAAACCTGCCCATCGCGCTGCCCTATGACGAGGACGGCGCGCCCATCGACTTCGCCATCTCCGGCAACCCGCTGGACCGTCACCCCAGCTGGCGCGACGTGCCCTGCCCGTCCTGCGGCGCGGCGGCGAAACGCGAAACCGACACGATGGACACCTTCGTCGATTCGTCCTGGTATTTCGCCCGCTTCACCGCACCCCATGCCGAGACGCCCACGAATCTCGACGATGCCGGCTACTGGATGAACGTCGACCAGTACATCGGCGGGATCGAGCACGCGATTCTCCACCTGCTCTATTCCCGCTTCTTCGCGCGGGCGATGCACATCTGCGGCCACCTGCCGGCCAAGGCGACAGAGCCCTTCGACGCGCTCTTCACCCAGGGCATGGTCACGCATGCCATCTACCAGACCCGCGACGACAAGGGCCGCCCGGTCTACCACCTGCCAGAGGACGTTGAACTGGTGGACGGCGGCGCGCGCCTGATCGCCACCGGCGAGACGGTGGAAATCGTCCCCTCGGCCAAGATGTCGAAATCCAAGAAGAACGTGGTCGATCCCACCACCATCATCGACCGCTACGGCGCCGACACCGCGCGCTGGTTCGTCCTCTCCGACAGCCCGCCCGAACGCGACGTGGAATGGACCGCCTCGGGGGCCGAGGCCGCGTCGAAACACCTCGCCCGCGTCCATCGCCTGGCGGCAGAAGCCGCCGCAGGGACCGAGACCGCCACGCCAGAGGCGGACGCGGCGCTCATCAAGGCCATGCACAAGACCATCCACGACGTGACGATGGGCATCGAAAGCTTCGGCTTCAACGCCGCCATCGCAAGGCTTTACGCCTTCACCAACATCGTCGCGAAATCCGGCGCCAGCGCCGACGCCCGCCGCACCGCCATGCGGACCATGGCGCAGCTGATGTCGCCCATGACCCCGCACCTGTCCGAGGAAATCTGGCAGATGCTGGGCGGGCAGGGCCTTGTCGCCACCGCGCCCTGGCCGCAGGCCGACCCGGCCCTGCTGGTCGAGGACAGCGTCACGCTGCCCATCCAGATCAACGGCAAGCGCAAGTCGGAAATCACCGTGCCCCGCGACATGCCCAAGGAAGAGGTTGAAAAGATCGCGCTGGCCGATGAAGCTGTGGTCAAGGCGCTGAACGGCGGCGCGCCGAAAAAGCTGATCGTCGTGCCCGGCCGGATCGTCAATGTCGTCCTTTGATCGCCGCACCTTCATGATCCTTGGCGCCGCCGCCCTCGCGGGTTGCGGCTTTGCCCCCGTCTACGGCCCCGGCGGCAGCGCGGAAAACCTGCGCGGCAGCGTCGCCGTGGTCGGCCCGGCGGACCGCGACGACTTCCTCTTCGGCGCGGAACTGGAACAGCGGCTCGGCCAGCCGGTCGCGCAGCGCTACACGCTGAACTACGGGCTGTCCTACACCACCGAGGATGTCGGCATCTCCACCGCCGCCGCCGTCACCCGCTACAACCTGATCGGCACGGCGGATTACGTGCTGACCGACGACGCCAGCGGCGCGGTGCTGGCCAGCGGGCAGGTCGACGGCTTTGTCGGCTATTCGGCCACCACCGGGTCCGAACCCTTCGCCGCCGCGCAGGAAGACGCGCGCCGCCGCATGGGCGTGATCCTTGCCGACAAGCTGGTGACGCGCCTGTCGCTCCTGAACCTCTGACGCGATGAAGCTCTCGCGATGAAGCTCTCGGGCCGCGACGCGACGCGCTACTTCGCCAGCCCCGATCCCGACGCCGCCGGGCTTCTGATCTACGGGCAGGACGCCATGCGCGTGGCCGAGCGGCGCATCCAGGTCGTCGCCGCGCTGGTCGGCCCGAATGGCGAGGCGGAAATGCGCCTTGCCCGCCTGTCGGGGGCCGATGTGCGCCGCGACCCCGCGATGCTGAACGACGCCACCCGCGAACAGTCCTTCTTTCCCGGCCCGCGCGTCGCGCTGGTCGAGGACGCCACCGACGCCACCGCCCCCGCCATCGCCGCCGCGCTGGAGGACTGGCGCAAGGGCGATGCGCAGATCGTGGTCACCGCCGGGTCGCTGGCCGCGAAATCCGCGCTGCGCAAGCTCTTCGAATCGGGCAAGGCCACCGTCGCCATCGGCATCTACAACGATCCCCCCACCCGGGCCGAGATCGAGGCGATGCTGGCCGCCGCGGGCCTGACGAACCTTGCCACCGACGCCATGTCCGCGCTCGACAGCCTGTCGCGGGAACTGGAACCGGGCGATTTCCGGCAGACGCTGGAAAAGCTCGCGCTCTACAAGCTGGGCGACGGCACGCCCGCCACCGGCGCCGATGTCGCCGCCATCGCGCCCCAGACGATAGAGGCCGCGCTCGACGACATGCTGCATGCGGTGGCCGAATCGCAGGTCGCGCGCATCGGCCCCCTGATGCAGCGCCTCGACGGGCAGGGCACCAGCGCCGTGGGCCTGACCATCGCCGCGCTGCGCCACTTTCGCGCGCTGCACGCCGCCGCCGCCGATCCGGGCGGCCCGGCGGCCGGCATCGCCCGCGCCCGCCCGCCGATCTTCGGCCCGCGCCGCGACCGGATGCTGCGCCAGGCCCGGCACTGGGGCCCGCGGCGGCTGGATCAGGCGGTTCAGCAGCTGGTCGACACCGACCTGCAACTGCGCTCCGCCGGGCAGCGCGCGCCCCAGATGGCGCTGGTGGAACGCACGCTGATCCGGCTGGCGATGATGGGGCAGTAGGCCCGAAAGCCTCTGGCAAACCGGGACCACATCGTCTTTGATCGCGCCACCGCGGAAAAGGAGCTTCGGCATGTACACGGTGATCGGCGGCATCAAGACCCGAACCCTGCGCGTCCTGTGGATGCTGGAAGAGATCGGGCAGGACTATGACCACATCCCGGCCGCCCCCCGGTCCGAACAGGTTCGCGACCACAACATCTCTGGCAAGGTCCCGGTGCTCCTGGACGACGGCGCGGCCCTGACCGATTCCACCGCCATCATCCAGTATCTCGCCGACAAGCATCAGGCGCTGACCTATCCGGCCGGAAGCCTCGACCGCGCCCGGCAGGACGGGCTGACCCATTTCGTGCTCGACGAGATGGACGCGATTCTCTGGACCGCCGCGCGCCACAGCTTCATCCTGCCCGAAGAGCGGCGCCTGCCCGAGATCAAGGACAGCCTGAAATGGGAATTCGCCACCAGCGTCGACCGGCTGGTGGCGCGGCTGGGCGACGGGCCCTTCCTGATGGGCCAGATGATGACGGTGCCCGACATCATCGCGGCCCATTGCGGCAACTGGGCGCGAAACGCGAAATTCCCGGTCGAGAACCCCGCCTTCATCGACTATGTCGAGCGGATGCTGGCCCGCCCGGCCTATCGCCGCGTGCTGGAACGCGGCGCGGCGCCCGCGACTTGACCCGGCGTCACGCCGGGCCAGTTTCCCGCCGCGCAAGAACACGAAAGGCGGCACCATGGGCGTGATGATCGACGGGGCCTACGACCCGCAGGACCCAGGTCCCGACACGACGCAGGGCGGCGCCTTCCGCCGCGCGGCCTCGACCATCCGCCACTGGATCACGCCGGACGGCCCCTTCGCGCCGGACCCCGGGCGCTATCACCTCTATGCCGCGTGGAACTGCCCATGGGCGCACCGCGCGCTCCTGGCGCGCGCGATTCTCGGACTGGAAGAGACGATCGGCGTCTCCTACGCCCGCCCGCGCCGCACCGAAGACGGCTGGGTCTTCGACGCTACGGGCCCCTACGCGGACCCCTGCCTCGGCATCTCGGCGCTGCATCAGGTCTACGCCCGGCAGGACCCGCCCTACACCGGGCGCGTCACCGTGCCGGTCCTGTGGGACACCGCCACGGGCCGCATCGTGTCGAACGAATCGGCCGACATCGTGCGCATGCTGGGCGCCTTCGGCAGCGGCCCGGACCTGACGCCACCGGGCCTGACGCCCGAGATCGAGCAGTGGAACACGCTGATCTACCGCACCGTGAACAACGGCGTCTACCGCGCCGGGTTCGCCCGTACGCAAGAGGCCTATGACACCGCGGTGACAGAGGTCTTCGCCACCCTCGACCGGATAGAGACGCACCTTGCCGCCGCCGACTGGCTGGCCGGCGACGTGTTCAC
>JAUIIC010000110.1 GCA_030431935.1 Alphaproteobacteria bacterium | reverse complement strand
GCGGGCCGGGTGCGGGCGCCCTGACCTTCGCGGCCAACCTCATGGAAACAGAGGTCGAACTCGACGCCGAGATCCAGGAGGCACTGGCCGCGCTTCTGCGCGGCTAGGCCCGCAAGGGACGACCACCTCCGGTTGCGATTTTTGACACATACCGCGTGTCGGTTTTCTGCTCATTATGCATTGCGAAGTGTTCGCACAGTCATACAGGAGCCAGTATCCGGATGTCGCAGGATATCGACCAGTTCATCTCGGAAACACTGACCGCGCTCGGTCAAGCCAGTCCCGATGTCGAAGCCGTCATGCAGATGTCGCCATCCCGCTGGGTGCTGTCCTATACCGATGACACGCAGATGGACGTTGCCCTGCATGAGCCAACCAACCGCCTTGTCCTGTCCGCCGAAGTCGGCAACGCCCCCGAGGCCTCGCGCCCCCGCACGATGCAGGCGCTTCTGGCCTTCAACCTGATGTGGGCAGAAACCGACTGCGTCCGCGCCGCGATGTCGCCCGTGGATGGCGGCACCATCCTGATCGCCGACCTGTTCCTCCCCGACATGACCGACGAACGCCTCGAACGCGCGGTGCTGCGCCTGAAGGACAGCGCCCGCAGCTGGCGCGACTTCGTCTCGGGCGACCTGGCAGCCCCGGTGGACGCGCCAGACGCCTTGATGATCCGTATTTGAGTAAGGGTTTCAAGCCATGCCTTCCAACATCTCGCTGAACGTCACGTCCCAGACCACGGCCGCCCAGCTCGACGATTTCGCCCGGCAACTCGGCGACGGCGAACGGCTGAAGGGCAAGAAGAACGACGACGGCTCCATCACGCTCTACAGTTCCAGCAACGAACCCTCGCTGATGTCCAAGCTGAGCGGCCGCGCCGACAAAAGGGCCGCAGCCGCGCATGAGGCGATCAAGCTCGTGACGAAGTCGAACCCGCACTTCGGCGACGTCGAGAAGGGCGACGTCAAGGCCCTGCTTTCGCGAGGCGCGGTCAGCAAGCCCTCGACGGATGCGTTGAAAGTCATCGCCAACCACCTGGCCGCGATCGAGGCGCGGGCCATCGCCAAGGAAAAGCCCGCCGATATCCCCAGCATGGCCGAGTTGCCCTTCAACGCCCGGGCCGACCTGCGCGACGGGGCCGAGGCGCTGGGCGGGCTGATCTCCAACCGCAGCCAGGACAAGTCCGCCTATGACACCGCCATCCGCGACATGGCGACCGGCCTTGCCACGGCGCTCGGCTCGGAACCGCTGTCGTCGCTCTATCCGAACGCGGCCCTGTCCGACGGCACGGCCCTGATCGAGGCCCTCTCGCAGCAGATCCAGGGCGAGGTGACCGACCCCGCGCTGGGCAAGGCCGGCAAGAACGCCGCCGACGGATTTGCAAAGCAGGTCTTTCTCAAGGCCAGCGACATCCTCCTGGGCGGCTCGATCACGCCGGGCAGCACCGATGTGGTCATCGGCGGCACGACCTACGAGCGGCGCGAACAGCTGGGCAACCCCGGCGCCTTCGGCACCGCCTACCGCTACGAGGCCACCGACGGCAGCGGCAGCATCGCCGTCAAGTTCCAGAACTCCGACGATCCCGACAAGACCGAGGCCTTCCGCCAGGAAATCCCGGCGCACAAGCAGGCCAATGCCTCGGGCCACGAGAACATCCTGAAGTTCCACGGGGCGATGCGCACGGAAACCGGCGGCTTCGCCATCGCCTCCGAACTCGCCACGGGCGGCGAAGCGGGCGACATCGCGCCCACGCTTCTGCAGATGCGCAAGGATGGCATGGCCGCCAGCAGCGAGGCGGTGAACGCCGTCATCCTGACGATGCTGAAGGACATGGGCGCGGGCCTTCTGGACATGCACGCCACGGCGGGCATGTCCCATCTCGACTTCAAGCCGCCCAACGCCTTCGTCTCCGAGGATGGCTTCGTGAAGGTGGCCGACTTCGGGACTGCCGTGACATCCAACACCCCGTTTCTCAAGGACGCCAAGGCCGTCGAACAGACCCGCTGGAGAGATGCGAACACGCTCTACCAGGAGTTTGAAATGCCCGAAGTCGCAAGCTTCCTCGCCAGAGGGAAGGAGATGAAGCAGGAAGACTTCGCAAAGGCCTTCTTTCCGGAATCTCTTGTGGATGGGAAATACGATAGCAACGCGATGAGGGACAACGTCAGCCAGCGAGCTGTCGGATTCATGTCGTCTCTGACCGGTCAGTTCGAAAGAGCGGCAAAGGACGAATACTATGCAACCAAGACCTTCGATGGCATAGCCGCCGACATGTTCTCGCTTGGCGTCACGGCCATCAACATGCTGATCGGCGACGATTACCTGTCGGACCAACAGATGGGGGCAAATTTTACTGTAGTCGCGAACGACTCGATTTCAATGCTCAAGTCCGGCGTCCTGCCCGTGGGCAATCACGACGGGGCCCTGCGCCCGTCCACCGGGGATCAGGGCATCGACGATCTGCTGAACGCCCTCCTGAACCCCGACGTCAGCCAGCGCCCGCACGATCTCGATTCGCTCCTGGCGCTCGAGGCGTTCCAGCGGCCCAATGTCGGGTCCGATTCGGCGCGCATGTTGCTGTCGGGCGTCATCCGCGGCGACACCGGCATGATCGCCGAAGCCGCGCTGATGATGGACTGATCCCGCCCGCGCCCCGATACCGCCAGGGTGTCGGGGTGTCCCGCAGCGGCCCGGCTATCCCGCCGGGCCCGGCGGCAACCGCTTGTCACACAGGAACACATCCTCGGTCCAAAGCGCATAGGGCGTCAGGCGGCGCTTCATGAAGGCCATCATCTCGGGGTATTCCACCGAGGCTTCCTGCAGCGCCACCGATTTCGGCCCGTAGACCTCTGCCTGCAGGCGCATCACCTTGTCCAGCGCCGCGATCAGCCAGCCCGACCGTTGCAGGTGCCCGGCGACGAAGCCGCTGATATAGCGGTGATAGCCCGCGCCGGGATGGGACACGCCGATCACCCAGCCCTGGAACACCCCATGCTCGCGGATCGCCAGCGAGATCGCCGGGTCCATCTGCCTGAGATAGCGCGAATAGCCCGCTGCCCTCGGGCCGACCTGTTCGGTCTCGATTTCCAGCGCGCGGCGCCGGTCCTCGTCCGAGATCTCGGCCAGGGGCGTGACCGTGAAGCCCTGCCGCTCGACCCGCGCGACAAAGGCCCGCCAGCCGGGGCCCAGCCGGTCCATATCGCCCGAGTAGCCGGCATTGCGGTATTCGACGAGTTCCGGCGCGCTCCAGCCCGCGTTGGCCAGGAGCCCGGCAAAGGCCTCGCGATCGTCCCGGCTGCTGTAGGTGGCGTGGATCCAGCCAAGCCCGCGCTTCTGGCCCAGCCTCTCGCAACGCCGCAAGAGCCGCCGCCCCAGCCCCTGGCGGCGGCGCGACTCCTCCACCGCGATCCAGTCGAGCCGCAGGCTGTTGCCGCCCATCTGGCGGGCCACGGCCAACCCCAGGGGCGTGTCCCCCTCCATGGCGCCGACGATCACGTGGCGCCGCGCCTCGAACGGGTCGTCGATGGGCCGGAAGAGCGCGGGTTGAACGGCCTCGTCCGCCAGCACCTCCCATTCGGGGGCAACCAGACCGGTGGGCATCTGGGTCAGCGTCACGTCGGACACGGCGGCAGGAACCTTCTTCTCGGGGGCGCCGGAGGGTGGCGGCAGAACTGAAGGGAACATTAACGGCTGCCCCGGCGGGCGCAAATGCCAATCCCCGCGCCGACGCGATGCCGACGTTTTGCCGACGTGATGCCGCACCGCGATTCCGGGGGGTCAGCGCCCCCTCCGGGCGACGCATCGGACAGGCGAAAGCGCGCGGCCCCCGCAAGCGGGGGCCGTTCCGGACAAGGGAATTTCAGGGTATGAACGGCCCGCAGGACCAGCAGCGCCCTCAGCCCAGAGCGTAGCCCGCGCCACGCACCGTGCGCACCGGATCGCCGCCACCATGCTGGCACAGCGCCTTGCGCAGACGCCCGATATGGACGTCCACGGTGCGCGTATCCACATAGATGTCGCGGCCCCAGACCCGGTCCAGCAACTGCTCTCGCGACCAGACGCGGCCGGGCTTTTCCATGAAGGTGCTGAGCAGCCGGAACTCGGTCGGCCCCAGCTTCAAAGGCTTGTCGTTGCGATAGACCTTGTGGGTCTCGGCATCGAGGACGATGTCCTCGTACTCCAGCCGCATGCCCACCGTGGAGGGCCGCGTCCGGCGCAACTGGGTCCGGACGCGGGCCATCAATTCCACGACGGAATAAGGCTTTACCACGTAGTCGTCCGCCCCCGTCTCCAGCCCGCGCACCTTGTCGATTTCCTCGGCCCGCGCCGACAGCATGATGATCGGAACGTTGCGGGTGTCGGTGCGGCTCTTCAGCTGGCGGCACACCTCGATGCCGGACACGCCGGGCAGCATCCAGTCCAGCACGATGATGTCCGGCAGGCCCTCCTCGACGAGCAGCAGGGCGTCGTCGCCGGTCACGGCCTTCACAACCTCGAACCCTTCGGCTTCAAGGTTGTAGGACAGAACCTCACGCTGCGGCGCCTCGTCCTCGACCACCAGCACCCGGGGCCGATCCACGCTCATCCGTCGTCTTCCCCGGTCGCCACGTAGGACGTCCTGTCGCCCTTGGGCCGGTTGTCCTCGGGCATCTCGCCGGTGACGAGGTAAATCGCCTGGTCGGCGATCGACGTCACGTGGTCGCCCATCCGCTCGATGTTTTTTGCTATGAAATGCAGGTGCATGCAGGCAGTGATGTTGCGCGGGTCTTCCATCATGTGGGTCAGGAACTCGCGGAAGAGCGCGTTGTACATCTGGTCCACGTCCGCGTCGCGCATCCGCACATCCTGGGCCAGTCCCACGTCGCGGTGGGTGTAGGCGTCGAGCGCGTCCTTCATCATCAGCTCGACCTCGCGCGCCATGCGCCGGATCGCCAGCGCTGCGCCCTCGATCGGCGCCATCTGCACCAGGACCGTCGTGCGCTTGGCGATGTTCTTGGCATAGTCGCCGCAGCGTTCGAGGTTGGCCGAAAGCTTGATGACGCTGAGCACGGTGCGCAGGTCGCCCGCCGTGGGAGAGCGCAGCGCCAGCACCATGGCCGCCGCCTCGTTCACCTCTTCCTCCAGCGCGTCGATAAGCGCGTCCGCCTCACGCACCCGTGCCGCGAGTTCCTCGTCGCGTTCCGTCAGTGCCTTGGCGCTGTCGACAATGGCCGCCTCGACCAGGCCCGCCATCTTCATGATGAGCGCCTGGACGCGTTCGAGATCGCGGTCGAACGCTGCGTGGATATGCTGATCTGGCATGTTCATGACCTTATCCGATGCGACCGGTGATGTAGCTTTCGGTCCGCGGGTCCTTGGGATTGGTGAAGATCTGGCCGGTGTCTCCGAACTCGACCAGGTTGCCGAGGTGGAAGAACGCGGTGCGCTGGCTGACGCGCGCGGCCTGCTGCATCGAGTGGGTGACGATCACCACCGAGTAGTTCGCCTTCAGCTCGTCGATCAGGTCCTCGACCTGGCCGGTCGCGATCGGGTCGAGCGCCGAACAGGGTTCGTCCATCAACAGCACCTCGGGCTCGGTCGCGACGGCGCGGGCGATGCACAGGCGCTGCTGCTGACCGCCGGACAGCCCGGTGCCCGGCGTGTCCAGTCGATCCTTGACCTCGTCCCAGAGCGCGGCGCCGCGCAGGGCCTTCTCGACGATCTGGTCCAGTTCCGCCTTGTTGCGGGACAGCCCGTGAATGCGCGGGCCATAGGCGACGTTGTCGTAGATCGACTTGGGAAAGGGATTGGGTTTCTGGAACACCATGCCGACCTTGGCGCGCAGCTGCACCGGGTCGACCTTGGGGTCATATATGTCCTCGGAATCCAGCTTGATCGAGCCCTCGACGCGGGCCACGTCGATGGTGTCGTTCATCCGGTTCAGGCAGCGCAGGAACGTGGACTTGCCGCAGCCCGACGGCCCGATGAAGGCGGTCACCGTCTTGTCCTCGATATCGACATCCACGTCCTTGATGGCGTGGGTGCTGCCGTAGAAGACCTGCACGGCGCGGGCTTCGATCTTGATCTCTTTGGTCATTCCCGTCTCTTTCCTGGTCAGGCCATGGATATTTGGGGGTTGCCGTTCGCGGTTACCACCGGCGCTCGAATCGGCGGCGCAGGATGATGGCGATCGCGTTCATCACGACGAGGAAGCAGAGCAGGATGATGATGCCGCCCCAGGCCCGCTCATAATAGGCCGGGTCGGCCCGCTTGGCCCATTCGAAGATCTGCGCCGGCATGGCAGAGTTGGGCGACATGAACCCGTCAACGATCGACTCGGGGTAGTTCGAGGCGATGAAGCCCACCATCCCGATCAAGAGAAGCGGCGCGGTCTCGCCCAGGGCCTGCGCCAGGCCGATGATGGTGCCGGTCAGGATGCCGGGCGCGGCCAGCGGCAGGACATGGTGGAACACCGCCTGCATCCGCGACGCCCCCACCCCCAGCGCCGCCTCGCGGATCGAGGGCGACACGGCCTTGAGCGACGCGCGCGTGGCGATGATGATGGTCGGAAGCGTCATTAGCGTCAGCACCAGTCCGCCCACCAGCGGCGCCGACTGCGGCAGATGCGCGAACTGGATGAACACGGCAAGCCCGAGGATGCCGAAGACGATCGACGGCACGGCCGCGAGGTTCGAGATGTTCACCTCGATGAAATCCGTGATCCGGTTCTTCGGTGCGAACTCTTCCAGATAGATCGACGCCGCCACGCCGATGGGCAGCGACAGGCCCAGAACCACCAGCATCATGTAGAACGACCCGATCATCGCAACGCCGATCCCGGCGGATTCGGGCCGCGATTCCGACGCGTCCGCCCCCAGGATGAAATCCCAGTTGAAGGATTTCCTGACCGTCCCGGACTCGCGCATGACATCGACGAGGTCGAGATGCGCCGCGTCCAGGTTCTTGTCCCGCTCGATCGACTCGCGGGTCACGCGGCCCTTGAGGTAGCCATCCACCCGGCTGGACGCCAGCATGCGGAACGTAACCGTTTCGCCGATGCGGTCGGGGTTTTCCAGGACGAAGTCGCGGACTTGCGCGGGCGCACCGGCGGACAGCATCTTGCGCAGGTCGCTCGCCTTGGCGAACGGGTTCTCCAGCCCGAGCGTTTCCAGCTTGGATTCGAGCGCGGCGTCGATCAGCGGCGCGTAGCCGAAGGTCGAGACCTTGCGCAGGTCGGCCGGGTCGCGGTTGCCGTTCTTGTCCAGCTTCTCTTCCAGCAACTCGACATTGACCGTGACAAAGGTCTGCTGAAACCCGCGCAGGCCATTGAAGATGATCGTGCTGAGAAGCAGCACGAGGAACAGCAGGCCGATGGAGACCGCGATCAGGCCATAGATCTTGAAGCGGCGCTCGGCTGCGTTGCGGCGGCGCGTGCGGCTGTCGGGCGTCAGAAGCGATGTGGACGTCCGGGTGCGGGGCTGGGCGGTCGAAGCGCCGGCGGTTGCGTCGGTCATTCGTACTGCTCCCGGTATTTGCGGACGATGTAGAGCGCCAGGACGTTGAGCCCGAGCGTGATGACGAAAAGGGTGATGCCCAGCGCGAAGGCGACGAGCGCCTCGGGCGACGCGAAATCCGAGTCGCCGGTCAGCTGGCTTACGATCTTGGCGGTCACCGTCGTCATCGCCTCGAACGGGTTGAGGCTGAGCCGCGCGGCGGCCCCGGCGCCCAGCACCACGATCATGGTTTCACCGATGGCGCGCGAGGCGGCCAGCAGGATCGCCCCCACGATGCCCGGCAGCGCGGCGGGCAGCACCACCTGGCGGATCGTCTCGGACGGTGTCGCCCCGAGGCCGAGCGAGCCGTCGCGCATCGCCTGCGGCACCGCGTTGATGATGTCGTCGGACAGCGAACTGACGAAGGGGATCAGCATGATGCCCATGACCAGGCCCGCGGTCATCACCGCGGTGCCGCCTTGCATCCAGCCCACGCCCAGGAAGCCGCCCTCGCCGAAAACCTCGACCAGAAGCGGGCCGACCGTCAGCAGCGCAAAAAGGCCGTAGACGATCGTGGGGATACCGGCCAGCACCTCGATCAGGGGCTTGGCGACAGAGCGCACGACGGGCGGCGCGTATTCCGAAAGGTAGATCGCGGCGAAAAGACCGATGGGGACGGCCACCGCCAGCGCCACGATGGAGATATAGAGCGTGCCCCACAGAAGCGGCAGCACTCCAAGCTCGGACCCGCCGCCGCGACCGGAAAAGCTCGGCGCCCAGGTGGAGCCGAAGAAGAACTCCGCCGCAGGGTAGAGGCGGAAGAACTCCACCGTGTTGAAGATGAGCGAGAACAGGATACCGATCGTGGTCAGGATCGCGATGGACGCCGCGCCGATCAGCAGCATCAGAACGGCCCTTTCCACCACATTCCGAGCGCGAAAATCGCGGTGCGTCATGCGCAGGGCCAGAAGGAAACCGCCCACCGCAAGCAGCAGCGCCGCGATCGTCATCATCAGGTTGCCGGTCGCCGACAACACTCTGTAGCGCTGTGCCGCAAGCAGCACCTCTGGCTCGACGTTCGATCCAAGGGCGACGCCCACAGCGCCCAGGCGCTCGCGCACATCGGTGAATTCGGTCCGGATCGAAGCGGCCTGCTCGACCGTCATCGCGCCTTGTTCCACCGCGATGTCCAGGCCATCGGCCACGCGGCGCACGTCGCTCATGACAAGGCCAAGCGATCCTCCTTCGGGGATCGCACTCTCGGGGATCATCGACAGCACCTGGCCGTTGATGATCAGGGGCTGCACCAGAAGCCAGACCACGATGAGCAGCAGCGCCGGGACCATCGTCGCAAGCGCGGCATTCGTTCCGTAGTAGACCGGCAGCGAATGCAGGTCCCGGATGTCGCCCTTCGCCTGTGCCTTGGCGCGAACCCTCCCAAGGACATATCCGACAAGGGCGAGCGCGAGGATGGCGGCGAGAAGCCAGATCAATGGCATGGGGCGACCTTCAGTCGATGGGTTTGGCCGGGGCCAAGGGGGAAAGGGCGGCGCGATGACCGCGCCGCCCGAAAGCCATCTGGCTTACATGGTCTCTTCGTTGGCGATCATCGCCTGGGTGGCCGACAGTTCGGGGTCCGACACGAGGCCGTAGGCCGACAGCGGGCCGTCGGGGCCGGCGATCTCGTCGGAGACGAAGAACTCGGCGAATTCCTTCAGGCCGGGGATCACGCCGATGTGGGCCTTCTTGATGTAGAAGAACAGCGGGCGCGACACCGGGTATTCGCCCGACGCGATGGTCTCGGTCGAGGGTGCGACGCCCGACATGGTCGCGACCTTCAGCTTGTCGGTGTTGTTCTCGTAGAACGCGAGGCCGAAGACGCCGATGCCGTTCGAGTTGGCGTCGATGCGGGCAAGCGTCTCGGTGTAGTCGCCGTCGATGTCGACCGAACGGCCGTCGGTGCGGACCTCGAGGCAGGCATCCTCGGCGTCGTCTTCCGACATGCCGCCGGCGATCATGGCTTCCATCGCGCCGGTGGCTTCACAGCCGGCCGCGATCACCTTTTCCTCGAACACTTCACGGGTGCCGTGCTTGGTGCCGGGGATGAAGGCCAGGATCTCGGCCGCCGGCAGATCGGCGTTGAAGTCCGACCACATGGTGTGCGGGTTCTCGACCAGCGCGCCATCGACCATGACCTTGGGGGCCAGCGCGTTGAAGATGTCCGACGGGGTGAAGGCGGTGAAGGCCGGGCCGTCCAGCTGGCTGGCGAAGACGATGCCGTCATAGCCGATGCGCACCTCGATGATGTCGGTCACGCCGTTCTCGGCGCAGGCCGCGACTTCACGCTCGCGGATGGCGCGCGAGGCGTTGGCGATGTCGATGGTGTTCTCGCCGACGCCTTCGCAGAAGCGCTTGAGGCCCGCCGACGAACCGCCCGATTCAACGACCGGGGTCGGGAATTCGAAGTTTTCGCCGAAAGCTTCGGCGACGATCGAGGCATAGGGCAGCACGGTCGAGGAACCGGCAACCTGGACGTTGTCGCGGCTCTGGGCCGAAACCGCGGTCGCCGACAGCGCGGCGATGGCCAGCGCCGAAGCGGAAATCTTTGCGTAGGACATGGGTTCTCCCGATTGTGTGAGTCGGCCGCAACCCCGCGACCGCGGCCCTCCGTAGGCGCGCCCGGTGACACGTATTTAAAAGTTTCGTTACAGAATTGTGACAGTCGACCGGCTGCGCCCCGGATTGGCGCCAAACCCGTGCCCGACCGCCGCCCGGCGGCCTGGATTCGGCGGGATACGGGGCGTCGCGGGCCCGTTCGACGCCGGACTGCACCCATTTGTCCGCCACCGGGCAAGGGTGATTCCCGCCTGGCCGCGGTTGACGGCGCTCATTTCCCCCGCTGCGGGGCGCGCGATCCGTCCGGCAGTCCGCGCCATACGGCCAGCGCGCCGGCAAGCGCGACGATGCACAGAACGGCCTTCGACACCGGCTCCATCGCGCCCTCGATCAGAAGGGCGTGCACCGCACTGCCCGCCACAACCACGAGGCCCAGGCTTCGATGCAGGACGCTCCAGCGCCGCCAGGGCAGCCGCAGAGGACGGCGCAGCACGGCCAGTGCGGCGCTGGCGAAAAGCACCCACATCGCGACGACGCCCCAGGGGGCGAAGGGCGTCGGAGAGACAAAGGTCAGCGCGTCGATCACATCGGGGGGACTGGTCAGCCAGAGCCCCGCGACATGGACGACGATGCACAGGACAAGCGCCGCACCGGTCCAGCGATGCACCCGCCGTCCACGCAACTTCTGCAAGCCCGGCAGGACACCCGCCGCCAGAAGCGGCTGCACCAGCAGAAGCGCCATCGCGACAATGCCGGCAAATCCGCCCGCGATGTAGACCGGATCGCGCCAGGCCAGAAGCGGGCTACGTGCCGCAAGGACCAGGGGCACCGCGACGATCAAGAAGACCGCGGCCCAGACCGCGACCGACCACAGAGTGTCCGCCCGCTGCGGCCGCACGGGGATCAGGCGGGCTCCAGCACGAAATGGGCTTCGAGGGAGGTATCCGAGGACCGGGACATGACAGGCCGCAGGAAGACCGTCCGGAACGCGCCGCTGTCATAGGCCAGGTGCCCATGCGGCTGCCCGAAGGCGGGCACGATCTGCGGCATCTCTAGGCGGAACACCCCGTCCGCATCGGTTAGCGTCGCCCCGTGGCTGTGCCAGTCGCGCTCGTGCCCCTCGGTGGTGTGGGCCCAGATCTGAATGCGCTGTCCCGGCAGCGGCACACCGTCGCCGGCGCGGCGCACGGTGCCCGTCATCCAGAAGCCGCCACCGCCGATCCGCTCGACGATCGGGGCCCCGGGAAGATAGTTGTTGGAGCCACCGCGCATGGACCGGGTTGGGGCAAGGCCCGCCGCACCCGCCGGAGAGAGCAGTCCCGATCCGGCCGAGACGAGCGCCGCGCCCCCCGCAGCCAGAAGACCGCGCCGATTGAACCTGAGCCTGGTCATTGCCGCTCCTCCGTTCCGCGGACCATGATCTGTCCGGGTCATGGCTGCCATGATCCTATCATTTCGGGCCGGGGGCAGGCCAGCGCGCGTGCGTGTCCGTTTCCCGCGGGGCGGTAAACTCTGCCCACGGCGCCGTGAAGTCCGAAATGCCCAGCAGGGTCAGCCCAGCGTGCGCAGGACAAGCCAGGCCGGGGCGGCGAATGCCACCAGGCCCAGGCAGACGAACAGGCCGTCCCGCGCCATCAGTCCCAGGCCGATCGCCAGAACGGGCAGCCCGAGCAGAAGCGGCAGAAGCGGGATGAACCCGATGGGGATCATCAGTGCGCCCGCCAGCATCACCGCCGCCGCGGCGACCCGCAGCGCGACCGGCCCCGCGGCCATGAACACCAGACGCTCGCGCAGGACCTTGCCGAGCCGGGCGGCGAGCGGTCGCGCCTTTCGCAGCGCGCCGTTCAGGGCGTCACTCCCGATCGGGCGTTCACGCAGGCGGCGCGGCAGCCAGGGCGTGCGCCATCCGAGCATCAGCTGGCCTGCCAGCAGGATAAGCGACAAGCCGACAACAGCCGGCACACCGGGAATCGCGCCGGTGGGCAGGGCGACAAGGCCGCCGAGAAGCACGAAGAGCGGCCCGAACCCTCGCGCCCCCAGCTCCGCGACCAGCCCGCCCAGCGTCAGGTCCTCCGTCTCGGCCTTGCCGGCCAACGTGTCCACGACACGGGACAGGGAGTCGGCGTGCGCCATGGGGCTAGACCATCATCTCCTTGGTGGCCGAAAGGGTCAGCTCCGGATAGTCGCGCTCGATCCGGTCGATGTCCCATTGCAGGCGCGTCAGGAACACCGGGTCCCCGTCGTTGTCGGTCGCCATGTGGCCCTTGTTGGCGTTGGAGAAGGCCGCAAGCTTGTCCTTGGGTCCGCTGACCCAGCGGGCCGAGGTGAACTGCGACGGCTCGAACCGCACGGGCAGGCCGTATTCAAGCTCGATCCGGCTGGCCAGAACCTCGAATTGCAGTTGTCCGACAACGCCCACGATGAAGCCCGACCCGATCATCGGCTTGAAGACCTTGGCCGCGCCCTCCTCGGCGAATTGCATCAGCGCCTTGTCGAGATGCTTGGCCTTCATCGGGTCGCCCGCCCGGCATGTCTGCAGAAGCTCGGGCGCGAAGCTGGGAATGCCCGTCACCTTAAGCGCCTCACCCTCTGTCAGGGTGTCGCCTATGCGCAGCTGTCCGTGGTTCGGGATGCCGATGATGTCGCCGGCCCAGGCCTCTTCGGCCAGTTCGCGGTCCGAGGCCAGGAACAGCACCGGGCTCGACACCGCCATGGGCTTTTTCGTGCGCACGTGGGTCAGCTTCATCCCGCGCTTGAAATGACCCGACGCCAGGCGGACAAAGGCCACCCGGTCGCGGTGCTTGGGGTCCATGTTGGCCTGCACCTTGAAGACGAAGCCCGCCACCTTGTCCTCTTCGGGACCGATCTGGCGGGGCTCGGCGGACTGGGGTTGCGGCACGGGCCCATAGGCGCCGATCCCGTCCATCAGTTCCTTGACGCCAAACGAGTTGATCGCGCTGCCGAACCATATCGGCGTCATCGTCCCGTCGAGGAACGCCTGCGCGTCGAAGGCCGGAAGCAGACCCTCGGCCATCTCCAGGTCCTCGCGCAGCTTCTCCAGCAGATGCGCTGGCACGTGATCGGCCAACTTAGGATCGTCCAGCCCCTCGATGCGGATGCTTTCGGCGACCCGGTTGCGGTCGGCGCGGTCCATCAGCTCCAGCCGCCGGTTCAACACGTCATAGCAGCCGACGAAGTCCTGCCCGACCCCGATCGGCCAGCTGGCGGGCGTGACGTCGATCGCCAGGTTCTCCTGGATCTCGTCGATGATCTCGAAGGTGTCGCGGCTTTCCCGGTCCATC
>JAUIIC010000109.1 GCA_030431935.1 Alphaproteobacteria bacterium | reverse complement strand
AAGTTCCTTGAGCGCATGGGCGTGCCGCACCGGATCGAATATCAGGACACCTATTCCATCGTCGTCGACAAGGTGCCCCAGGGCCGGACCTATTGCGCGCTGTGTTCCCGCCTGCGGCGCGGCAACCTGTATCGCATCGCGCGCGAGGAGGGCTGCAGCGCGGTCGTCCTGGGCCATCACCGCGACGACATCCTGGAAACCTTTTTCCTGAACCTCTTTCACGGCGGCAAGCTGGCGACGATGCCGCCCAAGCTTCTGAACGACGAGGGCGACCTGTTCGTGCTGCGCCCTCTGGCGCATGTGGCCGAGGCCGATTGCGACCGATTCGCCCGGGCGATGAACTATCCGATCATTCCCTGTGACCTGTGCGGCAGCCAGGACGGCCTGCAGCGGCAGGCGATCAAGCAGATGCTGGACGGGTGGGAGGCGCGCGCGCCGGGCCGGCGGCAAAAGATGTTCTCCGCCCTGATGAGCACGCGGCCCTCGCACCTTCTGGACAGCGGGCTTTTCGATTTCGCCGGACTGACGCGCCGCGACGCGGATGATGAAAATGCCTCGGAAATCCCGCGGCTGCGTTAACCTGACGCCCGCGATCACCGACTAGGCTTGCCATGACATGCCGGGATCAGCCCCCCGGCGGAACGTGGAGGCCGCACCCTTGTCCGCGACCCGGCAAAGCCTTTCCGACAGGTTTCCCGCCTCTCTGCGCGCCGCCCTGTTCGGCCCGCCACTGATGGCCTTCATCCCTGCGATCTCGCTGGCGGCCTACAGGTTCGGCGGCGAAACCGCGCTTGTCTGGGTGGCCCTTGCGATACCCGGGGCGATCGCGCTGCTGCGCTGGGCGCCATTGCCGGGCCAGGTTTCTGCGGATGCCCGCGATGCCGCGACCAACCTGCCCCTTGCAGGCGCCGTGCGGCGGGCCCTTGACCGCGACCTTGCCGCATCGAACGACGGCAGCGCGCGGACCGCCGCGCTCGCGATCGAGATAGACGACGGTGCCGCACTCTTTTCCCGTGTCGGCGAAGCCGCGACGACAGAGCTCTTGCGCGCGATTTCTGCCCGCCTCGGCAGCGTTCTGCGCTCGGGCGACCTGCTTGCGCGCAACGGGTCGCACGGCTTCGTTCTGTCGCTGGCACTGACCCGGCGTCTTGACCTGGAAGCGCTCGTGCAGCTGGCCGCGCGCCTGCAGCGCAGCCTGTCGGATCCGTTGCCGCTGGGTGGCCAGGGCATCCACGTCACTTTGTCCATCGGGTTCTGCCTGCCCCACCGGCCAGAGGAATCCACCGGCAAGGCCTGCCTCGACGGCGCCCTGGCGGCGCTGGACGAGGCGCGGCGCAATGCGCCCGGGGCGATCCGCTCCTTCACGCCGGACCTGCACAGGCGCACCCGCCCCGGCGTCGGCCTGGAAGAAGCGCTGGTGCATGCCTTCGCAAGCGCCCAGATCGGCGCATGGTTCCAGCCGCAGCTGTCCACCGACACCGGTGCCATCAGCGGGATGGAGGCGCTGGCGCGCTGGCGCCACCCGCGGCACGGCATCTTGCTGCCGGGGGATTTCCTGCCCGCGGTCGAGGCGCTGGGGCTTCAGCGCCGCCTGACCGAGGTGATCCTCGAAGACGTTCTGACCGCGCTGCGCCATTGGGACGACGGCGGTTTCGACGTGCCCAGCGTCGCGATCAACATGTCGGCCACGGACCTGTCCGACCCCATGTTGCCGGAGCGGCTTTGCTGGGAACTGGACCGTCACGACCTGACCGCGGAGAGGCTGGGCATTGAGGTGCTGGAAACCGTGATCGCCGGTCAGGGTGACGAAATCGTGATCCGGAACCTTTCGGCGCTGGCGGACATGGGTTGTCGCATCGACCTGGACGATTTCGGGACCGGGCACGCGGCAATCGCCAGCATCCGACGCTTCAAGGTCGGGCGGATCAAGATCGACCGCTCGCTGGTGACCCGGATCGACAACGATCCCGATCAGCGCACCATCCTGAGCGCGATCCTCGAACTTGCCGACCGGCTTGGCGTGGACACGCTGGCAGAAGGTGTCGAGACCCGTGGCGAACATGCGCTGCTTGCACAACTGGGCTGTCGCCATGTGCAGGGCTTCTCGATCGCCCGTCCGATGCCTTTCGAGGATGCCGCCGCCTGGATGACCCGCCACCGCAGCAGGCAGACCGGAACGCTGTGGCCCAACCGCGAGGCGGGATGACCCGCGCCGACCTGCCGCCCCGGATTCGGCTGGAAAGCGCTTGACCTTTGGCCCCGCGGTCTGTTGAACCACCGAAAATCCTAAACGCGAACGGTGGTGGTCCTGATGGATGATCAGAACAAGAACCTGATCCTCGCGACGGCGCTGAGCTTTCTGGTTATTCTCGTATGGTTCCTGCTCTTCCCGCCGGAAGAGCCGGTCACGGACCCGACCGTGTCCGGTGCGACACAGGGCATCGACGGCACCGAGGCAACGGCGCCCTTGCCCAATGCGCTGCCGATCGACGGGGCGGCCACCGCCACCGCCACTGGAACCGAAGGCGTCGCCGCCGCCGTGGAGGCCGCCGCGCGCGTCGCGATCGACACCCCGCGCCTGCGTGGCTCGATCTCGCTGGCCGGGGGCCGGATCGACGACCTGTCTCTGGTCGGCTACCGCGAAGAGCTGGCCCAGGACAGCCCCGCCGTGACGCTTCTGTCCCCGGTTGGCCTGCCCAATGCCTATTACGCGCTGTACGGCTGGGCGCCGGCAGGGGGACTGGGCTTCGACGCCGTGCCGGTGCCGACGACCGAATGGCGGCTTGAACGGGGCGATGTCCTGTCACCGGGCGCGCCGGTCACGCTGGTCTGGGACAACGGCCAGGGCCTGATCTTCCGGCGCACGATCTCGGTGGACGAGGATTTCCTGTTCAGCGTCGAGCAAAGCGTCGAGAACACCACCGACGCCCCCGTTCGCATGGCCCCCTACGGTGTCGTGGCCCGGCACGGCGAACCGCAGAACCTGAAGAACTTCTTCATCCTGCACGAAGGCCTGATCGCCATGGCCGATGGCGAACTGACCGAGACCAACTATGACGACATGCCGGATTTTGCCTATTCGGAACGGGACGGGGCGCGCGTCGAATCCGTCGACGTGCAGGGCAACGGCTGGATCGGCTTTACCGACCACTACTGGATGACGACGCTGATCCCCGCGCCGGGATCGCCCTTCCGCGCAGTGGCGAAATACGACAACCGCCGCGACATCTACCAGTCCGAGGTGATCCTGCCGACGCTGGACATCGCGGCCGGCGCGACGGCCTCGGTGACATCGCAGCTGTTCGCCGGCGCCAAGGAATGGGAAACCATCCGCGCCTACCAGAACCAGGGCGGCATCGACCGGTTTCTCGATTCGATCGACTGGGGCTGGTTCTACTTCCTGACAAAGCCGATCTTCGCCGTCCTGCACTGGCTGAACGCGCTGATCGGCAACATGGGTGTTTCCATCATCGGCCTGACGCTGATCATCAAGGCGGTGCTCTTCCCGCTGGCCTACAAGTCCTACGTCTCGATGGCCAAGATGAAAGAGCTGCAGCCCGAGATGGAAAAGATCAAGGAGCGCGCGGGCGACGACCGCCAGAAGCTCCAGCAAGAGATGATGGCGCTCTACAAGAAGGAAAAGGTGAACCCGGCGTCGGGCTGCTTGCCGATCCTGCTGCAGATCCCGATCTTCTTTTCGCTCTACAAGGTCATCTTCGTCACCATCGAATTGCGCCATGCCCCCTTCTTCGGCCCGTTCCAGGACCTGTCGGCGCCTGACCCGACGTCGCTTCTGAACCTCTTCGGCCTGCTGCCCTGGGATGCGCCCGACCCCGCGTCGATCATGGCGCTGATCTTCATCGGCATCCTGCCGCTGCTGCTGGGCATCTCGATGTGGCTGCAACAGAAGCTGAACCCGGCGCCCACGGACCCGACGCAGGCGATGATCTTTGCCTGGATGCCCTGGGTGTTCATGTTCATGCTGGGCGGCTTCGCCAGCGGGCTGGTGGTCTACTGGATCGCGAACAACACGATCACCTTCAGCCAGCAGTACCTCATCATGCGCAGCCAGGGTTACAAGCCCGACGTCTTCGGCAACATCAGGTCGAGCTTCAAGCGCAAGCCGGCAGACGGTTCCGGCAAGAAATGACCGGGCGTGTCGCCAGCCTTTGGCGTCACCCCATCAAGAGCCACGGCCGCGAGGAGGTGGCTTGCGTGACGCTGGCGGCCGGGCAGACCATGCCCTGGGACCGAACCTGGGCCGTGGCGCATGCGCAATCCGCGGCGTCCAATGCCGCCTGGATGCAGTGTTCTGCCTTCTCGCGCATCGCCAAGGCACCGAAGCTGATGGCGATTTCCTGCACGCTCGACGAGGGTTCAGAACGCCTGACGCTGTCGCACCCGGACAGGCCCGACCTGACCTTTCACCCTGACACGGAAGGCGACACGTTCCTCTCCTGGGTCGCCCCCCTGATGCCCCCCGACCGGGCGGCGTCGGCGCGGATCGTCCGGGTTCCGGGACGCGGCATGACCGACAGCGACTATCCCTCGGTCACGCTGTGCAACACGGCGTCCCATCGTGCGGTCGAGCAGCGGATCGGGCGCGCCTTGTCCATCCACCGCTGGCGCGGGAACATCTGGCTGGACGGCCTTGCGCCCTGGCAAGAGTTCGAATGGGCCGGCCAGCGCCTGCGCATCGGCGCAGCGACGCTGGAGGTGCGAGAACCCACGACACGCTGCATGGCCACCACCGCGAACCCCGACACCGGGCGGCGCGACGCAGATACGCTTGGCGCGCTCGACACCTGGGGACACCGGGACTTCGGGGTGCATGCGGTGGTCGTCGAAGGCGGCAAGATCGCGCCGGGCGACGGGATGGAGATCTTGCCATGACAGCCCGCACCGGCCCCGATCCCGCTACCCGATACCCGCTTGAACTGACGGAACAGCTGGCCTTCCTCGCCCCCTTCGCCGAGGACAGGGAGAACGTCGAGATCGGGCGCTTCACCTACTATGACGACCCCGACGGCCCCGAGCATTTCTTCGAACGCAACGTGCGCTATCACTTCGACTTCGTGGGCGACAGGCTGGTGATCGGGCCGTTCTGCGCCATCGCGGCGCGGGCGCAGTTCATCATGAACGGCGCGAACCATGCGCTCGGCGGACTGTCGACCTTTCCCTTCGCCATCTTCGGGCATGGCTGGGACGACGGCTTCGACGTGGCCGACTGGGGCAGCGGCGTGCGGGGCGACACGGTGATCGGGGCCGACGTCTGGATCGGGACCGAGGCGATGATCCTGCCCGGTATCACCATCGGTGCGGGTGCCGTCGTGGCGGCGCGCTCGGTGGTGACGCAGGACGTGCCGCCCTATGCCATCGTGGCGGGCAACCCGGCTCGGGTGGTGCGTATGCGCTACGACGAGGCGACGGTGGCGCGGCTGCTGGCGGTGGCATGGTGGGACTGGCCGGTGGACCGGATCACGCGCGCCATCCCGGCCATCCGCGACGGTGACCTGGCCACGCTGGAGGCGCTGAAATGAACCTGCCCTTTCCCCTGGCCGAACTGCCCGACGAGGCCGCCGCAGAGACCGGGCGCAAGCTGTTCGCGGGCCCGGTCGACTTCGTGAAGGGTGTGGTCGCGATGAGCGGCCTGCCCCCCGCCGACCGCGCCGAGGTATGCTTTGCCGGCCGCTCGAACGTCGGGAAATCCAGCCTTATCAACGCCCTGACAGGGCGAAAGGCACTGGCGCGCGCGTCAAACACGCCGGGCCGCACGCAAGAGATCAACTATTTTGCGCTGGGGGACGCGCACTATCTCGTCGACCTGCCCGGCTATGGCTTTGCCAATGCGCCGGTCGCGGTCGTGCAGCGCTGGCAGGCGCTGATGAAGTCCTACCTGTCGGGCCGCCCGACCCTGCGCCGGGCCTTCGTGCTGATCGACGCGCGCCACGGAGTGAAGCCCGTGGATGAAGAGATCATGACGCTGCTGGACAAGTCCGCCGTGACCTTCCAGGCGGTGCTGACCAAGGCCGACAAGCCCCGGAAAGGCGAAATGGACAAGGTCCTGGACCAGGTGCGCGGCGCGCTGGCGCGCCATCCCGCGGCCTTTCCGGAATTGATGCTGACATCCTCCGAAACCGGCGAGGGTCTGGCGACACTGCGCTCTGCGATTGCCGGACTCACCTGACAGTGGGCTTGAGTGCCAAGGGCTTAGCGTCTATTCACCGCCGAACCCAAAGCGCCGGATCCCGCCATGAACAGAGACTGGATTGCCACCGCCCGCACGCTCAGCCAGGCGCTGCCCTACCTGCAGCGCTATGATGGGGCGACCGTCGTCATCAAGTTCGGCGGGCATGCCATGCTGGGCGACGAGGGGATGGAAAATTTCGCCCGCGACATCGTGCTGATGCGGCAGGTGGGCGTGAACCCGGTCGTGGTGCATGGCGGCGGCCCGATGATCAACCAGATGCTGGCCAAGCTGGGCGTCGTGTCCGAGTTCGTGGGCGGAAAGCGGGTGACCGACGCGGCCACGGTCGAGGTGGTCGAGATGGTCCTGTCGGGCCAGGTCAACAAGCAGATCGTGCAGGCGATCAACGCGCAGGGCGGGCAGGCGGTGGGCCTGTCGGGCAAGGACGCCAACCTCATGGTGTGTGAGTTCGCCGACCCCGCGCTAGGTTTTGTGGGCGACCCGGTCGAGGTGAACACAGGCTTCCTGCGCAAGCTGGCCGATGCCGAGATCATTCCGGTGATCGCGCCCATCGGCACGGGGCGCAAGGGCGAGACGTTCAACGTCAACGGTGACACGGCGGCGGGCGCGATCGCCGGGGCCCTGCGGGCCGACCGCCTGCTTCTTCTGACCGATGTCGAAGGTGTGAAGGACGGCGACGGCAAGTTGCTGACCAACCTGAATGCCGCGGCGATTCAACGGCTTACCGCCGATGGCGTGATCGCGGGGGGGATGATCCCCAAGACCGAGACCGCGCTGGCGGCCATCGAGGCCGGGGTGCGCGCGGTTGTGATCCTGGACGGACGCGCGCCCAATGCCTGCCTGTTGGAACTTTACACCGAGCATGGCGCCGGCACGCTGATCCGGGCGGTGTAGCGGGTGCCGCCGCTAGACCGCATCGCGGACGAGGCGGCGGCGCACAGCCTTGAAATCTTTGGCGCTTTTCATCCCGACACCGGCGATGGCGCGCCCGAAGGGGCGGGCACGCTGGTTCTGCTGGGACCGAGCGAGCCGGGGTTCTGGGATGTGTTCTCGGCCAGTCCAGAGTATCGCGACGGGGCGGCGGACCCGCTGGACCGCTGGTCGGCGCGGGTGATCGGCGGACTGGCGCAAGCGCTTGGGGCGACGGCGCTTTTCCCGTTCGGGGGACCGCCGTTCCAGCCCTTCATCGGATGGGCGCTGAAATCCGGGCGGACCTGGGTGTCGCCGGTGGGATTGCTGGTACATGACCGCGCCGGGCTGATGGTGTCCTACCGCGGGGCGCTGGCGTTCGCCGATCGCCTCGAACTGCCGCAAGGCGTTGAAAACCCGTGCGAAAGCTGTGCGGATCAACCCTGCCTGACAGCCTGCCCCGTGGACGCTCTGGGGCCATCGGGTTATGATGTCCCGGCCTGCAAGGGGCAACTCGACACCCCGGACGGGGTGGCCTGCCGGGAGGGCGGATGCCTTGTGCGCCGGGCGTGCCCGGTGTCGAGACGATATGGCCGACTGGAGGTGCAGTCGGCTTTTCACATGAGGGCCTTCCACCGATGACCCGGACGCTGATCCTGACCCGCCATGCCAAGTCGGATTGGGACGATCCGATGCTGGAAGACCACGAAAGGCCCCTGAACGGGCGCGGAAAACGGTCTGCCGATGCGATAGGCAAGTGGTTGAACGAAAACGGTTTTCGGCCAGACGAAGTGCTGTGTTCCACGGCGGTTCGGACGCGGGAGACTTGGGAGCGAATGGCGGTCGGTTTTGATGGGGCGGAGATCGCGGTGCGGTGGGAAGCGTTACTGTATCACGCGGGGCCGCAAGAGATCCTGGATCGGCTTCGGACGGCCGAGGGCGAGACGGTGCTGCTGCTGGGACACAATCCGGGCATCGGGATCGCCGCGGCCAACCTCGCCCTTGAACCACCCAAGCATTTGAGATTCATGGATTATCCGACCACGGCCACCACCGTGTATCGCTTCGATATCGACGACTGGGCCGAGGCGGACTGGCGCGGCGGGCGGGTCGAAGCCTTTGTCGTGCCGCGCGATCTGGGCGTGGACTGACCCCCTGCCGCACCCCTGCGAATCGATGGTAAACACCTGAAATCCGGCGAAAACGGCCTGCGGCATCACGTCGGCATCGCGTCGGCATCGCGTCGGCGCGGGCGCCGAGAAACGTCCCCCCAACAAAGCGAACGCCGGCTGGAACCTGCCGGCGTTGCAAGGCCAGTCGCGATGCGCAGGCGGTGTCAGTGGCCGAGGATCTGGCTGAGAAACAGCTTGGTCCGGTCGGACTGGGGATTGAGGAAGAACTCCTCGGGTTCGTTCTGTTCGACGATCTGGCCCTGGTCCATGAAGATGACCCGGTTCGCGACCTGACGGGCAAAGCCCATCTCGTGCGTGACGCAGATCATCGTCATGCCCTCTTCGGCGAGGCCGATCATGGTGTCGAGCACTTCCTTGATCATCTCGGGGTCAAGCGCCGAGGTCGGTTCATCGAACAACATGATCCGCGGGTTCATGCACAGCGAGCGCGCGATGGCCACGCGCTGCTGCTGGCCGCCGGACAGCTGACCGGGATACTTGAGCGCCTGTTCGGGAATCTTGACCCGTTCGAGGTAGTGCATCGCCACTGCCTCGGCCTCTTTCTTGGGGGTCTTGCGGACCCAGATCGGGGCGAGCGTGCAGTTTTCGAGGATCGTCAGGTGCGGGAAGAGGTTGAAGTGCTGGAACACCATCCCGACCTCTGACCGGACCTTGTCGATGTTCTTGAGGTCGCTGGTCAGTTCGATCCCGTCGACGACGATCTTGCCCTTCTGGTGTTCCTCCAGCCGGTTGATGCAGCGGATCAGCGTAGACTTGCCCGAGCCAGAGGGCCCGCAGACAACGATGCGTTCGCCCCGGTAGACCGTCAGGTCGATGTCGCGCAGAACGTGGAACTGGCCGAACCACTTGTTCATGCCCTCGATCTGGATGGCCACCTCGTCGGAGACCTTCATGGCGCTGCGGTCGATCTCGCGATCCGAGATGGAGGCCGTGATGGCGTCAGTTGCGGTATCGGTCATGTCGGCGCTCCCTAGCGGTGTCCGGTCTGGAGCTTGCGCTCCAGATACAGCGAGTATTGGCCCATGCTGAAGCAGGCGATGAAGAACAACAGGCCGATGAAGACGAAGAGCTCCCAGTAGAGACCCTGCCAGTCGGTGGTGGCACGGATCGCGTTGGACAGCCCGATGGGATCGAGCAGGCCGATGAAAACCACGAGCGTGGTGTCCTTGAAGAGCCCGATGAAGGTGTTCACGATCCCGGGGATCGAGATCTTGAGCGCCTGCGGCAGGATGATGAGCCGCATCGACTTCCAGTAGTCGAGGCCCAGCGCGTCGGCGGCCTCGTACTGGCCGCGCGGCAGGGCGGCGAGGCCACCCCGGATCACCTCGGCGATGTAGGCCGCCGAGAAGAGCGTGACCATGATGATGACGCGCAGCATCAGGTCGAAGTTGGTGCCGGGCGGCAGGAAGTAGTTGAGCAGCAGAGAGGCGGTGAAGAGCCAGACGATCAGCGGCACGCCGCGGATGACCTCGATGAAGGCCACCGACACCTTGTTGATGAGAAAGAGGTCCGACTGCCGCCCCAGCGCCAGCAGGATACCCAGGGGCAGGGACAGGATGATGCCGGCGATGCCGATGATGAAGGACAGGGTGAAGCCGCCGAAATCGTCCGAGGGGACGAATTCAAGCCCGATGGGCAGGACCGCCCCGAGGCCCCGCGCCAGAGGTCCGGCGATGGCGAGCCAGTAGATGACCGGTGCGACGATCGCGGCAATGACGCCGACGAGGGTGCCCGCGGCCTTGGACAGCCCCACGAACAGGGCGTAGCCCAGCACGAAGCCGGAGGCCACCACGATCGGGCCCCAGATGGTGCCCCCCCAGAGCAGGAAGAACATCAGGAAGGGCGAGGCCAGCGAGAACCACAGCATCTTGCGCGGCAGGCCCGAAAACAGGACCGGCGCGATGGCCGCAAGGAACACCACCAGCGCCAGCACCGGGCGCCAGTAGTAGTCGGACGGGTAGAACCCGAACAGGAGCTGGGGCCAGCGGTCCTTGATGACGGCGAAACAGGCCGAGGGCACATCCGAGCCCCAGGTGGCGTTGCGGATCTCGCGGCACTCGCTGAGCGAGCCGGCGTTCCAGACCGTGTTCAGGAACCACGGCAGCATGTGGCTGAGCACGTAGTAGATGAACGCAACGGACAGCACCGTCAGAAGGATGTTCAGCCAACCCGAGAACAGGTTCTCGCGGATCCACTTGATCGCCCCCGCCTCGGTCAGGGGAGGTTCCTGTTCCGGGATCATCGACTGACGGACGAAGCGGACGGAATGCGCGTTCGTATCGCTCATCTCAGCGCTCCTTCAGCTTGATCGAATTGTTGTAGACGTTCATCACCGCCGCGATCACGAGGCTGGTCGCGAGGTAGAAGGCGCCGAGCAGCAACATGCCTTCGAGCTCGCGGCCCGTCTGGTTGATGGTGATGCCGCCCAGGGTCGAGCGGACGTCCATGTAGCCCACGGCAATGGCGAGCGAGGAGTTCTTGGTCAGGTTCAGGTATTGCGAGATCAGCGGCGGGACGATGACGCGCATCGCCTGCGGCAGGATCACGAGGTTCATGGTGCGCCCCGGGCGCAGGCCGAGGGCGAAGGCGGCCTCTGTCTGGCCCTTGGAGACGGCGAGGATGCCCGCGCGGACGATTTCCGCGATGAAGGCCCCGGTGTAGAGCGAGAGCGCGAGCCAGAGCGCGATGAGCGAGTTGCGCAGGTGCAGGCCGCCGGTGAAGTTGAAGCCGCCCAGTTCGGGGTAGTCCAGCGTCACGGGCCGGCCCATCACGAAATAGGCCAGCACCGACGGCACGAAGAACAGGCCGAGACCCACCCAGAATACCGGAAGGATATCGCCCGTGGCTTCCTGGCGTTTGCGCGCGTAGCGGCGGAAGGCCCAGATGCCGACCAGCGAGGCGAGGAACACGATCACCAGGACGGTGCTGCCGTCGCCCCAGACGGGGGTGGGAATGTAGACGCCGCGGTTGGTGACGGCGACGCTGTCGAACAGGATCATCTCTGCGCCGCCGCCCTCGCGGAAGGCGCGGGGCTGAGGCATGGATTCGGCCATGACCGCGAAGATGGCGATGATCCACAGAAGCAGGGGGACGTTGCGGAAGGCCTCGACGTAGACGGCCATCAGCTTGGCCACCAGCCAGTTGTTCGACAGGCGGAGGACACCGGCGATGATGCCCAGCACGGTGGCCAGCGCGCAGCCGAGGACCGCGACGAGAATGGTGTTCAGGATGCCGACAAGGGCGGCGCGGCCATGCGTTGCTTGGCTGTTGTACTCGATCAGGCGCTGGTTGATGTCATAGCCCGCCGGCTCTCCAAGAAAGCCGAAGTCGAAGTCCTTGCCGAGCGCCTGCAGGTTCTGGACTGTGTTGGATACCAGCCAGGAAAAGAGCAGCACCAACAGGATCATCGCGACCGTCTGGATGGTCAGCGAGCGGTATCGGCTGTCGTTGATGAGCTGGCTGAGACGAAAAGTGTCACGCTGGGGATCAGATAGGGATGCCATGAATGACACTCTCTACGTGAACCGGGACAGCGTTGCCTGTCGAGGCCGACGCCCGGTCAGGTTTTCTGGGATCGATCCGGTGGTGAAGGGCGCGGCCGTGCCGCGCCCTTCGGAGCTGGTTGGCTTACCGGAACGGCGGTGCGTAGAGAAGACCGCCTTCGGTCCACTGCGCGTTCAGGCCACGCGCCAGGCCGATCGGGGTGTTCTCACCCACGTTGCGCTCGAAGCTTTCCGAGTAGTTGCCGACGGTCGCGATGATGCGCTCGGCCCAATCGGCGTCGAGGCCCAGCATTTCGCCGAGGTTGCCCTCGGTGCCGAGCAGGCGGTTGATTTCCGGGTTGTCGGTGCCCTTGGCAAGCTCGGCGACGTTCGCCGAGGTCACGCCGTATTCCTCGGCGGCGATCATCGCGTTGAGCGACCAGCGCACGACATCACCCCATTCCGAGTCACCGTGGCGCACGAGCGGGCCCAGCGGCTCTTTCGAGATGATCTCGGGCAGGATCACGTGATCCGACGGCGTTTCGAACGTCGCGCGCGAGGCGGCGAGGCCCGAGGCATCGGTGGTGTAGGCGTCACAGGCGCCGGCGTTGTACTGCTGCAGCGCCTCGGCGTTGGTCTCGATCGGGACCGGCTCGTAGCTCATGTTGTTGACGCGGAAGAAGTCGGCAAGGTTGAGCTCGGTCGTGGTGCCGGTCTGAATGCAGATCGTCGCACCGTCGAGTTCCTTGGCCGAGGACACGCCAAGCGCCTTGGGCGCGATGAAGCCCTGGCCGTCGTAGTAGTTCACGCCGACAAATTCGAACTTGAGGTCGACGTCACGGCTGAACGTCCAGGTCGTGTTGCGCGACAGCATGTCGATCTGGCCCGACGCCAGCGCGGTAAAGCGGGTCTGGCCGGTCAGCGGAACGAATTCCACGGCGGTCGCATCACCCAGAACGGCGACGGCCACGGCGCGGCACATATCGACGTCGAAGCCGGCCCAGACGCCGTTGGCATCCGGCGCGGCAAAGCCTGTCAGGCCGGTATTCACGCCGCAAATCAGCGTGCCACGGGTCTTGACGTCATCCAGCGTGGCAGCTCCCGCCACACCAGCCGACAGGCCGGCGATGGTCAGAGCGCCGAGAATCACAGATTTTTTCATGTTTACCTCTTCCTGGTGCACCACCCGTCGCAGGCGGTTTAGTTGCCGACCGGTATGGTCAGCGGCGACACGAAGGTAGTTCACCCCCTCGCAGCGGACAACACCTTGGAGGGATTCAGAGCCGATCGTCAAGCTGGAGAAGGCCACGAAAACAGCGGAAAGACCGAAAAACGGGCGCTTTCCCAAAGCGCTTTCGGGATTGCCTGTCAGGAATTGCCCGCGACCATCCCGAAAAACTCCATCGCCGCGTGAAACGCGGCGCGGCGGCTCGCGTCATGTTCGGCGGCTTCCTCGTCGATCCCCCAAAGCTCTTGCTGGAAATCCTCGTCGATCCGCGACAGGCGCCAGAGGTCGTCGCCGGGCAAGTGGCGCTCGATCGCGGCCAGTCCCAGGACCAGCGATCCGGTGAGGCCGATCAGGTCGCTCATCGCGGTCAGCTGGAAGGGGGTCATGGCATCCAGCGGCGCGCGCAGCGCGGCGAGCGCCCGGGGCGACTGGCTGGCGGGGATGACGCCCTGCACCGGCACGAGCCGCCCGCCAAAGCGGTCGGCGGCCCAGTCGAGCAGCGGATCCCAGGCGGCGGCCTGTCGCGAAACCAGGTCGGCCG
>JAUIIC010000108.1 GCA_030431935.1 Alphaproteobacteria bacterium | reverse complement strand
GCGTGCCGACCGTGATGATCCTGATGATCGCCGTGGCGCGCTTCGGCAGCGACAGCATCGGCGCCATCCAGGGCAGCTTCATGTTTCTGCAGGTGCCGGGCACCATGGCGGGTCCGGTCGTGGCGGGTTGGGCGCACGACGCAACCGGAAGCTACGCCCCCGCGCTCACCGTCTTCGGCGGCTTCCTCCTGACGGCGGCCGCCGCGCTGCAATTCGCGGACATGCGCACGGGATGAGCGCGCTGTCCGGTATCCGGGTGCTCGACTTCACGCGGCTCCTGCCCGGGCCCTACTGCACGTGGCTGCTGTCCGAACTCGGGGCCGAGGTCATCCGCATAGAGAACCCCCGCGAGATCGCCAAGCAGGCGCGTGTTTTCGGCTGGGACCGGCTCTCCGGGGATCAGCGCCGCCGCATTCGCGAACAGGACATGCTGGCCCGCAACAAGCGCTCGGTCCAACTCGACATCGGGCACCCCAGGGCGGCAGAGATCATCCTGCGCCTGGCGGCCCGCGCCGATGTCATGGTCGAGGATTACCGCCCCGGCGTACTGGACGGGCTTGGCATCGGCGCGAAGGCGCTGCAGGAGGCACACCCCGAACTGATCGCCTGCTCCATCACGCTCTGCGGTCAGACCGGCCCCTACCGCGACCGCCCGGGCCACGACCCCTTGGCGATGGCGGTCTCGGGCGCCATGTCACGGGCCGGCGACAGGGCCGAACGGCCCTCGTCCCTCGGGCTGGCGGTGGCCGATATCCTGACGGGCACCAACGCGGCGCTTGCCGTCACGGCCGCCCTGGCCGAACGCGCGCGCACCGGCACGGGCACGCATCTCGACATCGCGATGACCGATGCCGCCATGTGCCTGAACGCCAATGTCCTGTCGCGCCATCCCGATCTGTCGACGATCCCGCCGCGCGGACGGCGGCGCATCGACACCGGCATCTGGCGCACCGCCGATGGCGGGTTCATCGCCACCTCTGACATGGAGCCGCGCTACTGGGAACGGTTCTGCACCCTGATCGACCGCCCCGGCTGGATCGACCGCCAGCACGACACCACCACGCATGCCGACATGGCCGAGGAGATCGAGGCGATCTTCGCCACCCGAAGCCGCGCCGAATGGGAGACGCTCCTGTCGCAGGCCGAGACTCAGTTCGCACCCGTCCTGTCCCTGGCAGAGGCGTTGGCCGACCCGCACAACCGGGCGCGCGGTATGGTCACCGAGGTTCCGGGACGCGCCGGCCCGGTGACCCAGTTATCCGCGCCGCTTGGGCCCTCGCTGCGCATGGATGGACCCCATCGCGCCGCCGTGCCGCCGGGACAGGACACCCGGAACGTCCTTGCGGAATTGGGTTATGCCGACACGGAGTTCGCCGCGCTCGTCGCATCGGGTGCAGTTGGTCATCCATCCGCTTGAGACGTCGTCCATGAAGCGTTTCGGCTTGACCTTGAATGTAGAAGGGTTCCCTCGGGCGTCCGATGTGCCACATCCTGTTTGGGAGGATGGGATTTTTTGCATCCTTGCCATCGGCGCTCCTGGCGCGGTTTCAGAAGTGTTTTGACGAAGGGGAAGGCTGCCCTTGGTGCACTCCATCTCTGGCTTGCGGCAGTCGCTGCTCTTGGAGTGCCGTCAGACCAACTGCCTGTTGGCCACAGGCACAGGAATTCTGCCGAACGTCCTGCCAGCATCGGAGCGTCGCAAGCTCCAATTCCCGGGTCTTCTCGCCAACGGCCCACAACCCGATGGAGGCAGAACCCAACATGCGTTACCAATAAGGTCGGACCGGAGGGCCCGGTTCGCAGTCATGAGGACGGCGATGGAACGCCTCGATGAACGACACAGGTTTGCGGTCGATCTTTGCAAGGAGGCGGGCAGGCTTGCACTGGAGCACTTCGCGGATCGCGAGGCGCTTGTCGTCGATGCCAAGGGGCCACAGGACTGGGTCAGCGAGGCGGACCGCAACGTCGAACTCCTGATCCGCAAGCGCCTTGCCGAGGCCTGGCCCGACGATGGGGTCTTCGGGGAAGAGCACGACCCGACACCGGGGCAAAGCGGGTTCGACTGGGTGATCGACCCGATCGACGGCACCACGAATTTCGTCAACGGGTTGCCCGCCTGGACGATCGTGCTGGCCTGCGTGGCCGAGGGCGCCACACGGATCGGCGTCATCCATGATCCGAACATCGGCGAGACCTACAGCGCGGTGCGCGGCAGCGGCGCGACGCTGAACGGGGCCCCGATGCGCGTCGCCCTGGGCAAGCCGCTTGCAAGCGGAACGGTGAGCGTGGGGTATTCAAACCGGGTCGAGGCGGCGCATGTCCTGCCCGTCATCGCGGCGCTGATCGAGCGCGGCGCCATGTATCACCGCAATGCCAGCGGGGCCCTTTCGCTGGCCTATGTCGCGGCGGGCCGGCTGCTGGGGTATGTCGAGGAGCACATGAACGCCTGGGATTTCCTCGCCGGGCAACTGCTTGTCGAAGAGGCCGGCGGCCGGGTCGAGGCGCAGGACCCCCACGAGATGATCCGCTCTGGCGGGCGGGTGATCGCCTCGGCGCCGCAGGTCTTCGACACGCTGGTCGCCATCGCCGACAGCGCCTGGAACGACTGACGCCTCAACCGTCACTCGGGCAGCAGGACCGGCCCTCTCTCTGCAAAGCCCATGTGGATCTCGCGCCCGGGCTCCAGCGGTGCATCGACGTCGTCATGCACGGCAAAGACCTGTCCGAAGCTGCCGGTCAGCGTGTATTCCATCCGGACGCCGACATAGGTTGCCTTGGAGACGGTCGCGGGAATGCCGTCGTCGGTCCCGATGCGCAGGCGCGAGGGGCGCACGGCCACCGTTGCTGGTCCTTCGCCCAGCCCCCGCGCCGGCAGGGTGAAACGATAGCCTTCGATCTCTATCGTGGCCATGTCGCCCGCGACCGACACCACCTGGCATGAAAGCAGGTTCGCCTCTCCGATGAAATCGGCCACGAAACGGTCGTTCGGTGCGTCGTAAAGCTGCCTCGGCGTGCCGATCTGGGCAATCGCGGCATTGCGCATCACCACGATCTCGTCGGACACGGCCAGCGCCTCTTCCTGGTCGTGCGTGACGTAGACGACCGTCAGGCCAAGGTCCTGCTGGATCGCGCGAATGTCCTCGCGCACCTGGCGTCGCAACTTGGCGTCGAGGTTGGAAAGCGGTTCGTCGAACAGCAGGACCTGGGGTTCCAGCACAAGGGCCCGGGCGACGGCGACGCGCTGTTGCTGCCCGCCGGACAGCTCTGAGGGAAGGCGCGCATCGAACCCCTTCAGCCCGACCAGATCCAGCCCCGCAAGCGCGCGCGTCCGCGCCTCGGCCTTGGCGAAGCCGGAAAACGTCAGGCCGTACATCACGTTTTCCAGCACGGACATGTGCGGGAACAGCGCGTAGGACTGGAACACCATGGACACGTCGCGATCGGTGGCCGGAAGCTTCGTCACGTCGCGGTCGCCGATCATGATCCGGCCCGAACTGGCCATCTCGAGCCCTGCGATCATGCGTAAGGTCGTGGTCTTGCCGCAACCCGACGGCCCCAGCAGCGTCACGAGCTTTCCGGCTGCGACATGCAGGTCGATGCTGTCCACGGCCACCACGTCTTTGCCGAAGATCTTGGACACCCCTTCGAACCGGACCGGAGCGGCCTTCGTGCCGATCTTGATTTCGGTCATCCTGTCTTCTCCGTTGCGTGGTGGGTGCGGCGCCCGATCCGAACCCGTCCGACCAGCACCTGCAAGAGCCCCACGGCCGCCAGCATCACGAAGATCAGCGTCGTGGAATAGGCGATGGCGAGGCCGTAGTCGTTGTTCTCGACCCGGCCGATGATATAGCTCGTGGCCATGTCGTATTCGGCCGAAACGAGGAAGATCACGGCCGAGATCGCCGTCATCGCCCGCACGAAACTGTAGACCAGCGCGGCAAGGATCGCGGGACGCAGCAAGGGCAGGATCACCCGCCGGAAGGTCTGCCAGCTGTTCGCCCCGAGGGTCAGCGAGGATTCGTCAAGCGACCGGTCGAGCTGGCTCATCGAGGCGATGCCGGCCCGCACGCCCACCGGCATATTGCGGAAGATGAAGCTGACCACGAGGATGACGCCCGTTCCCGTGATCTCGATGGGCGGCACGTTGAACGCAAGGATATAGCTGACGCCGATCACGGTGCCGGGGATGGCAAAGCTCAGCATCGTGCCGAACTCGAAGGCGCTCTTCCCGGCAAAGCTCTGCCGGGTCAGAAGGTAGGCCGTCACCAGGCCCACCGCCGCCGTCAGCGGGGCCGCGATGGCCGCGATCATGATCGTTGTCCAGAAACTGTCCCAGGCCGCGCCGGTCCAGCGGATGCCCTCTTCCTCGATGCGCAGCGAGAAGGCGGTGACGTAGTGCTTGAAGGTCAGCGAGTTGTCGACGCCCCAAAGCTCGACCACGCTTCCGTAGATGATCATCGCGTAGACGATCACGGTGAAAAGCGCCCAGCCAAGCGCCACGACCAGCACCGGAACCGAAAGGCCGGTGGGCATCAGCGGATGCACGCCCGCATCGCCCTTGCCGGTGACCGTGGTATAGCTTTTCTTGCCCAGCCAGGCACGCTGCAGGAAGAACGCCGACAGGGTGAAGAACAGCAGCACCATCGCCAGGACGGCCGCGCGTCCCTGGTCGTACTGGGCGCCCACGATGGCAAAGAAGATCTCTGTCGACAGCACGTCGAAGTTCCCGCCCAGCACCAGCGGATTGCCGAAATCGGCCATCGACTCGATGAACCCCAGGAGGAAGGCGTTCGCCAGCCCCGGGCGCATCAGCGGAAGCGATACCGTCCGGAAGGTGTCCCACTTGTTCGCCCGAAGCGTCTGCGCGGCCTCTTCCATGGACGGAGAGACGCCCTCGACGACCCCGATCAGCACGAGGAACGCGATGGGGGTGAAGGCCAGCGTCTGGGCGATCAGCACGCCCGGCAGCCCGTAAAGCCAGCGCGTGGGTTGCGTCCCGAGCAGGTCCGCGACGAACTGCGTGACGGTCCCCGACAGCCCGAACAGCAGGATCAGCGCAAGGCCGATGACGAAGGGCGGGGTAATGATCGGCAGCACCGTCAGCGCGCGCAGCGCCCGCTTGTAGCGGAACCCCGAACGGGTGACCACCAGCGCGAAGGCGAGGCCCAGAACCGTGGTGATGAACCCGACCGCGATCGCCAGGAACAGCGAGTTCCAGGCCGCGCCGCAGCGCCCGCCGGCAAGGCACCCGAGACCCCAGAGCCGGTCGTCGAAGAACTTGGAGAAGAAGACTGCGATCGAGTAGGCGCCGTCCTCCGTCACGAAGGCGGCGAACAGCATCTTGGCGATCGGAAAGAAGACGAAGGCGGTGACGATGGTGATGATCCCGCCGATGGCGCCCACGACGAAGACATCGCCGTTGATCGCGCCGCGCGCGGCGATCCCCTGCGTCAGAAGGAACAGGAACGACGTGGCGCACAGCATGGCGCCGTAGCCCATGCCGAACTGGCGGTCGCCCAGGTCGCCGAAGAGCGCGCGCAACCAGTCATAATTGAACCCGCGAATGCCGATGCCAAAGCCCTGGGCGATCAGCCAGCCAAAGCCGAGCGCCCCGGCAACGATCAGGATGCGCGCGAAAAGCGGGTCCGACTTGACCCGCCGCACCACGATGAGCGGAAGCACCAGCGGAAGGATCAGCGGGGCCAGCCACAGCTTTTCCCCCTGCCCGACAAGGAAGGCCGCCGGGGCATAGTCCTCGTCGAAGGGATAGCCGTCGAACAGCCATCGGAACGACCAGAGGCCATCCTCGACCATGTACCATGGAAGCAGGAAGAACCCGACCCACCCGGCGGCGATCCAGAAGATCAGGACCGGGTGGGTGGTCTTTGTGTCGGACGCGACGCGCACTTACTGCGGAAGCGTCGAGACGTCTTCGTCCCACTTCTGCAGCAGGCGCTTGCGTTCGTCGGACGAGCCATACTTGCGGAAGTCGTAGTCGATCAGCTTGATGAGGCTCATGTCGGGCGCGCTTTCCGAGGTGGACGCCCCCATGTTCGACGGCACCTGGAAGGCGTTGACCTGAAGCGCGAGGTTCTGCGCATCGACACTCAGCGCCCAGTCATAGAACGCCTTGGCCTCGTCGAGGTTGCGCGCCCCCTCGATGATCGACATGGACCCGATCTCGTATCCCGTGCCTTCGCAGGGGGCCACGACCTTGATCGGGAAGCCCGCGACGGCCTGCGCCACCGCGTCATGCATGAACACGATGCCGATGGTGTTCTCGCCACGGCCGGCCGCCTTGATCGGCGCGGACCCGGACTTGGTGTACTGGTTGATGTTCTTGTGCAGGCCCTTCATGAACTCGAAGCCTTCGTCCTCGCCGAAGATCTGCACCATCGAGGCCAGCGTCGTGTAGGCGGTGCCGGACGAGTTCGGGTTCGCCATCTGCACATGGCCCTTGAACTCTGGCTTCAGCAGATCCTTCCAGCACGACGGCTCGGGCAGGTTGTTCGAGGCCAGAAGCTCGGTGTTGTAGCCGTAGCCCAGGGCACCCGAGTAGATGCCGATGGTGCGGTTCCCGGCGCTTTCGGCCTGCGAGATCGCCCAGTCATGCAGCTGCTCGCGCATGGGCGAGACGTATTCCATCGTCAGGCCCTCTTCGGCGGCCTGAAGATGCGGGTCGCCCGTGCCGCCCCACCAGACGTCCCCCTTGGGGTTGGACGCCTCGGCGCGGATCTGGGCGAAGGTCTCGCCGGACGATTTGCGGGTCATGTTGACGTCGATGCCGGTCGCATCCTCGAAGCTGCGCGCCATCAGCTGGCACCAGTCCTCTTGCGCCGAGCAGTACAGCGTCAGCTTGTCGGCGCTTGACGCGGACACCGATGCCGCAAGTGCGACAAGCGATCCCGCCAGCGCGGTCGTGAGTTTCTTCATGGTCCTTCCTCCCTTTCTGTCCTTCCGGTCGGCGGGCCCGCGCGCATGGCGGAACAGCGTCATCCGGCCTTCTTCAACAGGCTCATGGCCGCAATCTTTTCCGGCCTTCCGGCCAGGTCCAGCAAGAGCTTTGCAAGCTCCTCCTCCTCCACCAGCCTCGCGGCCTTGGCTGGCGAAAACCAATGGCGTTTGCGCTGGTTTCTTTCCTTCCAGCGTCGTTTCAACTTGGTCACGACCATCGGATAGATCGTCACGCGGCATCGAAGCGACCGACCCCGCCCAAGCCACTTGGGATAGTGATACTCGCCGATCGGCGTGTCCGAGACGTAGCCGATGGCACCAGCCTCTTCCAAAGCCTCGATCTCTGCCGCGCGCCAGGGCTTCTTGCCGTCCATCAGCCAGCCCTTGGGCATCACCCACCGGCCCCGGTCCCTCGAGGTGACCATCAGGACCCTGAGCCGCCCCGCCGTGTCCCAGTGGACGGGCAGCGCGGCGATCTGTTCGGCGATCTTGTCCGCTTCCGTCATGCCGGGGCCCCCATGCGCCGGGGATGGGCCAGCCGACTGCCCAGAAGATCGCCCGTCTCCTCGGCGATCGGATAGGCGACATAGCTGATCGCGGCATTGACCTGCTTGAGAAGCCGGAGCGTTTCCTGGTGGATGTTCGTCGTCTCGATGCTGGCAGAGGCGCCCTGCTGCAGGCGCCGCAGGTGCCGTTCCTGCAGGTTCTGTTCCTCCAGCCGGATGCGGTCCTTCTCGGCGACAAGCTGGCGCGCGGCCTCGGCGTCGCCGGTGGTCAGCACGCTGAGCGCAAGCTGCCCGTTGGTCACGACCTGGTCGTGAAACGTCTCGACGTCGGCCATGCCCTGATCCGAGAATGTCAGCCCCTCGCTCGACATCTTGCGCGCCAGCGAGACAAGGTTGACCGCGATCCTGTCGGCGGCTTCTTCAAGGCTGTTGGCCATCGCGATGATGTCGAGCGTCCTTTTCTCCTGGTCCTTGTCCAGCGCGGCCTCGCCCAGGCGCGAGACATAGATCTTTATGTCGAAGTGCATCCGGTCGATATCGTCTTCCCGCCGCTCGATGACCCGTGCCAGTTCGGGGTCCCAGCCGCGGAACAACTGCATCACCGGCACCAGGATCGCCTGTACCGTCTCGGACATGCGCAGGAGTTCGCGCTGCGCGCAGGCCAGCGCCAGGGGCGGATGGTCCAAGGCCCCGGGGTCCAGCGCCGTCACCCGTTCGGCGGCGGTGTCGGGATGACGGGGAAGGACCGCTTCGACGAGGCCCACGATGCGTGACACCAGCGGGACCGCCAGCACAAGCGTCGTGACGTTCAACGCCACGTGCAGCAGAACCGCGCCCTGGCCCGCGCCCAGACCCGATGCGAACCATCCCAAAGCCCCCGTCGCCAGAAGCGCCATGAACAGGACCGTGACGCTGCCGCGCGCCAGCATGTTGCCCAGCACCACCAGTCGTGCCGGGCGCGCGCCCGACCACAGCAGGACCAGCGGGATCACCGCACCGCCCAGGTTGGCGCCTATCACGAGGGCCGCGGCAACCTGGGCGTCAATCAGCCCGACAGATGCGAAGGTCGCGAAGGTCAGCACCGTCGCGAGGCTGGAATGCAGCACCCAGGCAAGCAGCGCCCCGATCACGTAGGCGCTCAGCAGATCCCCCCGCAAGAAGGTCGCGATTTCGGCAAAGAGCGGTGCCTGCCCGATCGGTTCCGTCGCATCGCGGATCATGGCGAGCGAAACCAGGACGAGGGCCAGCCCGACCACGATCCGGCCAACCTGCTTTGTCTTGCGGCTCTGCGCCCGCAGGAAGATCACGACGCCTGTCAGCAGGACGAAGGGGATCAGCCCCTCTGCCGGCATCAGAAGGACCATCGCCATCAGGGCAGAGCCCAGTTCCGCACCCAGAAGCAGGGCAAGCGCGGTGTGTGTAGCCAGCATCCCCGACACCGCGAAACCCGCCCCGATCAGCGCGACTGCGGTCGCGCTCTGCATCACCATCGCGGCAATCGCGCCACCTGCCGCCGCTGTCGCGCCGCTTCCGGACAGACCCTTCAGCCCACGCTTCAGTGACGGCATGAACGCCCGCTCCACGCCTGTCCTGATCAACCGGACCGCCCACAACAGCAACGCGACAGCCGCCGCGAGGTTCACCGCATGCACGATCATACCGCGCGGCCCTGGGATGTGGTCCGAAGGAGCATGGTTGTGGGGAAACCTCCTCCAATCTTGGTGTTTCGCGAAATCTCATCACCCTGGTGAGGGTTATGCAACAAAAATAATTGCATTACTGGGACAAAAGCCACAAACCTGAGGGCACATTCGAGTCGACGGCCAATCGGGTTTCAGGATGTCATTGACAACCACAGGGGATGAGCGCGCGGCGACAGCGCCCGAACGGCTCCGGAAGAAGGACCGCCGGCGGCAGATCCTGCTTGAACTGAAGCTGCGTCCGCATGTGCGCATCAGCGAGCTTGCGCGCCGGTTCAACGTATCCACGGAAACCGTGCGCCGGGATTTTGACGCCCTGTCCGAAGACGGGCTGATCGCCCGCGCCCACGGTGGTGCTTCGGCCCCCGTGCAAGGCCACTATCCGTCACTGGACGAACGCACCAGCGCCCGCGTCGCCGAACGCGAGGGCATCGGGCGCGCGGCGGCGGAACTGGTTCAGGACGGGGACACCGTCATGATCGATTCCGGTTCGACCACGATAGAACTCGCGCGGGCGCTCGCCTTTCGCGGAACCCAGTGCACCGTCATCACCAACTCGATCCCGGTTGCCATGACAATTGGCCACGGGACACCCGAAGTGATCCTGTGCCCGGGTGAGTACCTGGCCGCGGAATCGGCCCTGATCGGTACGGAAACGCTGGAGTTCCTGGCGCGGTTCAACGTCGACAGGTGCCTGATAGGCGCGTCGGGCCTGACGCCAGAGGGCCCGTGCGAGGCGGTGCGCGGCTTTGCGGCGGTCAAGCGCATGATGCTGCAACGTGCCGCAAAACGCCACCTGCTGATCGACTCGCACAAATTCGGCCGACGTGGCTTTGCCCAGGTGGGGGACCTGGAAGACCTCGACTCGATCGTCGTGGACGCGCGCCCGAAAGGAGACATCCTTTCGGCGCTGGAACTGGCGCGGGTCGGGGTCGTCGTGGCCTGATACAATCCGGAAGACGAAATCAACGAACGCGGCGCAAACAGCCGCCTGAAAGGGAGGAAGACATGGAAAACGGACTGAAACAGCTGCTGGTCGCCTCAAGCGTGGCGATCATGGCCCTTGCCACTTCGGCATCGGCACAGGATTGCCCGCGCGGGGATCTCGATGACCGCTATTGCGACGTCGACGGCGACCTCATCGCCGACATTCCCACCGATCCCGGCCAGTGGCTCGATCCCAACCCGCTGATCTTTGCCTATACACCGGTCGAGGATCCGGCGGTCTACAAGACGGCATGGGCGGATTTCCTGGATCACCTCAGCGCGACCACCGGGAAGGATATCGTGTTCTTCCCCGTCCAGTCGAACGCCGCGCAGATCGAGGCGATGCGGTCGGGCCGCCTGCACATCTCTGGCTTCAACACCGGGTCGAACCCGCTTGCGGTGAACTGCGCGGGCTTCCGGCCGTTCACCATCATGGCCTCGCTCGACGGCGGCTTCGGCTACGAGATGGAAATCATCACCTACCCCGGTTCCGGCATCGAAAGCATCGAGGACATCCGCGGCAAGCAGCTTGCCTTCTCGTCCCCGACCTCGAACTCGGGCTTCAAGGCGCCTTCGGCGATCCTCAAGGGCGACTACGACATGCTGCCCGAGCGTGACTTCGAGCCGGTGTTCTCGGGCAAGCACGACAACACCATCCTCGGCGTGGCGAACAAGGACTACATGGCCGGCGCAATTGCCAACTCGGTGCTGGCGCGGATGATCGAGCGCGACGTGGTCGAGCCCGAGCAGGTCGTGTCGATTTACAAGTCGCAGACCTTCCCGACCACCGGCTTCGGCACGGTCTACAACCTGAAGCCCGAACTTCAGGACAAGATCCGTGAAGCGTTCTTCACCTTCGAATGGGAAGGCACCTCGCTTCAGGAAGAGTTCTCGAAATCCGGCGAAGAGCAGTTCATCGAGATGAACTACAAGGATTTCTGGGACGTGATCCGCAAGATCGACGCGGCCAACGGCGTCTCCTACGCCTGCCAGTAGACCCCCGTTTCACATTTCCATGACAGGCCCGACAAGGGCCTGTCACATTGCCTCGTTAGGGGATCCGGCATGCTGCGCCTCGAGAAGCTTACAAAGACCTACAAGACCGGCGACCAGGCGCTGAAGGGCATCGACCTCGAAGTGCCCAAGGGTCAGGTGCTTGCATTGATCGGCCCCTCGGGTGCGGGCAAGTCTACGATGATCCGTTGCATCAACCGACTGGTCGAACCCACCAGCGGTGCGGTCTGGCTGGACGACGCCGACCTGACCGGCCTTGGCGCCGGCGCCCTGCGCCGCGCCCGCCGCCAGATGGGCATGATCTTTCAGGAATACGCCCTGGTCGAGCGTCTGACCGTGATGGAGAATGTCCTGTCCGGGCGGTTGGGCTACGTCGGCTTCTGGCGCAGTTTCCTGCGGCGCTATCCGCAGTCCGATGTCGACGAGGCGTTCCGCCTGCTCGACCGTGTCGGCCTGCTGCACATGGCCGACAAGCGCGCGGACGAGCTTTCGGGCGGCCAGCGCCAACGCGTCGGCATTTGCCGCGCGCTCATCCAGAACCCGAAACTTCTTCTGGTCGACGAGCCGACGGCATCGCTCGACCCCAAGACCAGCCGCCAGATCATGCGGCTCATCACCGAGCTGTGCCGAGAGCGCGGTCTGGCCGCGATCATCAACATTCATGACGTGGCGCTGGCGCAGATGTTCGTGCCGCGCATCGTGGGGCTGCGCTTTGGCGAGATCGTGTTCGACGGCCCGCCCAACAGGCTTACGCCCGAAAAGCTGACAGAGATCTACGGCGAAGAGGACTGGGAAGCCACGATCGAGACCGTGGACGAGGACGACGACGAGGCCGCGGCATGAGCCACCGCGAACTCGACGACATGCTGGGACGGGGCTGGCGCAAGCCGCACTTCGTGCGCAACCCGGTCCTGCGCTGGTCCCTGGGGGCGGGTTTCCTGGCCTATCTCGTCGCCGCCTACTTGACGATCGAGGTAGACTGGGGCCGCGTCTACGAAGGCCTCGACCGGGGATGGCAATTCATCCTCGCCTTCGCCAGCCCCGACTTCGTCAGCCGCGCCAGCGACATCTGGGAGGGATTGCTGGAAAGCATCGTGATGACCGTCGCGGCCTCGGTGGTGGGTATCCTGATCTCGATCCCCATCGGGCTTGGCGCGGCGCGCAACATCGCGCCCCTGCCGGTCTACGTGATCTGCCGCGGGATCGTCGCCATCAGCCGCGCGCTGCAGGAAATCATCGTAGCGATCCTGCTGGTAGCGATCTTCGGCTTCGGGCCGCTCGCGGGGTTCCTCACGCTGTCTTTCGCGACGATCGGCTTCCTGTCCAAGCTTCTGGCCGAGGACATCGAGGCCATGGACAAGTCCCAGGCCGAAGCGATCCGCGCCTCTGGCGCTGGCTGGATGCAATGGATCAACTACGGCGTCCAGCCGCAGGTCATGCCGCGCCTCGTGGGCCTGTCGATGTACCGCGTGGACATCAATTTCCGTGAAAGCGCCATCCTTGGGCTGGTCGGTGCAGGCGGGATCGGCGCCACGCTGAACACCGCGTTCGACCGCTACGAATACGACACCGCGGCCGCGATCCTCATTCTCATCATCGGGATCGTGATGGCGCTCGAATACCTATCGGGCATCGTTCGGGCGAGGTTTCAGTAATGCCGGTACTGGACAGAGAGGGCACGCAGGTCTGGCGGCGCCGGACGACAGGGCAGGCGATGGTCCGTTGGCTGGGCTGGCTTGTGGGCGTGGCGGTCTTCGTCGTCTGCTGGCAGCGCATCTCGGACGCGACCACCTGGTTCTTCGTCTGGGACGCGCCACGCATCGCAGGGGACATCTGGACCCGGGCGACACCGCCCAGGTGGGAATACATCGCCCAGCTTGGCCGCCCCATATGGGACACCTTCAACATCGCCACGCTCGGCACCCTGCTTGCGCTTTGCATGGCCGTGCCCGTGGCCTTCCTTGCGGCCCGCAACACCACGCCCTCTGCGCTTTTCGTGAGGCCCATCGCGCTGCTCGTCATCGTGTCGACCCGTTCGATAAATTCATTGATCTGGGCGCTGCTTCTAATCGCGATCATCGGACCGGGCGTCTTTGCCGGGGTCATCGCCATCGCCATCCGGTCCATCGGGTTCTGCGCCAAGCTGCTCTACGAGGCGATCGAGGAAATCGACCATACCCAGGTCGAGGCGATCACGGCCACGGGGGCAAGCCGGTGGCAGGTCATGGCCTATGGCATAGTGCCCCAGATCCTGCCGGCCTTCGCCGGGATCGCGGTGTTCCGCTGGGACATCAACATCCGTGAATCGACCGTGCTCGGCCTCGTGGGTGCAGGCGGGATCGGGCTTCAGCTGTCGTCGTCGCTGAACGTGCTCGCCTGGCCGCAGGTCAGCCTGATCCTGCTCGTCATCCTCGTGGCGGTCGTTCTCAGCGAATGGGTGTCGGCAAAGGTGCGGGGGGCGATCATCTGATGATGACCACGGC
>JAUIIC010000107.1 GCA_030431935.1 Alphaproteobacteria bacterium | reverse complement strand
CAGCGCCGTCCAGACCGCCGGGTCCTCCCACGCGGGGTCCAGCGCCTCGAACTGGTCGAAGAGACCCTCACCGATATCGTCCACACGCCGCCCCGACTTGCGGAAGAGCGAGGAAATGCCCGTGGTCTCGTAGTTGAGCCGTGTTCCAAGACGCGTGTGCAACTTTCGCTCGGCGGCCGACATCATGTCGTAGCCGAGCGCGCGGAAGATGTCCTCGTCAGGCGTCTCGCCCGCGGCATAGTCCCAGTCGTCCAGCGCCGCGACGGTGCGCGGCATCGTCTCGGACACGATCTGGTTTTCGACCGACCGGAACAGCATGTCCCCGATCGGCGCGATGAAGGTCACGAGAATGAAGATCAGAAGCGGCGCGATCAGCATCAGCGCGCGCAGCTTCTGGCGGCGCAGGGCACGGGCCAGGCTGCGTTTCAGCGGACGTCCGTCCGCGGCCAGCATCGGGCCTGCCTTGGCCCCGGCGTCGGTCCCCCCGGTCTCGCCATCCAGCGCGGCATCGGTCATTCCGTGCCCTCCACAAGGATGATGACCCCTTCGGAAGTGCGGCGACGGATCTCGGCGACCTCCTGGTATTCGGGATCGTTGTAGGCGGCTTGCGCGGCTGCGTAGCTTGGAAACTCGATCACGACATGACGTTCATGGGACGTGCCTTCGGGCACCAGGGACGCGCCGCCACGCACGACGAACCGACCGCCGTGACGTTCGAAGATCGGTGTGTCCCGCACGACGTATTCCCGGTACGCCTCGGGATCGGTCACCGTGATATGTCCGATGAGATAGCCCTTCGGCATGCCTTGCACTCCCCGTGAGGTGCAGGCCGGGCAGTCGCCCGGCCTGCGTTTTCGCTTACTGAGCCAGCCACGCCTGGAACTTGGCGTCCAGGTCGTCCCGGTAATCCGCCCACCACTCGTAGTTATAGAGGAAGGTGTTCTTGGCGTTGTTCGGGTCGGTCGGCATGTGCGGCGCCATCTCGATGCCCAGCGAGGCATGGGTCGAAACCAGCGGCGCCGAGGACGCGCGGGCCGGACCGTACGAGATGTACTTGGCCTGGTCGGCCAGGCGCTGGGTGTCGGTGGCGAAGTACAGGAAGTCCATGACGCGGGCCAGGCGATCCTCGGGCAGACCGGTCGGAATGATCCAGCCATCAAGGTCGAACACCTGAGCGTCCCACAGCATCTTGACCGGCTGGCCCTGTTCTTCGATCAGCGAGAACAGGCGACCGTTGTAGGTCGAACCGATCACGACTTCACCGTCGGCCAGCAGTTGCGGGGTGTCGGCACCTGCCGACCACCAGACAACGCTGTCCTTGATGGTGTCGAGCTTGGCAAGCGCGCGGGCCTGGCCTTCTTCGGTTTCCAGAACGTCATAGACGTCCGCCTTGGCCACACCGTCACACAGCAGCGCCCATTCCATGTTGTTGATCGGACGCTTTTCCAGCGAGCGCTGCCCCGGGAAGGTCTCGAGGTCGAACACGTCGCAGATATCATCGGGCTCGGCACCGTTCCACGCCTCGACATCGGTGCGGAAGCCGAACGTCGTCGAATAGACGATCTGCGGGATGTAGCAGTCGCTGACGATCAGGTCACCGAAGTCCTCGGAGGCCGGGGTGCCGTCGGGCGCCGGGGCCAGCATCTCGTCATGGTCGATTTCCATGGCGAGGCCCTCGTCGCAAAGGCGGATGGCGTCAGAGGCCACCACGTCAACGAGGTCCCAGGTGATGTTGCCGGCTTCGTTCATGGCACGCAGCTTGGCCACGGCTTCGGCCGAGCTTTCGTCCCAAACTACCTCGAGACCTTCGTGCATGGCCTTGTAGGGGTCGGAGTAGGCGTTGATCTGGCTGGCCTGATAGGCGCCACCCCAGCTGACCAGGGTCATGGAGTCGGCCATGTCCTGCGCGACGGCCATCGGCGCCGCCGCGAGGGCCGCGCCCGTCGTGAGCATGAGAGACTTGAGTTTCATTCATAACCTCCTTGAATGGATACCCGTTCCATATGTAGTCCCCACGGCGCCGGGCGAGCCTGCGGGGATCGTGTTGTCAAGCGTCGAGCGCCCGGCAATCCTGTGGCCGCCACCCGATCTCGATCTTCTCGCCGGGTTGCATCCGGCGCTGATCGGGGGCGTTGCGTGTCTTGATGATGAAGTCGTCGCGACCGGCGACGCGGAGCCGGGTGCGGTAGATGTCGCCCATATAGATGAACTCCAGCACCTCGGCCTTGAGCGTATGGGCGTCCGGCGCAAGACGGTCGCGGTTGACCTCGACCCGTTCGGGTCGGATCGAGACCAGCGTGCGCTCTCCCACCTTGCCGACGTTCACCGGCACGGTGTCGATCACCTCGCCATCGTCGAGCGTCACTTCGGCGATGCCGTCGCCGAGCTTGCTGACGGTGCCCATCAGCGTGTTGTTCTCGCCGATGAACTGCGCGACGAAGCTGTTCTGCGGCGCCTCGTACAACTCGTCCGGCGGGGCCAACTGCTGGATGCGGCCATCGTTGAACACCGCGACGCGGTCGGACATGGTCAGCGCTTCGGTCTGGTCATGGGTGACGTAGACCACCGTGATCCCCAACTCGTGCGCCAGGTTGGTGATCTCGAACTGCATGCGCTCGCGCAACTGCTTGTCGAGCGCGCCCAGCGGCTCGTCCATAAGGACCAGCTCCGGCTCGAACACCAGCGCCCGGGCCAGCGCGATACGCTGCTGCTGGCCGCCCGAAAGCTGCGCCGGGCGGCGTCCGCCAAAGGCGCCCATCTGCACCATGTCGAGCGCGCGACGCACCTTGGCCTCGCGGTCCGACTTGCCGATGCCGCGCACCTCCAGCGGAAAGGCGAGGTTCTCGGCCACGGTCATGTGCGGGAACAGCGCGTAGTTCTGGAACACCATGCCGATGCCGCGCTTGTGCGGCGGGATGTTGTTGATCGGGCGCCCCTGAAGCCGGATGTCGCCATGCGTGGCCGTCTCGAAGCCGGCAAGCATCATCAGGCAGGTCGTCTTGCCCGATCCCGAGGGCCCCAGCATCGTGAGGAACTCACCCTGGCCGATCGAGAGGTTCAGGTCCTTCACCACAAGAGTTTCACCATCGTAACTCTTCTGAACACGCTCGAATTCGACGAAACTTGTCGCCGCGTCGTTCACTGCCACAGCATTCCCCTTGTGGTCTCCGAAAGGCCCTCGCCTTTCAATTCCAACCCTGAATCAAACAAAACTCGCCATGGGTTGCAACCGATTGTTCCTTGTACGGCCCTTGCGCCGGCGCCCCATGCACCGCAGGCGACGTTAGGAGCAACCGTGCGGCACCCTGCGTGGAATTGCGGCATCTGATGATGCGAAAACGGTATTTCAGCCCTCTTGGCATGCCCTTGGCGATGCGGGTCCACGCCCCCGGACGCAGCGAAGTATTGGGGGCCATCCTGCAGGCGTCGCGGCCGCGTTTCCGGCCGGCAAAAGCCATTGTCCGGTTAGCCGACGCGCCGGGCGAGACGCCTCCGCCCAGCTAAGCCGGTGTTCCGCTCGGCGGGAAGACCTCAGAAAACGTCCGCTTCAGGGCGACGTCGAGGTCCGTCAGGGTTACCGGCAGGCCGAGGTCCACAAGGCTCGTGACGCCGAACTCCTTGATTCCACAGGGAACAATTCCCGCAAAATGATCAAGGTTCGGCTCCACGTTGATCGAGATGCCGTGGAAGGACACCCATTTCCGGATGCGCACCCCGATGGCGGCGATCTTGTCCTCGGTGCCTCGGTCCTCGCGCACCACCCAGACACCCACGCGCCCGGGCCGGATCACCCCGGTGACATTGAACTCGGCCAGGGCGGCGATCACCCAGGTCTCCAGGCTCTCGACGAACTTGCGGATGTCCCGGCCCCGGCGGTCGAGGTCCAGCATGACATAGACAACCCGCTGGCCCGGCCCGTGATAGGTGTATTGCCCGCCCCGTTTCGTGGCGTAGACCGGGAACCGCGCGTCGATCAGGTCCTCGGGCCTGGCGCTGGTTCCGGCGGTATAAAGCGGCGGATGCTCGAGGAGCCAGATCGCCTCGTCCGCCGTGCCCGCCCGAATCGCCTCGGCCCGCCGCTCCATCTCGCGGACGGCATCGTCATAGTCCACCAGGCCCTGCGATACGATCCAGTCCACCATGGCGCTTGCTCGCATCCCTTGCTCGTACCGTCAAGCCAGCGGCAAACCCTGAAATTCACCCATAGCGAGTCAAAGCTCTTTTTAGATTCGCTTCAGTTGCATTATCGTTTCTCCAAATTCATTGGATCAGGAGCCATCGATGTTCAAAACAGCCAGATTTGCGGCCCCTCTCGCAGCGCTTGCGCTGACCACGTCGCCGGCGCCCGCCGTAGCGCAGGGGGCAGAGGCGCTATTCGGCGCCGTGGTGGGCGCGATGATCGGAGCGGCGACGCAGCAGCCCCGCGTGGTGGTGCGCCCCTCGGGTTCCAGCAGTGCCCAGCGCGAGACCAACCGCCTGATGCAGACGCACCTCAACTACTTCGGGTTCAACGCAGGGGTCGCCGATGGGGTGGTCGGCAACAACACACGCAACGCGGTCCGGGCGCTCCAAGCTTACCTCGGAATGGCTGCGGACGGAACGATCACCCAACTGCAGCGCGACATCCTCAGCGCCGCGCACGCCCGCGCCAGCGCGCCTGACGCCACAACCCAGCGCCTTATCAGCCGAAGCCCCGACGGCGTGCGCGCCGTGCTTCTCGACCAGAAGCAGATCGCATTGGGCGCCAGCGGACCGGTCCGCTCGGCCGGGTATCTCGGCGTCCCGCCCGAAGTTGCCGAAGCCATCGACGAGATCGCGGACAGCAGCGATCCCAGCGCGGAACAGCTGCTGCAGCGCTCGGGCTTCATCCAGCTGGCCGACCTGAACGGCGACGGCAACACGGATTACATTCTCGACAGCGCCGCTAGCGGATCGGCCTTCTGGTGCGGCACAGACAGATGCAAGGTTCTGGTCTTCGTCTCGACACCGTCAGGATATGCCCGGAACGATGTTCTGCTGTCGGAACCGACGCCCGCGAGCTTCCGTTGCATCGGGTCCTCCTGCGTTCTCGCGCAGCCCGAAACGACGATGGCCTCGACCGAGCCGGTCGCTCCTGTGCAGAACGCACTGCCGAACGTCGTCGACGCCAGTACCGGCGGCCTGCCGCTTCTCGTGCCCGCCGCGCGCACTCCCTCCCTCAGCAGCCATTGCTCCAAGGTCGCGCTGCTGACCAGTTCGAACGGCGGCTTCGCGACGGTCGCGTCGACCGGCGACCCGATGCTGGTCCTGACAGAGCAATTCTGCGTGGCGCGTGGCTATGCCATCGACACGTCCGAGCGGATCATCCAGACGCTTGCAGGCCTGAGCACGGCCCAGATCGAGCAGCAGTGCAAGGTCTACGGCACCGCGCTGGCCGAGCATGTGGGCACGCTCGGCTCACAGCCGCGCGCCCAGGTGTTGCGCAACGTCGGCAAGTTCATCCTCGATTCGAATGCAGGGACGGAACAGCTGACCGCAACCGCCGAAATATGCCTGGGCACCGGCTACCGGATCGACGACATGGCCGTTGCGCAGGGTACTGCGCTGTTGCTTGTTGCGTTGGGCCAGCCCGCCTACGCAGAGCTTCTCGGCCATCACCTGGCGCATGGCTTCGGGGCAGCGGAGGCGCCAGAGCGCGCGGTCGAATGGTATCGAGCATCGCTGGATGCGCTTGCGGCGGGTGAGGCTGCCGTCTTCGCCGCCGGACTAACCGAGCGGCCGCAGATCCTGCGGGCCGCGGTGACCGGCATCGACCCGAACGCGACCGGCACACCCACGAAGGCCAGCGCGACCCTGCCGACCTTCAATGTCGTCAAGGAATGACTCCGGGCCGGCCCCCGATCCATTCGGGGGCCGCTTCTTCAAAATCGCTCTTGAGATGCCTCTCTGCCTAAGCTAGAGGGTTCCGACCAAGCCATGGAATGCGGTCGTGGCGGAATTGGTAGACGCGCAGCGTTGAGGTCGCTGTGGGGTAACTCCCGTGGAAGTTCGAGTCTTCTCGACCGCACCAAATTTCTCAATAACCTATTGAAAAAAGATATAGTTCTGGAGGAAGAGACGTCTTCCTTTCTTGGTCCATCGCTTTTGGTGCGTGTGGGCAGAGGGATCTCCATCGGAATGAGAAGAACGCATTCAAGGGGACTGGTGTAATCCTCGCGTCTCGCATGACGCTTGGCCCGGCATTTCGATCTGACTTTGGACAAGCGCTTTCCCGTTGGGGGTTGGCTCGTCCGCTCGACGGACGCAACTAGGCACGTGATGCCAGCAGCTTCGGTGTATCGCACCCTCAAGACGCAAAAAAACCTTGTCGAATGCATAGGTCAAGCCATGGCACAACAAGAATGGTCAGTCCGCTGACGTTGCCGCCTGGCGCCTCAAGATGAGGCCAAGAACCCTTGAACCGGACGACCGCGTCTCCACTGCCCGCATCCTAGTGCACGACGTTCATCATCAGGAGCGACACCACCAGGAACAGCACCGTCATGATGCCGCCGCTCTTGACGAAGTCCATCACCTTGTAGCCGGCGGGGCCCATGATGAGGGCGTTCACCTGATGGGTCGGGATCAGGAAGGAATTCGACGTCGAGATCGCGACGGTAAGGGCGAAGATCGCGGGATCGGCACCGGCGGCCATTGCGATCGAGACCGCGAGGGGCACGAGAAGGACCGTGGCGCCGACATTCGACATCACGAGCGTGAAGGCTGTGGCGAGAAGCGCGATGCCGGCCTGCAGGCTCCAGATCGGCCAGCCATGCAGAAGCGTCAGGATCTGCTCGGCGATCCACGCGGCGGTGCCGGTGTTCTGGACGGCCTCTCCGAGCGGGATCAGTCCGGCCAGCAGGAAGACCGTGGGCCAGCTGACGGCCTGGTATGCCTCGTCGATGCGAAGGACGTTCGTCGCGATCATGCCCCCGGCCCCGACCAGCAGGGCGAGGGACAGCCGCAGGTCGGTGAACAGGATGAGCGAGACCGTGAGGGCAAAGAACAACAGAGCCCACAGCACCTTGTCCGGCCGGATCTCCTCCATCGGGAAATCGCTGGTGACGACCACAAAATCCCGGTCCTTGGTAAGCCGCGCCAACCGCTCCCACGCGGTGAAAGCCACGAGGAGGTCACCCGCCCGCAAGGGCTCGCTGCTGATGTTCACGGCCTTGTGGTCTGCCGTCTCGACAAGGCTGAGCGTCTCGCCGCCACGGTGAATCGCCAAGAGGCCGAGGCCATAGGTCTTGCGCATCAAGAGGTCCCGTGCGGTGCGTCCGATCAGGCTCGAATCCGGCGGGATCACGATCTCGGCCACCCCGGCGACCGTGGGCGCGTAGGCCTCGGCGAAGATGTCGAGTTCCGGCAGGACGTGGAGTCCGTAGGCGTCGGCAATGTCCTGGATCACCTTGCGGCGGCCGAAGATCGCTAGCCGGCAGGGATCCTCGATCGTGGTCGAAAGCACCGGTGTGAACCAGCGCTGCCCGCGGTGGTAGGAGCCCACAATGTAGAGGTTGTGGGCCACCATGATGTCGCCGAAGGTCTGCCCGCGCAGGATCGACCCCTCTGGCACCACGACCTCCACGAGATCGGATTTCAGCCCGTAGATCCGCTTGAGATAATCGCCGACCGACTGCCCCGTGCCGCCATCGTCCTTGGCCCGGTGATCGGGCAGGACCCAGCGCCCGAGCAGGACGAAATACAGGATCCCCGTCAGCAGAAGCGCGATCCCGACCGGCGTGACCGCGAACAGCGAGAAGGGCTGCATCTGGCGGTCTTCGGGCAGCATGAGGTTCGAGCTGTCGATCAGATCGTTGAGCAGGATCAGGGGCGAAGAACCCACCATCGTGACCGTGCCGCCGAGAATCGCGCAGAAGCCCATCGGCATCAGAAGCCGGCTGAGCGGCAGGCCGGTTCGGACGGATATGCGGCTGACGACGGGCAGAAACAGCGCCGCAGCGCCGACGTTCTGCATGAAGCTGGAGATCAGGCCGACGGTGCCCGAAATGATCGGGATGATGCGAACCTCGGTCTTGCCACCGTATTTCAGGATGGTGGCGGCGACCCGGCTCATCAGCCCGGTCTTGTCGAGGCCCGCCCCGAGGATCATCACGGCGATGATCGAGATGACGGCATTGGACGCGAAACCGTGGAACAGCCGCTCGGGGTCGGCGAGGTTCTGAAGCCCGGGAAGCTGCGACAGCAGGCCCAGCGCGATCATCACGAGGATCGCCGTGAAATCGACCCGGAAGATCTCGGTCACGAAGAGCATCACTGTGACGGCCAGAACGGCCAGCACCACAGCCATTTCAATGGTCAACTCAATCGGCACGCGGTCTCCTCCCGGTCGCCATCATCCCACGTTTTCGCCCGAGATGTGCTACCTCTGTGCGAACTGTTCGCGCCTGTGTCGCCGAGGCTGCACGCGGCCCCGTCTTCAGGCGTTGTGTTTCACGTGGTCGCGGACCAGCGCCTTGTAGAGGTCGCGGATGCGCATCATGACGGGGCGGGTGCCGTCGCCGATGGGCTTGCCGTCGATCTCGGCCACGGGGGTCTGCGCGCCGAAGGTGCCAGTCAGGAATGCCTCGTCCGCACCATAGGCCTCATAAAGCGAGAAGTTCCTCTCGAACACCGGGATACCCTCGGCCCGGCAGACGTCGATGACCTTCTGGCGGGTCACGCCGTTCATGCAATAGTCGCCGGTCGAGGTCCAAACCTCGCCCTTGCGGACGATGAAGAAGTTGCAGGCGTTGGTGGTGTTCACGAAGCCATGGGGGTCGAGCATGAGCGCCTCGTCCGCGCCCGCCTGCTCGGCCTGCAGGCAGGCGATCACGCAATTGAGCTTCGAGTGGCTGTTGAACTTGGGGTCCTGGCTGGTCGGCAGTCCGCGCACCTGCGGCACCGAGGCCAGCCGGACGCCCCTCCCCTGCACCGCGCCCGAGGGCCGCGAATGCTCGACGATCGCCACCACGGTTGGGCCGAAGCGGCTGAGCTTGGGGTGCTGGAACGGCTTGGCCTTGCGCCCGCGGGTGATCATCAGCCGGCAGTGGGCGTCGGTGGTCATCCCGTTGGCCGCCGCCGTCCGGTCGAGCAGCGCCTTGATCTCGGCCCGCGTCAGCCCGGGATCGAGCGAGACCGCCTTGAGCGAATTGAACAGCCGGTCCATGTGATCGTCGAAGAACGCCCAGACCCCGTCGTAAAGCCGCATCCCCTCCCACATGCCGTCGCCCAGCATGAAGCCGCTGTCGTAGACCGACACCCTGGCCTCGTCCTTGTGCACAAGTTCGCCGTTCACCCAGATCAGGATGTCGTCGTTGCGCGCATCCTCCTCGGCGTCATGGGTGGACCGGGCGTCGGACGTCATCGGCAAGCCTCCAGGCTGGGACATCGGGTGTTCCTGCCCGTGCAGGCTGCGCGCGCAACGGGGCGGGTTCGGACGAGACCAGAAGACGGCTTCTCGGGCGGATGCGCAAGGGGTCCCGGCGGCAGCCTACGGGGCGCGCCCGGAGAGCAGCCAATCGGGCGGCGCGACGGGCGCCCGGCCCGAGAGCGCCGCCACGGCACAGGCGGACAGGCCGCCGAACCGCACGGTCCGCCCGCTGAGCCCCGGCGCGTAATGGGCATACTTGCCCGAGTTCGTCATCAGGTTGCGGGCCCCCGGGGGAAAGACCGGCTCGGTGATCGAGCACCAGCAGATGTCGGGGATAACGCGGACGCCGCTGGCCTCCAGCCGCGCGACGAGCCCCTCAGAGCAAGCCTTGGCCAGGACATCCCTTCCGATGGTCACGATGACGTCGGTCCCGGGGTGCCGGGGACGCCCATCGAGCAGATCGCAGAACCGCCCGACCTCGGGGAGCGAGGCGTGCGGGCTCCCGATGGCCACGAGATCCACGATCTCCGGGCCCGCGTTCAGGCTGTGCCAGGCCTCTGCCATGTCGTCCAGGGTGATGGCCTGCCGGTCGGTCTGGGGCAGCGGCGCAAGATCCGCCTCTGGGGTGACGCCGTCCACGTGCAGCATGGGCGAGGCCGAGGTCGTGCCAAAGGCCGCGCAAAGGGCGCGGAGGTCGTCATTTGTGGGGCCGAGGTGCTGGAGGCCGCGCAGGAGGGGCACACGCTCCGGCGCGCGCCGCCCCGCGATCCAGCCCAGAAGCGGCCAAAGGCTGTCGTCATGGCCCTCGGGCACCGTGCAGTCGATGAGCGTCGCCGGTCGCCGTCCCTCGGCCCCGTACATGCCGGTGTCGGGCGCGCGCCCGGTCATCGCCACGAACAGGTCCAGATAATCCGGAAGTTTCGCCGTCCGCGCCCCGAGGACGGAGTTGGCGTAGATGACCGCGTTCGATTCCGACCATCCTATCCGCTCGCCCAGCCTGGGGGTTTCGTCCAGCAGGTAGGGCGCGCAGGTAAAGGTCGGGCGGCACCCCATCCGGACATAGGCATCCGCCAGGCGGCTGGCCTTGTCGCGGAAGAAGGGCGGCATGCCCTGGCCGTCGCGGCTGTCGCGGTCGACCGAGATGGCGTTGATCGTCGTGGGGATGGACACCTGCGCCCCCATGTCCGCCATCCGCTCGGCAAAGATCAGGTTGGCGTCATGGGCCAGGATGCAGCCGTCGACGTGCCCGCGCGACACCTCGGTCAGCCCGCGCGCCCCGAGGGCGACGGCCATGATGCAGATCGCCTCCATCGCGATGGTCGCGGGGTCGGCCGGGCCACCGGACAGCTGCGCGCGGTCCTCCGGGGTCAGGTCGAGGTCAGAGAGAGACACCGGGGCCAGCGCGACCGTCCGGGCGCCGGTGGAAAGCGTACCGCCCCGAAGCGTCGCCTCGGGCGCGGCCGTGAGCGCCGCGAAATCGCCGGGCGCAAGACGCAGCACGGCGACCGGCCTGCCGAAGAGGCGGTCCGCGATGACGGCCCCGAGGGTCAGGATCTCTTCGGGTCCGGAAAACACCAGGGCGGCCGGCGCATGGCCGTTGAGCGCCAGTTCCAGCAGAACGCCGCTCCCCGAGCAGGACCCCCGGCTGGTGGGCATCGCAACGATCTTTCCCGCAAGCGTTTGGCCATGCCAGGGGTGATGGACGTCGATCACGGTGCCCGTGGCCGGATCGACCCCGCCCCAGAAGCTGAGGCCGTCGTCGCAGTACAGGATCTCTCCGGCCGCGTCGGCCTGCACGATAAGCGTCGACATGGTTCGGTTCCCCCCGCGGCGGCCTTCCCGGACTGCATGGCGGCTTGGGCCCCATCCCGCAAGCCCCGGCGCGAAGCCGCATTGCCCACGGCGCGAACGGGGATGATACTGCGCTGCGGACGGGGCCCGGGTTCCGCCGTCCGAAGGTGGCCGCGCGGACCGGCACAACGGGAAAGTGGCGAGGATGTTGAAAGCGCTGGGATGGATCGCGATCGCGCTGGCGGCGCTGGCCGGGTGGACCGCGATCGGGCTGCCGGTGGCCGACTGGATGGCGGGGCGCGGCTGGTTCGGCTCCTGCTTCGAGGGGGCGTGCGGCTACGCGGCGGTGTTCGTCTTCCTGCCAGCCTGGGCCGTGGGAGGAACCGTCCTGACGCTGGTCGCGGTGTGGCGGTGGCGACGACACCGCGCCGGGGGCCGAGCGCGTTGAGCGCGCCCCTCCCCGCGACACCCCGCCACGCCTTTTTCGCGCGAAATCCGGACAGTGCGGCGAACCGGCCCGTTGCCCCCCCGGCGCCCTCGGTCTAGACACATTCCAAATCCGAGGGACGAGTGCGACTCGCGCCCCCGGTCAAAGTATAAACAGCCAGGAGGTTCGGCATGGCCGACGCAGCCATCCACGGACACGGACACGAGGACAACCGGGGCTTCTTCACCCGTTGGTTCATGTCCACCAACCACAAGGACATCGGGATCCTCTACCTGATCACCTCGGCGATCGTCGGCTTCATCGCCGTCGCGCTGACGATCTACATGCGGATGGAACTGATGGAGCCGGGCGTGCAGTACATGTGCGACCCGAGCGCGGAAGGCACGCGCTTCATCTCGGGCGGGATGGATTGTTCCATTCCGAACGGGCATGTCTGGAACGTGGTGGTCACCGCGCACGGCATCCTGATGATGTTCTTCGTCGTGATCCCGGCGCTGTTCGGCGGTTTCGGCAACTATTTCATGCCTTTGCAGATCGGCGCGCCGGATATGGCGTTCCCGCGGCTGAACAACCTGTCCTACTGGCTCTACGTCGCGGGCACGTCGCTGGCGCTGGCCAGCGTGGTCTCGCCGGGCGGCAACGGGCAGATGGGCTCGGGCGTGGGCTGGGTGCTGTATCCGCCCCTGTCCACGAACGAGGCCGGGTTCTCGATGGACCTTGCAATCTTTGCCGTGCACCTGTCGGGCGCGTCTTCGATCCTCGGCGCGATCAACATGATCACCACCTTCCTGAACATGCGCGCGCCCGGCATGACGCTGTTCAAGGTGCCGCTTTTCGCCTGGTCGATTTTCATCACCGCATGGATGATCCTCCTGGCGCTGCCGGTGCTCGCTGGCGCGATCACCATGCTGCTGACCGACCGCAACTTCGGCACGACCTTCTTCGATCCCGCGGGCGGCGGCGACCCGATCCTCTACCAGCACATCCTGTGGTTCTTCGGTCACCCCGAGGTGTACATCCTGATCGTGCCGGGCTTCGGCATCATCAGCCACGTGGTCGCCACCTTCAGCCGCAAGCCGATCTTCGGCTACCTGCCGATGGTCTGGGCGATGATCGCCATCGGCGCGCTGGGCTTCGTCGTCTGGGCGCACCACATGTACACCGTGGGCATGAGCCTGACGCAACAGTCCTACTTCATGCTGGCCACCATGGTCATCGCGGTACCCACGGGCGTGAAGGTGTTCAGCTGGATCGCAACGATGTGGGGCGGCTCGGTCGAGTTCAAGACGCCGATGCTCTGGGCGTTCGGCTTCCTGTTCCTGTTCACGCTGGGCGGGGTCACGGGCATCGTGCTGTCGCAGGCCGGTGTGGACCGGGCCTATCACGACACCTACTACGTCGTGGCGCACTTCCACTACGTAATGAGCCTTGGCGCGGTCTTCGCCATCTTCGCCGGCATCTACTACTGGATCGGCAAGATGAGCGGGCGGCAGTATCCGGAATGGGCCGGGAAGGTTCACTTCTGGACCATGTTCATCGGCTCGAACCTGACGTTCTTCCCCCAGCACTTCCTTGGTCGCCAGGGCATGCCGCGCCGCTACATCGACTATCCCGAGGCCTTCGCCTACTGGAACTACATCTCGTCGATCGGTGCCTTCATCGCCTTTGCCTCGTTCCTGTTCTTCATCGGCGTGATGTTCTACACACTGACCCGCGGCGCGCGGATCACCGAGGACAACTACTGGAACGAGCACGCGGATACGCTCGAGTGGACGCTGCCCTCGCCGCCGCCCGAGCACACCTTCGAGACGCTCCCCAAGCAGAGCGACTGGGACAAGGGCCACGCGCACTGACATGCCCATCCATTGGGAAACGCGAGAGGCCCCGGGTTCCGGGGCCTCTTTTTTTGCCGAGGGGCAGCCACCGGCGGCCCGGCTCAGCCTCTGGCCGCACCGGTCGCTGCCGCGCCGGGGGTTCGCGCTGTTCATCGGCCTGACCTTCGCGGCGATCCTGATGCCGCTCATGGCGGTGCTGGGCACGGTGATCCTCTGGGGAATCCTGCCCTTCATGATGGGCGCGCTGGCGCTGGTCTGGTGGGCGCTGGAGCGCAGCTATCGCGACGGGGCGCTGCGCGAGGACCTGACGATCTGGTCCGACCGGGTGGAACTGGTGCGGCTGAACCCGCGTGGGGCGGCCCAGCGCTGGGAGGCGAACCCCTATTGGGTGAAGGTCGAAATGCACGCCGAGGGCGGACCGGTGGA
>JAUIIC010000106.1 GCA_030431935.1 Alphaproteobacteria bacterium | reverse complement strand
CGCGCGCCGCACCGGCGTATTCGGCCGTCAGCCGCTCGGTGATCTGGCCCTTCAGCGCGTCCAGGTCCTCGGCCCCGAACCGCTTGGCAAGCTCGTCGTCGATCTCTGCGGCGGCGGGCTCCTTGACAGCCTTGACCGTGCAATCGAACACGGCCGTCTTGCCGGCCAGATGCTCCGCGCCGTAGTCAGCGGGGAAGTCGACGGTCACGGCCACCTCATCGCCGGCCTTGGCGCCAACAAGCTGCGCCTCGAAGCCGGGGATGAAGGACTCCGATCCCAGAACCAGCGGGTAGTCCTCGGCGCTGCCGCCATCGAAGGCCTCGCCGTCGATCTTGCCGACAAAGTCGATGACCACCTGATCGCCGTCCTTGGCCTTGGAACCCTTGCGGCGATCCTTGAAGCTTTGCGCGTTCTCGGCCAGACGCTCCAGCGCCTCGGTCACGGCGGCCTCGTCCGGCGTCACGGACAGCTTTTCCAGGCTGATCGACTTGAGGTCGACCTCGGGCACCTCCGGCAGCGCCTCGTAGGACATCTCGACCTCGACGTCGTCGCCTTCCTTCCAGTCCTCGTTGGTCATCTTGACCTGGGGCTGAAGCGCGGGACGGTCACCCGAGTCCTCGAAATGCTTGTTCATGGCGCCGTCGACGGCTTCCTGCATGGCCTCGCCCAGAAGGCGGGGGCCGAACTGCTTCTTGAGCAGGGCCATCGGCACCTTGCCCTTGCGGAAGCCCTTCATCTCGATCTCGGGCTGAGCCTCGGCGAGCTTTTCCTTGACCTTCTCGTCCAGCTCGGCGGCCGGCACGGTGATCTGGTAGCCGCGCTTCAGCCCCTCCCTCAGGGTCTCGGTGACCTGCATTGCGTCCTCTTCGTCGGCGGTGTCCGGGAAATTTCGCGACGTTCTAGGGTGCGCGGCGCGGCGCTGCAAGCTGAATCGGGCCTCGCGCGCATCCATGGGGCGCAGCGGCGGCTTGCGCGGCGGCAGCGAACCGGCAAGGATCGGTCCTGTCCGCTTCGCAAGGCTCCCGTCATGCATCCCTGCACGCTCCCGCCCGAGATCACCGCCCAGCTGGTCGCCCGCCGGGGACGGCGACACGTGTTCGATCACCTCGTCCCGGCGCAGACAGCGCTTGTCGTCATCGACATGCAAGAGATGTTCACCCGCCCCGGCGCCCCGCGCGAGGTGCCCGTCGCGCGCGAGATCGTGCCCGCGATCAACCGCGCCGCCGATGGCGTGCGGGCCGCGGGCGGCACGGTGGCCTGGGTGCGCAGCCATTTTCCGCGCGGCGCGCGGGACTGGACGAGTTATTTCGACCACCTCAACCCCGGCGCCGCCGGCGACGTGGTCCGCGACGGCCTTGAGCACGATGCGCCGCTCTATGCGCTGAGCGAGGGGCTGACGCCGGGCGCGGGCGACCTCCACGCCGACAAGGACAGGTATTCGGCTTTCCTGCCGGGTGCGTCCGATCTGCCGGACATGCTGCGGTCACGCGGCATCGACACCATCCTGATCGCCGGAACCCTGACCAACGTCTGCTGCGAAAGCTCGGCCCGCGACGCGATGATGACGAACTTCAGGGCCGTCATGCTGGCCGATGCGAACGCGACCCGCAGCGATGCAGAGCACATGGGCGCGCTTGTCACGATGGCGCTGTCCTTCGGCGACGTTCAGACCGTCGACGAGGCGCTGGGATATCTTGCGGCAGGCGCTGGGGCACCGACACCGGGCTGACCCGGCGCGATCACTGTAGCGCAAATCACAGATGCCCGGCGATTTCAGGCGCATCGTGTCACCATCAGTTTCGGCACACCATCAGCAAGAAGGAACCACGCCATGGTCGACAAGACGGGCGGAAGCCGTTTCATTCCGGTCATGGACCACGCCTCGGTCGGCGGCGAAATCGAATTGGGCGGGCACCGACCGCAGGTGGGCGACGGCAAAGGCGCGCCCTCTCTCGGGGACAAGATCAAGTCGGCCTTCTCGAGCTTCGCCTCCAGGGTCAGCGAAGGCTTCGCCAGCTTCAAGGCCCGGATGACCGAGATCGGCCAATCCTTCTCGGCCAAGATGAACGAACTGGGCCAGCGCTTTACAGAATGGAAGGCCGAGCGGGCCGAAAAGGCGCAGACTGACCGGTTGGACCGCATGGACCAACGCGCGATGGGAGGACCGTCCACGGCGACGTTCAGCAAGACATCAACCGCCTCCACCTTCTTCACGAGCATCCAGAAGACGCCTGAGTTGCAGAAGGCCCAGGTCAGCAACAACCTGACCGCACTGCTGAAGGAGATCACCCAGGCCGGGGGGGACCGTGGATCGGTCATCGACACCAGGATGACGGCCGTCGTCAAGGAGATGACCGCCGAACGGCTGCGCAACCTGGACATCGGGTCGGTGCGGCAGATGGCCAACGAATTCCGGAACGAAGGCCGCACGGAAAAGGCGGAATTGCTCGAGGTCTTCGCGAACAAGGCGGAATCGGCACGCACACCGAAGGGCGCGACCACGCTCTTCCTCGAGGACGCCAAGTCGGCCATGCATGCGAAGTCCGAACTGACCTTCCTGCGGCAGACGTCCGAAACCGGCACGGCGGCGGTCAAGAAGATGATGGACGTGTTTGGCGGCGAAGAGATCAAGGAGAAGATCCTCGATTTCGCCAAGGACCTGAAGACCCGCGAGGATGTCGTCGAACTGGACAAGACGATGAAGGAAGCCGGGCTTCGGAACACGAAGGGCGATGGCTTCACCAAGGAACAGTCCGAGAAGCTGGTCAGCCTAGCCAACGAGATCATGGATTACGTGGATACACTGGTCGTCAACGAGGACATCACCGGTCTGCTGTCGACGCTGAACGAAGAGATCGAAGGGCGGATCGACGCGCCGCAGGGCGGTCTGAGCCGCGAGGCGGCCTCGGTCTTCACCCGCCGCCTCTTCGCCGACCAGGCCTTCCTCAAACTCGTCGGACCGGGCGTGTCCAGTGCGATGAGCCCGGCACTCCTGACCGCTGTCGATCTCGTGCAGATGGCGGCGAACGGCAGCGACGGGTCGGACAAGATGCGGATGGGCGAATTGCGCACGCACTACCAGCAGGCGGCCTCGGGTCTGAACGACCGGGTCAACGATTTCCTTGTCGACAAGGTCGGGATGCCGGTCAGCGGCCGCATCGACATCAATTTCAATTGAGACATCCCGCACGGGCGGGACGAACGAGGGATGGAGCGAACGGATGAATGACGCAGAACACGCACTGACGGTGCTGGCGGGCAAACTGGGCCTGCCAAGCCTGGCCTACAACGCGAACGGCGCCGCCGAGGTCATCCTCGGCGGGGGGATGTCCGTCTACCTTTCCAAAATCGACAGCACGATCGTCGAGGCAAGCGTCCGGCTGGAGGATCTCGACTTCGCCGACGCCGAGATGATGCAGGCGATGCTCGAGGCGAACTTCCTCGGGGCCGGGACCGGCGCCGGGCGGCTGGCCGTCGACAGCGACACCGGAGAGACGATCTATTGCTGCCGCTGGCATGTGGGCGAAATGGACGCCACCGCGCTGGAGGCCCGCTTCGCCGATTTCGCCGAGCTTGGTCTGTTCTGGGCCACCGAGGGCGGCGAGCAGTTGCGCCAGCACGCCGATGCCCTGCGCGAGGAACGCGAAAGGCTGCGGCGCGAGGACACGCCCCCACCCATCGAACGCGCATGGGATGCCGACGACGAAGACGGTGAAGAAGGCGTCGTGATGGTCCGGCTCTGACCGGGGCGCGGCATGGCCACCGCCGGCGGCCGCCTCGGCGGCCGGATTGGTGCGGGTGAAGGGACTCGAACCCCCACGCCTTGCGGCGCCAGAACCTAAATCTGGTGCGTCTACCAGTTCCGCCACACCCGCACGGCCCACCGGGCCGGGGCCGTCGTAGCAAAGGGCGGCGGGCGATGGTAGCGAAATTCAACGGAGCGCACGTTCTGGAAACGTTTGTGCTAGATATCGGTCGAGCAGAACGGAGAATCGGGCCAATGCCGATCCAGACCACGGCCGCCGGGATCATTGCCCTGGCGCAATACAGGTGCAGGCGGGATGCAGTGGGCATTCCGGCGGGAACGCATGTCTTCACGCTGGACGGGCTGACCCCCGTCGATGTGCTGGAACCGGGGGCGCGGGTCATCACCCGCAACGGCGCGATGCGCCTGCGCGGGGTGGTGGCCGAAGCCACGGTCTATCACCTGCGGTTCGAGACCGACGAGGTGGTCCTGACCGAAACGGGGCATGTCCCTGCCCCGGTCGCGGTTGGCTGACGAAACGCCAACCGACTGATATTTCTCGATGAATCCGACATCGCCGCAGGCAGGCTAGAGCGCCAGCGCGCGGTAGACGGCGGGCAGTGCCTCTGGCAGGTCCTCGGCGATCAGGCCGGGACCGACCTGGCGCGCGGCCTCGACATGGAGCCAGACGGCGGCCTCTGCCAGGACATGCGTGGGGCCGCGCCCGGGGGTGGCGAGAAGGCCAGTGAGGATGCCGGCCAGCACGTCGCCGGACCCTGCCGTGCCCAGCCAAGGCGCGGCGCGGTCGTAGGCCGCGGCATGGACGGAGGCCGCGCCGCCGGGCGAAGCGATCACGGTGTCGCGCCCCTTGAGCAGAAGGACACATCCGGTCCGGTCGGCGGCGCGGCGGGCGGCATCGGCCCGTGATCCGCCCGCGTCCACCGCCGCCGCCATATCGGGAAACAGGCGGGCGAACTCGCCGAAATGGGGTGTCAGCACAACGTCGGCATCACGTCGGCATAACGTCGGCGCGGGGTCGGCGGCGAGCACCGTCAGCGCATCCGCGTCGAGCACCACGCGCCGCCCCGAGGCGAGCGCCACGTCGACCAGTGCGCGGGTGCGCGGCCCCACCCCGAGCCCCGGCCCAAGGCACAGAGCGGACAGGCGAGGGTCCTCCAGCATCGCAGCAAGCGCCTCGGCATCGGCCAGCGGGCGCAACATGACGGCATCGAGCCGCGCGGCGTTCTCGATCACCGCAGCCGGGGGGCAGGCCAGCGTCACAAGCCCCGCCCCGGCGCGCAGCGCCGCGCGCGCCGCCATCCGACCGGCGCCGCCCCGCCCCACCCCACCGGCCAGCACCAGCGCATGGCCCCGGTCGTACTTGTGCGCCCCCGGACGCGGCGGCCCGATGAGCGCGGCAGGCCAGTCGGCGGTCCCCGCGACCAGCCGCAGTCGGTCAGGCGAAGGACCGGCGAAGGGCGCGGCGGGCGGCGGCGTGAAGGCGCCCAGCCCGATGTCGGCCACGACGATCCGGCCGCAAAGATCGGGGCCGTCGGCGAGGTAATGGCCACACTTGGCCATGTGAAAGGTCACCGTAAGGTCGGCGCGCGGGCCGTCCTGCGCGCCGTCGGGCCAGAGCCGGCGGCCGCTGTCGGTGTCGAGGCCCGAGGGACAATCGACGGCGACGACGAAGGTCGAAGGACCGCGCAGGGCCGCGAAAGCCCGCGACACCGTTTCGGGGATCGCGCGTGTCAGCCCCGTGCCGAAGACCGCGTCGACCAGGAGATCGGGCGCGGGGCCGTCGGCGGCCTCGATCGTCCGCACGGCATGGTCCTGTCGCCAGCGGTCGGCATTGGCCCGCGCGTCCGGCGGCAGGCGGTCGGGATCGCCGAGGGCAAGGACATCGACCGTCCAGCCGAGGTCATGCAGGAGGCGCGCGATGACATAGCCGTCACCGCCGTTGTTGCCCGGTCCGGCCAGGACAGCGGCGCGCCCCGGCTGCGCCAGGACGCCTGCTGCACCGAGCGCCGAAACGACCCCCTGTCCCGCACGTTCCATGAGCGTCAGGCCCGTGACCTGGCCGCTGTCCATCGCGGCGGACTCGATGCCGCGCATTTGGGCAGAGGTCAGGAGTTCGGACATCAAAAATCCCGCATATGTTCACAAATCGCCTCTATGAAGGGCAATCTGCACAAAATTTAAGCAACGCCATGGAATCCCGGTGCGCGCCTTTGATGCCGCCAGACTAGCGAATTGTGGCCCACGGCGGGAAGTGGTCTCAACCGTTCCAGCACGAAACCGGTCAGGGAGTCGCGGTCATGAAGAAGATCGAAGCGATCATTAAGCCGTTCAAACTGGACGAGGTGAAGGAAGCGCTCCAGGAAATCGGCGTGCAGGGGCTTTCGGTTATCGAGGTGAAGGGGTTTGGTCGCCAGAAGGGTCACACCGAGCTTTACCGCGGCGCGGAATACGTCGTCGATTTCCTGCCCAAGGTGAAGATCGAGGTGGTGCTGGGAGACGACCAGGTGGATGGCGCCATCGAAGCGATCATCGCCGCCGCGAAGACCGACAAGATCGGCGACGGCAAGATCTTCGTGTCGCCCGTCGACCAGGCCATCCGCATCCGCACCGGAGAATCCGGCGAAGACGCGCTCTGACGCGCTCGTCCGACAACGCAACTGAAGGGAAAAGGTCACGCCATGAGCAAAGAAGACGTTCTCAAGACCATCCGCGATGAAGACGTCGAATACGTCGACATCCGCTTTACCGACCCGCGCGGCAAGCTGCAGCACGTGACCGTGCTGGCCGATCAGGTCGACGAGGACTTTCTCGACGAAGGGTTCATGTTCGACGGCTCGTCGATCGCCGGCTGGAAGTCGATCGACCAGTCCGACATGAAGCTGATGCCCGACACCAAGTCGGCCTACATGGACCCGTTCTATGCCGAGAAGACGCTTTGCGTGCACTGCTCGGTGCTGGAGCCCGATACCGGCGAGGCCTATGATCGCGACCCGCGCGGCACCGCCGAGAAGGCCGAGGCCTACCTCAAGGCGAGCGGCATCGGCGACGTGTCCTACTTCGGCCCCGAGGCCGAGTTCTTCCTGTTCGACGACGTCCGCTACTCGGTCGCGATGAACAAGGTGTCCTACCAGGTGGACGCGCTGGACGCGGCCTGGAACACCGACACCGAGTACGAGATGGGCAACACCGGCCACCGTCCGGGCGTCAAGGGCGGCTATTTCCCGGTCAACCCGATCGACGACGGGCAGGACATCCGCTCGGAAATGCTGTCGACGATGAAGCGCATGGGCATGAAGGTCGACAAGCACCACCACGAGGTGGCGTCGTGCCAGCACGAGCTTGGCCTGATCTTCGGCTCGCTCACCGACCAGGCCGACCAGCTGCAGAAGTACAAGTACGTCATCCACAACGTGGCCCAGGCCTACGGCAAGTCGGCGACCTTCATGCCGAAGCCGATCGCGGGCGACAACGGCACCGGCATGCACGTGAACATGTCGATCTGGAAGGACGGCAAGCCGCTCTTTGCCGGCGACCAGTACGCCGACCTGAGCCAGGAAGCGCTGTGGTACATCGGCGGCATCCTGAAGCATGCCAAGACGCTGAACGCCTTCACCAACCCGTCGACGAACAGCTACAAGCGCCTGATCCCCGGCTTCGAGGCCCCGGTTCTGCGCGCCTACTCTGCCCGCAACCGGTCGGGCTGTGTCCGTATTCCGTGGACCGAAAGCCCGAAGGCCAAGCGTGTCGAGGCCCGCTTCCCCGATCCGTCGTCGAACCCCTACCTGTGCTTTGCCGCCCTGCTGATGGCGGGCCTGGACGGGATCAAGAACAAGATCGACCCCGGCGCGGCGATGGACAAGGACCTCTACGACCTGCCGCCGGAAGAGCTGGAAGGCATCCCCACCGTCTGCGCGTCGCTGCGCGAGGCGATGGACTGCCTGGCAGCGGATCACGAGTTCCTGCTGGCCGGCGACGTGTTCACCAAGAGCCAGATCGAAGGCTACATGGATCTCAAGTGGGAAGAGATCTACGCCTACGAGCACACGCCGCACCCGATGGAATTCAAGATGTATTACAGCTGCTGATCCGCCCTCCCTCGGATCGGTCAAAGGGCGCCTTCGGGCGCCCTTTCTCGTATTTTGCCGAAAAATGACCGCAATGCTCAACCATGGCGCGCAAAGACGCGCCACATTCCTGCCGCGAAAGCCTGCTTTATGTCCGGTCAAGAAACCAAAGGATCAGGCTTGTGCAGGATACCCGCAAGAGCATCGAGGCCACGCTTCTTTATCGCGAACAGCCCGAGATCGGGTTCGTCGCGCTCCTCGAACGGCTGAACGCCGCACTGGCCCGGCTGGATCTCCGGTTCACCTCGGGTCCGCTGATCGGCGAGGATTTCGTGGTGTTCAACCACCCCGACATGCATGTGGTGGTGACCGTCAACCGGGCGCCGATGCAGGCCGACCGGCTGTGGCGCGCGCTGGCCGCGCCCATCACCCGGATGAAGCGGCACGACTACGCGGCCGCCGTGAACGCCCATACACGCCATGTCCAGATCAAGGTCGCGGACGGGGCGCATTACGGCAGCACCGATACGTCGGTCGGCCAGGTGCCGGCCGCAACGAAGATGCGGGTGCTGCACCGGGCGGTTCTGGCCGCGCTGGAGCTTGAGCGCGCGGATGCCGTCTTCATGACCCAGTCCGACATGATCTTCATGCCCGAAGAGGTCGAGGCGACGGCTGGCATGGACTTTCCCGCGCCGCTGACGATCCATCCGGTGTCCTTCGAGGCGCGCGACAAGTCCGGGACCGGCCTGCGCATCGAGGGGTCCGAACTGTTCTGCACCCGCCCGCTGGTGATCGCGCCGGGGCCGCTGCCGCTGCCCGTGGCGATCTCTGTCGCCGAGCACCTGGTGGCACGCTGCGCGTCACAGCCGGGGTTCCTGTGCGACCGCTCGATGATTCCGTTCTCGGAAACGCTGAACCTGACCATTGCGCATCACGCGGCACGGATGGATGATCCGCTCGGCCGGGTCGAGATCGCGTTCACCCCGGTCTTCACGCCCGAGTTCGTGACGCGCGACGAGTTGGCCAGCGACCTGCCCGACTCGGCGGAACTGCAGGACGCCCTGCGCAAGCATCACCGCAGCGAGCGGCTGCGCAGCTATGCACTTTGCGCGGCGCTGGCCGTGGTGATGCCGGTACCGGCCGCGGCGCTTTTTGTCTGGAACCTGTTGCGGGGCCCGAACCTCGGGGTGACGGCGGCGGCGTTTGCGCTGGCGCTGGCCTACCTGACGGGCAGCGAGGTCCTGGAGATCGTCCCCGGGATCGAGGTGGCCGGGCTCGAGGTCAACCAGGTCTTCGCCAAGCGCTGAGCCCCAACTCTCCGACACGTCCTGAACGGGCAGAGACCGGCCGGTCTCTGCCCGTCTTGCTGTGAATTCAGGCCGGTTCGTGGCCTGTTAATCAACAATATTCCCCGATCGCGCCCAACTGTTTCCCGGCTTTGTCGGTAGACCGGAAACAGTGTAACAATTGAGCAAGTATTCCGATGCCAGTTCCCCAGGCCCCCCAGGCAACCGACCATTCCATTCTGATAAAGATGACCCAGGCGGGCGACGCACCGCTCCGCCGGAGGCCGCAACCCGTGGCGCCCGCGCCGCCGACACAGGGCATGTCTCGCCCGCCGTCGCGCCCGCGCCGCCCCCATGTCCCGGCACATGCCCCCCGATCCGCCCGGCCCCGGCCCGCCCTGCAGATCGGCGACAGACCGCAGGCCGCCGCCCTTCCGACCTTGGCGGCAGATGCCGCGCGGCTGACCGGATTGCGCCAGGACGTGTTCGCGCAAGACGCGATCCGCCTTCCCGGCGCGCCGCCCCGCGGCCCGAGCCTGCGCGGACTGGGCACGCCCGCGCTAAGCGCCCTGGCAAGCCCCGTCATCGGGACCGTGCTGCTTGGCCTTCTGGCGGGGCTGAGACTCGGATGATGCGGCACGACATCTTTCACAGGCAGGAAAATCGAACGCTTTTCGCCCAAAACTTTCCACAATTCAGGAACAATCTGGACGGGAATTCTGGTGGAGCGTGCCGATGAGCACTGTCACAACTTCCGTCGAGGCAAGTCTTCTGTTCGCCAGCACGCCGCGGCGGGATATCGCCGACGACGTGACCGAGCTGAAGACCCGCCTGGGTGCGCTGGGATGCCCCGTGCGTCAGACCCGCATCGTGCCGGGCGAGCACCTTCTGTTGCATTGCGACACGGTGCAGGTGCTGCTCGCCTATTGCGCGGTGCCTTTCGATATCGAGGACTTCCAGGGCGCGGCGCGGCCCGACCACGCGATGGAGGACGACGCGCGCATCCTCGACCGGCTGGTGGCGCATCGGTCGAGCATGACGGTGCTGGTGGCCGACCACCCCTCGACCGACATGCGCGAACCCCTGGCCCGCAAGCAGCGGCTGTGCTGGGAGGTCGTGGACATCGTCGCCGGTGCGCTCGACGCCGACCTGGTCTTCTGGTCGGAATCCGACACGATCTATTCGGCGGCGGAATTCGCCGTGGCGACCTTGTCGGAAACGGCGCCGCGACCGGTGCCCACGCCGCGCCATGCCCCGTTCGAGGATGCCACCGACGACATCGCCGTGCCGGTCTCCGAAAGCTACCTGGCGCAGGCCCTGTCCGGGTTTGGCGGCACCCCGGCCCGTCCCCACTCGCTTCAGTGGGAGCGGTTGTCGCACGGGCTGCCGCATGACGGCCGGGACGATTCCGACGAAGGCCGAGGCTTTTTCACAGCCGCGCGGCAGGAGAAGGACAAGACCTACGGGCTTATCACCATCCTGGCCGCGATGAACGGGCCGGTTGCGATCGGCACGCTGTTCTACAACATCTTTCGCGGCGAGAACGCGCATCTGGTGGCACAGGTGATCGCGGTGACGGCGCTGGGGATGGCCATTTCCTGGGCCTCGCTGCACGAAAAGGCGTTCGCGCTGTTCTAGACCGTGTCGGCGCGCACCACGGTGGTGTGAATGGCGAAAAGCACCGCGCCCGTCTTCGGCAGGCGCAAGACCGTCTGGCGTTCGCTGCGCAGGAAGGGCGGGTCATGGTCGACGCGGCGGCGCGGGCCGCCCTCTACCCGCGGGTCGTGAAGATCGGGCGTCCCGTAGCCGTGCAGGTTGGCCCGCCACATGGGCCGGCCGGGCCGCACCCCGTCGAAGAACCTCTGCACGCGCCGCCCGATGTCGTCGTCATAGGGCGGCACCGGCGCATGGATGCGCATGAGCGGGCGGCCGATCTTCTCGGCCAGCGTCCAGCCCGAGGGGAAGGCGAGCGAGGCGGCGACGAGGACGTGCTCGTCCTGATCGGCGCGTCGGTCCAGCAGGCACAGGTCCTCGGCGACAAGACGCGACAGCGTGCCGAACGGGTCGGCGCGCTCGATCGTCTCGACGCGGGTATCGGGGCAGGTCACGGTGTGGCCCGTGACGGTGAAGGCCGGGTGGCGGGCCAGCGCCGCAAGGACCACCTCCAGCAGTTCGGCCAGGGCGGGTTCGGCGCCGGGCAGCGTGCGGCAGACGGCCTCGCCCAGGGTGGCCGAGAGGTGCTGGCGCAGGGCGATCTGGGCGGCATAGGCGTCGTCGACGGTGATCCAGGGGCCGTCCACGGGGCGCATGCGCGGCAGGGGTTCCGCCGCCTGTCGGCGCAGGTCGTCGGGAAGGCGGGCTTGCAGGATCGGGGCGTGCATCGGGGCGATCCTGCGACAGGCAGGGCGGAAACGATACCGGAAAGTGTCGCAGTCGGGCCAGCCACGGCGGCGGGTGTGGCGGACGATCCACCCAAAGGAGCGCCGCCGATGAACACCCATTACCGCGACCGCCGCAAGATAGATCCGGGCGTGGGTCCTATGCTGGGCGACGGCACGCCCAACGACGGCGACCGGGTCGAGATCGGGCCGACGGCGCTGGCCTTTGCCGAATGGCGCGCGGCGGGGCTGGAGTTGCCCGATCTGCAGGAAATGCGGCGCTATCGCTGGCGGCGGCTGACCGACCATATCGTGGCGCGGGGCTATGGCGGGCTGTTGATGACGGACCCGCTCAACATCCGCTACGCCACCGATTCCACCAACATGCAGCTTTGGAACACGCACAACCCGTTCCGGGCGGTGCTGCTGTGTGCCGATGGTTACATGGTGATGTGGGACTACAAGAACGGCATGTTCCTCAGCGCCTTCAACCCGCTGGTGGCAGAGGTGCGCACGGGCGCGGACCTGTTCTATTTCGACCGGGGCGACCGGGTGGATGTGGCGGCCGCGCGGCTGGCCGAGCAGATCGACGCGCTGTTGCGCGAACATGGCGGCGGCGACCGGCGGCTGGCGGTGGACAAGATCATGCTGCACGGGCTGCGGACGCTGGAGGCGCGCGGCATCGAGATCGTCGAGGGCGAGGAGGTGACCGAAAAGGCGCGCGCGGTGAAGGGCCCCGACGAGATCAGGGCGATGCGCTGCGCCTCGCACGCCTGCGAGGCCGCCGTGGCCGAGATGGAGCGGGTGGCGCGCGCCGCCACCCCCGCCGACGGGCTGACCGAGAACGACGTCTGGGCAGTGCTGCACGCGGAAAACATCCGGCGCGGCGGCGAGTGGATCGAGACACGCCTGCTGGCCTCGGGGCCGCGCACGAACCCGTGGTTCCAGGAATGCGGACCACGGCGCATCCAGCCGAACGAGATCCTGGCCTTCGACACCGATCTCGTGGGCAGCTACGGCATCTGCGTGGACATCTCGCGCACCTGGTGGATCGGCGACGCACCGCCCCGGCCGGACATGGTCGAGGCGATGCGGATCTCGCATGAGCACATCATGACGAACATGGCGATGCTGGGCCCCGGCGTGTCGCTGCGCGACCTGTCGATGAACTGTCACCGCCTGCCCGAGAAGTTCCAGGCGCTGAAATACGGCTGCATGATGCATGGCGTGGGGCTGTGCGACGAGTGGCCGCTGGTCGCCTATCCCGACCAACTGGTGGAGGGGGCGTTCGACTATTGCCTCGAACCGGGCATGGTGCTGTGCGTCGAGGTCCTGGTGGGCGAGGTCGGGGGCGATTTCTCGATCAAGCTGGAAGACCAGGTGCTGATTACCGAGACCGGGCACGAGAACCTGACGCGCTATCCTTTCGATGCACGGCTGATGGGGCTGGCCTGACGGCGATTGCGGTTCCGGCGGCGGCCGTTTCGTGGCACATGGCGCCTGATCCACTCGACCGCAGAGGCCCCAAGATGTTCCGCACCCTTCGCAACCGCCGCGCGCGGCAGACCTACGGGCTGACGAAACCGATCGCGCGAGAAGTGACCTATACGGTCGACGCCGGCGGGCGCAGCGCCGAGATGGTGCGCTCGCGGTTCATGGCCGACTGGCTGGGGCAACTGGGCATCGCGCCGCGCGTGATCCTCGACCTCGGGTCCTACGACGGCGGCGATTCGCACCGGCTGGCACGGGCCTATCCCGAGTGCCGCGTGATCGCGGTCGAGGCCGACCCGACCCGGCTGGAGATCGTGCGCGCCAATCTTGCGGGCACCGGCGTCGAGGTGGTGAACGCCGCGGTGTGCGAAACGAACGGGCCGGTGCCCTGGTTCGCCGCGCGGATCGACGGGGCGGTGCATGCGCAGGGCTCGGTCTTTCGGCACTCGGACCAGTACCGCAAGTCCTATCCCTTCGTGCAGCAGGAGGCAGAGGCGACCGAGGTGCCGGGCCGCCGGTTCGACAGCCTGATGGCGGAACTTGGGGTCGGCGCGGTGGACCTTCTGCACATGGATATCGAGGGCGCCGAGGGGATCGTGCTGCGCAGCATGGGCGAGGTGCGCCCGGCGCTGATCTACATGGAATGGCGGGACAAGTTCTTCGAGGGCGCCGAGTCCGCGGAAGAACGGGCCGCGCTTATGGACCGGCTGGGCTATGCCCTGCTGCTCGATCTGCGCGAGGACCGGCTTTACCTGCGTGGAGACCTTGCCGGGGGGTGACGGCGGCTCAAGTCCGCGTGACGCGGCTGACACATGGGTTGGCCTGTAAGGCGAGAGCGGCCAGTTTCGGGCGACCGCCCATGCAGGAGCCCGCTCATGCCCACCGAACGCATCACATTCACCGGCCATGACGGCGGGCAGCTGGCCGCGCGGCTGGACCTGCCCGAGGG
>JAUIIC010000105.1 GCA_030431935.1 Alphaproteobacteria bacterium | reverse complement strand
AAGACATCGCGGACCACCGGGCTCAGCATCGCCCGCGCGATCCTGAACCGCCAGAATGCCATCGTGATCTGAGGACGACCCGCGCCATGTCGCAAGAGTTTCGAGACGACCGCATCTTTGTCGCCGGGGAATGGCGCAAGGGGGGCGGTGCGCCCATCCGTTCCGTGTTTGCGGCCGAAGGGGTCGAGAACACGGTGCTGTCCGGCGCATCTGCCGCCGACGCCGACGCGGCCATCGAACGCGCGCGCGCCGCGCAGGCCGATCCGGCGTGGCAGGGGCTGAAGCCGCACGAGCGCGCCAGCTACCTCTATCGCATCTCCGAAGGGATCAGCGCCAACATCGAACGCATCGCGTGGATCCAGTCGCGCGACACGTCGAAGACGTTGGCGGAAACCCGGGCGCTGGCGGCATCGGCCGCCGGGACCTTCCGCTATTTCGCGGCTGTGCTGGAAACCTCGGACGACCTGCTGACGGTGCCGCGCGGCGATTACCTGACCGCCTCGGTGCATGAACCGCTGGGCGTGGTCGCCGCGATCACGCCCTGGAACTCGCCCATCGCCTCGGACGCGCAGAAGGTGGCACCGGCGCTTGCGGCTGGCAATGCGGTGGTGCTGAAACCTGCCAGTTGGTCGCCGCTCGTCAGCCTGGAACTCGCGCACATCATCGAAGAAACCGGGCTGCCGCCGGGGCTGTTCTCTGTCCTGCCGGGATCGGGGCGCGAGGTGGGCGACCGGCTGGTCCGGCATCCCGACATCGCGAGAGTCTCGTTCACCGGCGGGACGGAAACCGGGCGCGCGCTGGCCCGCGCGGCGGCGGACAAGCTGATTCCCGTGTCGCTGGAGCTTGGCGGCAAGTCGCCCACCATCGTCTTCGACGATTGCGACGAGGACCTGGCCATCGCGGGGATCCTCTTCGGCATCTTCTCATCCTCGGGCCAAAGCTGCATCGCCGGGTCGCGGCTGTTCGTGCAGGACAGCATCTACGACCGCTTCGTGGCGCGGCTAGTCGAGGCGACGCGCGCGCTTGTGGTCGGGCATCCCTTCGATCCCCGGACGCAGGTGTCGTCCCTGATCCACGCCGACCACCGCGCTTCGGTCGCAGGCTATGTCGCGCTGGCGCGGGAAGAGGGCGGCGAGGTGCTGGCGGGCGGCGGCGCGCCTGACGCACCCGACCTGGCCGGTGGCGCCTATTTCGAGCCGACGATCATCGCGGGCCTGGACAACAGCGCCCGGACCTGCCGCGAGGAAATCTTCGGCCCGGTGCTGGTCGTGATGCCGTTTTCCGGCGTGGAGGATGTCGTGGCCCAGGCAAACGACAACGATTACGGCCTGGCCTGCGGGATCTGGTCGCGCGACCAGCGCAAGTGCTGGCAGGTGGGCCGCGCGATCCGCGCCGGGACCGTCTGGATCAACACCTACAAGCAGTTCTCGATCTCGACCCCTTTTGGCGGCGACGGCGCCAGCGGGATCGGCCGCGAAAAGGGGCGCGCGGGGCTGCGGGCCTACCAGCGGCAGAAATCGGTCTACACCGACCTGTCGGGACAGCCGCATCCATGGGCCCGTTGGCCTGCCGGGGCGTAGCCGTCCGCCTACGCCCGGAGCGGGCCGCCAAGCGCGGCAGAGGCGCGGCGGGCCGCGTCGAGGACCGCGTCGCGGATCCGCGCGCCGTCGGCCGTATCGGCGAAACGGCTCTCGGGCCCCGAGACGTTCAGACCGGCCACCACCCGCCCGCCGTGGTCGAACACGGCAGCCGCGCAGGACCCTATCCCCGCCTCGAAATTGCCGACGCTCCATGCATGGCCGGCGGCCTTGTCGGCGCGCGCCTGCCCGAGCAGGGCGTCAAGCGTCGTCGGCGTCTTGGCGGTCACCGCCGGAAGCGGTCTGTCGCCGAAGATCGCCCTGATATCGGCCTCCGTCATCTCGGCGATGATCGCGCGGCCTATCGACGAGGCATGGGCCCGCAGACGGGCCCCGGCGCGCAGGTTGCTGACGAGGTGGGAGTTTGGCGTTGCGCGGCTGAGATAGACGATGTCCGTGCCGTCGAGGATTCCCAGGTGAGCCGACATCGCGGTCGCCTCGCACAGTTCCTGAAGAATGGGCTGACACAGCTGAACGATATCGCGACCGTCGAGCGCCTGTGCCCCGAGACTGATCAGCCCGACCCCAAGACGGTAGCCGGCCCCATCGCCGATCTCCTCGATCATCCTCTGGTCCAGCAGCGTGTGGATCAGGCGAATCAGCGTCGTCCGGTTGATGCCGAGGTCGCGCGCGGCGGTGCTGAGGTTTCGGCAGGTGTTGCGGTCGCCGATGTAGCGCAACAGGCGGATCGCACGATCCACTGGCGGCACGGAGTAGGTCTTGGTCGCTTCAACGTTGCTCACGGCCTCATCCTTTCCCGCGCTTCCAGCTTCCCCCGACGGCACCTGCCACACAAAACGGTTGACCGATCGGCAGGCGACCCTCATAATTTGAACATGTCGTTCATTATAGAACAGGTCTTGGGGAACCGCAAGCCATGTCCGGCCTGAAGATAGCAATCTGTGGTGGCGGCATCGGCGGGCTTTCCGCCGCGATCGCGCTGGGCGATCTGGGCGCCGAGGTGACGGTTTTCGAGAAGACCCGCGCGTTCAATCGTGTCGGTGCGGATATCAACCTGACACCCAACGCGGTCTTCGCGCTGGACCGGCTCGGCGTTGGAGAGGTGCTGCGCCGGACGGCGGCACGGCCGACATATCGCATCAGCCGCGACGGGATCACGGGCGAGGAAACCTCACGGCTGCCGATGAGCACGGCGGCCGAAGAGAAATACGGTGCGCCGCAGCTGACAATCCACCGGGCGGATCTGCTGGACGCGCTGAAGGACCGGCTGGCGCCCGGCACCCTGCACTTGGGCAAAGCTGCGACCGGCGTGTCCGCAGAGGGCGACATGGCGCGCCTCACTCTCGACGATGGAAGCACGACTGCCTTTGACGTGGTGGTGGGCGCCGATGGCATCCATTCGGCGATCCGCACCGCCCTTTGGGGCGACGACAGCCCGACATATACCGGAATGGTGTCCTATCGCGGGGTCTTTCCGCGCGACGCCGCCCCCGACCTTCCCGACCTTGACGCCTTCACCAAGTGGTGGGGCGAATGCCCGGAAAAGCAGATCGTCGTCTTTCCGCTGACCGGCGGGCACGAGATCTTCGTCTTCGCCACGCTGCCGCAGACCGACTGGTCCGAAGAGGGCTGGACCCTGCCCGGCGATCCCGAGGACCTGCGCAGCGCCTACGCCAATTTTCACGCCGGCGCCCGCGCCATCCTCGACCGCGTCACCGAGGTGACGAGATCGGCCCTGCATGTCCGCGATCCGATGCCGCAATGGGCACGGGGCCACGTGACGCTTCTGGGCGATGCCGCGCACCCGATGGTGCCTTTCATGGCGCAGGGCGCCTGCATGGCGATCGAGGATGCCGTGGTGCTGGCCCGCGCACTGGACGGCGCCGGACCGGGCGACGTGCCCGGGGCGCTGGCGCGCTACGAGGCGGAGCGAAAGCCGCGCACGAAGCTCGTCCAGGAGGCCTCACTTGCCAACGAGTGGCTCAAAAAAGGTAGCAATGCCGATTGGGTCTACGGCTATGATGCCTGGAAAACACCTCTGAACCGAACGTAGTAAACAGGGAGACACCATGAAACATCTTCTCAAGACCGCCTTCATCGCGGTGGCGCTGAGCACGGCCCCGGCCTTTGCCGACGCCGTCAAGATCAACGCTGTGACGCTGGCCCCCAAGCCGGTCTACATCAACGGCCCCTTCGCCAGCTTCGTCGAAGAGGTGAACGAGAAGTTCGCCGGCGAGGTCGAGATCGTCTGGCGCGGCGGCCCAGAGGTGATGCCGCCCTTCAAGCAGGCCGAAGGCGTGCGCAACGGCGCAATGGACATGACCTATACCAGCCCGAGCTACTACCAGGGGCTGGTGCCGACCTCTGGCACGATGAACCTGTCGTTCAAGAACTATGCCGAGATCGCCGCGACCGACTACCACGAGCGGATGACCGAGCTGCACGCCGAGAAGGACCTGGTGTTCCTGGGCGAGATCCCGGCGACCCAGCTGAACTTCTTCATCTACATGGGCGAGGATATCTCGAGCCTCGAGGACCTGAAGGGCAAGCGCATCCGCGTGTTCCCGACCCTTCTGCCGATGGTGCAGGCATTGGGCGCGGAACCCATCGTCCTGCCGATGGAAGAGATCTACACCGCGCTTGAACGCGGCGCGATCGACGGCTTCATGCAGGGCCCCCTGGGCCAGGCCGAGCAGTTCGGCGACCTCGTCAAGACCGTCGTCGCCCCCGGCGTCTACCGCGCGGGCTTCCCGGTTCTGGTCAACCCCGGCACATGGGCCGAGATGTCGCCCGACCTGCAGGAGCGCCTGACCACCTTCCTGCGCGAGGATTTCGCACCGCGCCAGGACGACATCTGGGCAGAGCCGATCGCCAAGAGCCAGGCGCTGATGGTCGAGAAGGGCTGGAAGTTCCTCACCCTGACCGGTGAAGAGGGCGCGCTCTACGAAAAGACGGCGATGGATGCCGCCTGGGCCGCGACCGCCGAAAGCGCGGGCGCAGAGATCGCGGCCGAACTTCGCGCGATGCTCGACCGCTAGATCCGGGCCGAACACCCTTGCCGGAGCCGGGGCCCCGCCCCGGCTCCGCTTTCCCAGGAGACCGAGGACCCACGATGTCGAGGTCACTTGACCCCCTGCGCAAGATCTTCAGCCACCTCAACCTGGTCTGCGCCATCGCCGGCGCGTCGCTGCTGTTCGGCATAGCAGCGATCGTCTGCTGGGAGGTGTTGGGCCGCGCGCTTGGCGCACCCTCGCGGCTCTGGGTCATCGAGGTCAGCGAGTACGCGCTTCTGTTCGTCACGTTCCTCGGAGCGCCCTACCTTCTGGAAAAGAACCGGCACGTGGTGCTTGACCTCGTGCTCAACAGCCTGACCGGACGGCGCCAGACGGTCGCGCAGGTGCTGAACGCGGCCATCGGACTTGGCGTCTGCGCCCTGCTGACCGTGGTCGGCGTGCAGGTTGTGATCGAGCAGTTCGCCGTCGGCGTGCGCGAGGTGACGGTGATGCGGCCCTACAGCTGGTGGATCACGGCGGCCATGCCGCTGGGGACCGGGCTGATGGCCGTGCAGTTCCTTGACGCCATGATCCGCGCCCTGCGCGGCGAGGACGGCTGAACATGGAGTGGTACGGCACCCTTGCCCTCATCCTCGGGCCGCTCTTCCTGCTGATGGCCGCTGGCCTTCCGGTCGCTTTTGCCTTTTTCGCGGTCAACCTCGTCGGCGCCTACCTGTTGATGGGTGGCATGGCGGGGATCGAACAGCTGATCCTGAACACCGTGGATTCGATCAGCAGCTTCACCCTCATCCCCATCGCGCTGTTCATGATCATGGGCGAGGCGATGTTCCAGTCGCGCATCGCCATCGACCTGATGGACACGCTGGACAAGTGGTTCGGCAAGCTGCGCGGGCGTCTGGCGCTGATGGCCGTGGGCGGCGGCGTGCTGTTTTCCACGCTGACCGGCAACTCGATGGGGTCCATCGCGCTTCTGGGCTCGTCCCTGACCCCCGAGATGGAGCGGCGCGGCTACAAGAAACCCATGTCGCTGGGGCCGATCCTGGGGTCTTCGGGCCTGGCGATCATGATCCCGCCCTCCTCGCTGGCGGTGGTGCTGGGCGTCATCGCCGAGATCTCCATCGGGCAACTGCTGATCGGCATCATCGTGCCCGGCCTCTTGATGGCGCTGCTTTACGTCATCTACATCATCGGGCGCTGCACCGTTCACCCGGACCTTGCCCCGCCCTTCGACGTGCCGACGGTGCCGCTGTCCGAAAAGCTGAGCGCGACGGCAATCAACATCGTGCCGCTGGCCATCGTCGTCTTCTCGGTGGTGGGCGTGATCTTCCTGGGCATCGCCACGCCCAGCGAGGCGGCGGCGACCGGCGCCTTCGCCACGCTGATCCTTGCCGCACTGAAGCGGCGGCTGACCCCGCGCGTCTTCGGTGCCACGATATTCGCCAGTGCCAACATCTCGGTCATGGTGCTTCTGATCGTGTCTGGCGCGGTTACCTTCTCGCAGCTTCTGGCCTTTACCGGCGCGACCTACGACATGGTCGACGCCGTGCTGTCTCTGGATGTCTCGGGCGGCACCATCGTGTTCCTGATGATCATGCTGGTGGTTCTCATGGGCATGTTCATGGGGCCCCTGCCGATCATGCTCATCACTTTGCCGATCTTCGTGCCGGTGGTGATCCAGCTGGGATTCGACCCGATCTGGTTCGGCGCGATGTTCCTGGTCGCGATCGAGACAGGCGCGACCTCGCCACCCTTCGGCGCGGCGCTTTTCGTGATGAAGGCCGTGGCGCCCAAGGGCACCACGATGGCCGACATCTACCGGGCGGCGATCCCCTTCATCATCTGCGACCTCCTGGCCATCGTGATCCTGTTCTTCTTTCCGGTGCTGGTGACGGGTCCGGTGGATCTGATGTTCCGTTAGGCCGCGCGGGATGAGCCGGCGCCCGAACTTCCTGATCCTGATGACGGACCAGCAGCGCGCGGATCACCTGGGCTGCTATGGCAACACGGTGGTGCGCACCCCGAATATCGACACCCTCGCCGCGCGGGGCCTGCGCTTCGACCGCTTCCACGTGTCGAACCCGATCTGCCAGCCGAACCGGGCGGCGCTGGCCACGGGCCAGTTGACCACGGTGAACGGCTGCCGGCAGAACGGCATTCCCCTGGGGCTGGACAGCACGACCTATGCCGATGTCCTGCGGGCCGAGGGCTACCGGACCGGGATCGTGGGCAAGGCGCATTTCCAGAACGTCTCTCCCGTCGAGGCACGACCGCCCGCCCATCGCGGCACCGGCGTCCCGCCGCAGCCGCCCTTTGACCGCGCGCGCCGCACCCAGCGCTCGGGACCGGACTACGAACAGGAAATCCGCGCGCATTGGGCCTCGGACCCGGACCGCGCGGTGCCCCGTCCCTATTACGGCTTCGACCACCTGTCGCTGTGCATCGGGCATGGCGACCAGGTCGAGGGGCATTATTCCCGCTGGCTGCGCGACCGGCTGGACGGCGCCCCCGACCCGCGTGGCCGCGATGCCGCCCTGCCGGACAGCCCGGACCCCACGCCGCAGATCTGGCGCACCGCCCTTCCCGAGGATCTGTACCCCACGGCCTATGTGGGAGAGGAAGCCTGCGCCTTCCTCGACCAGGACGACGACCGGCCCTTCCTGCTGGTCGCCTCCTTCCCCGATCCGCACCACCCCTTCACGCCGCCGGGCCGGTACTTCGACATGTACGACCCCGCCGGCATCGCGCTGCCCGAAAGCTTCGGCCACAAGACCGGCGCGCGCCGCGACCTGCCCGCCCATATCCGCAGGGTCTACGAGATCGGCGACGAAAGCCCCGACGCCTACTGGCCCTTTCACGCGGACGCAGAGACGACGCGCCGGATCATCGCGCTGAACTATGGCGCGATCACCATGATCGACGACTGGATCGGGCGCATCCTCGCCGCGCTGGAGCAGAGCGGGAAGGCGGACAACACCGTGGTGATCTTCATGTCCGACCACGGCGACTACATGGGCGACCACGGCACGGTGCTGAAGCACGGGGTTCACACGCGGGGCCTGATCCGGGTGCCGCTGATCTGGGCCGATCCAGCGCGCGCAGGCGGCGAGGCCACCGCGATCCAGGGCAGCGCCATCGACTTTGCCCCGACGCTTCTGGCCCGCGCCGGCGTGCAGGCGCCCATCGGGATGCAGGGCCGCGACCTGCTGGCCCCCGATGCCGAGGATCTGCCCGTCCTGATCGAGGACAACGGCCTTGCCTTCGCCGACCCCACGGGGCGCACCGCCAGCCGCACGCTGGTCGACGGCGACTGGCGCATGACGGTCTTCGAGGGGTCGGAGCTGGGCGAGCTTTATGACCTGTCCAGCGACCCGCACGAGATGACCAACCTCTGGACGGACAGCGGCGCGGCCACGCGCAGGGCCGACATGCTGCACCGCCTTGCCGAACGGCAGATGGCGCTGCGCGATGCCTCGCTGATCCCGACGCACCAGGCCTGAGAGGACCCATGCCACAAGCACTCGACATCCTGATCATCGGCGGCGGCATCGCCGGGTGCAGCGCCGCCATCGCGCTTTCGGACCGGGGTCACCGGGTCAGGATCGTGGAACGCCAGCCTGAATGGCGCTTTCAAAGCTCGGGCATCTTCGTCTATGCCAACGGGCTGGTCAGCATGGCCGCGCTTGGCCTGCTGGACGAGATCGTGGCCGCCGGGTTCGCCGTGGCCGAGGGGCGGAACCTCTATCTCGACCATCACGGCGATCCGATCACCGAAACCCGCTATCCCTCGCCCGATGCGGCGCGAATGCCCGCGATCCTGGGCATCAAGCGGGCCGAGATGCACCGGGTGATGGCCGCGCGCGTGGGCGCGCTTGGCGTGCCCATGCAGCTTGGCACGACCGTGGACGGGATCGAGCAGGACGGGGCCGGCGCGACCGTCACCCTCTCCGATGGCACAGCGGCGCGATACGACCTCGTCGTGGGCGCGGATGGGGTCCGCTCCGCGTCGCGGTCGCAGATCGGAATCGACCTGGTGCCGCGCTATACCGGCTTTGGCGTCTGGCGGTCGGTGCATCGCCGCCCGCCGGACCTGACCGACAAGATCATGATGATGGGCCCCGCCAAGCGGTTCGGCATCATGCCGATCAGCGAGGACAGGCTGTATACCTTCGGCACCGTGGCCGAGCCCGGCAACGCCTATTACCCGCCCGAGGACTGGCCCGGCCTGATGCGGTCGCGGTTTGCCGAGTTCGAGGGGCCCGCGCGCGCCTTCCTCGACGAGTTGGGGCCAGACAGCGAAACGCTTTATACCGCCGTGGAAGAGGTGGTGCTGCCCCTGCCCTGGCACAGGGGTCGCGTGGTGCTGATCGGCGACGCCGCCCATGCCGCAACGCCCTTCATGGGACAGGGCGGCGCGATGGCGATGCAGGATGCGGTGGTCCTGGCCGACGCCCTGTCGCAGATCGACGGGCTGGACAAGGCGCTAACCGCCTTCGGCGCGGCGCGACTTCCCGTCTGCCAGTTCGTGCAGGAGGTCTCTCGCAAGGTGGGCGAGGCCGGCGCCGAGGAGGTCGGGGCCGATCTTGGCCCGCGCAACGCCCGGCTGCGCGACACCGCCCAGTCGGCGGTGGACGGGTTCTACGACAGGCTAGACGGGCTGATCCGCGAGGGCGAGGCGCGGCTGCGCGCCTGACGGCGGGCCGGGGCGGCGCACCCGCCCCTCGATCTCGGTGCCATCGGCCCGCATCCGCCCGATCCGGGCGCCTTCGGCCCAGAGCCCGCCCATGATCTCGGCCCCCGACAGGTCCAGCAGGTCGGACACCTGCGCCTCCTCCAGCGTCAGGTTGGCCATGACCAGCGCGCGAAAGGCGCTGATGCTGCGCGCCCGAACCCGCGCAAGCGCCAGGACGCCGCGCAGCTGCACCTCGTCCAGCACGACACGGTCCGCCACCATGCCCTCGGCCCGCAGGTCGATGCGAAAGCGCGCGCCGGACAGGTCGCAGGGCCCGTCCACCCGCGTGTCGCGCAGCCAGGCAAGGCCAAGAAACGTGGCGCCCCGGGCCGTGATCCCGCCCTTCAGATGCGCGCCCGTCAGGTCGAAGCCGCTCAGCGTCAGGCCATCGAGCACAAGGGGCGCGTCGAGCACGAGCCCGCGCGCGTCCAGGTGTTCGCCATGCCGCCAGGGGCGTTGCAGCGCCTGCGCCAGGTCGGCGGCATCGGTCATGTGAAGACGAAGCCCCGGTTGACGGGCAGCACCTGTCCCGTCAGGGCAATGGACCCCTCGCCCAGAAGGAAGGCCGCCGTCCCGACGATATCCTCGGGCGGTTGCGGTCCCGGCACGGCGCGGCCCTCTTCATAAAGCGCATGGCGCGCGCGCGGCACGTAGTCGGTGCTTTCCGTGGTCAGGATGCCCGGCGCGATGGCCGTCACGCCGATGCCGTCCGGCCCCAATTCTCGCGCCAGCGACCGGGTCATCGAGATGACCGCCCCCTTGGACGCCACGTAGGAGATCAGGTTGGGCGCGCCCCAGAGCGCCGTGTCGGAGGCCACGTTCACGATCCGCCCGGTGCCCGCCGCGCGCAGATGCGGGGCCAGCGCCCGCACCATCAGCCAGGTGCCGCGCACGTTGACCTCCATCACCCGGTCAAAGGTGGCGATATCGACGTCTTCAAAGCCGATACCGCCGATGCCCGTGGCGATCGCCCCGTTGTTCAGCAGACCATGCACCGGCCCCTCCAGCGCCGCGCCCAGCGCCGCGATGCTGTCGGGGTCGCGCAGGTCGACCGCGTGGAAGGCCGCGCCGAGTTCGGCGGCCACGGCCCGGCCCTCATCCTCCAGGATGTCGGCCAGGATCAGGTCGGCGCCCGCCCCCGCAAGGCCGCGCGCCAGTGTCGCGCCCAATCCGCGCGCTGCGCCCGTAATCAGGACGCGCCGTCCCGCAAGGCTCATTCCGCGGCCACGTCAGAGGCGTCCTCGGCCTCGATCTGCGCCTTGGCGGCACGGTTCAGCGCCCGCCGCAGGTGTGCCACGCCGATGTCGTGCTGGTAGAGCATCTCGCGCCGGCGGGCGTCGTCGGGCATGCCTTCCAGCATCACGCGGTCCTGCTCCAGCACGTTCCAGTGCCGCTCTTCCAGGCGCGCGCGATAGAGGAACCGCCAGCTTTCGCGGTCGAACCCCTCGACCTTGCGCATCCGCCAGAAGAACACCTTGCACCGGCGCGGCCCCATCGGCGTGACGTAGCCCAGGATGCGCATGTGCCCGCCCGGTCCCGCCGCCTTGGGATAGGGAATGTCGAGATGGCAGAACATGCCGCCCTCGCCCACCGCGAATTCCACCCAGTCGAAGTTCTCGCCCACCTGCCCCACGCGGCTGACGCGGAACCCGTCGCCCCGGTCGTCCAGCTCCAGCAGGTCCTGCTTGGACCCGAAGGCCAGCGTGAAGCTCTCGGCATGCAGGTAGCAGCCGTGCATCGGATCGGCGAGGTTGTCGAGCGCGTAGCGATAGTTCACGTCCCAGATCGCCGTGCAGAGGAACCCCGTCCAGGCCGGGTCGGACAACTCGGTCGGCAGCGGCAGGTCGGGCGCCTCCTGCCCTTCGTCAACCGACATGAAGACGAAGACCGCATCGTTCGATTCCTGCACCTGGTAGGCGCGCAGGGCCTTGCGCCCCTCCATCGGGCAGTCGGGCATGGCGGGGACACGCTGCACAGTCCCGGTGCCGTCCACGATCACGCCGTGATAGCGGCAGCCGATCTGCCCGTCATGCACCTCGCCATAGCTGAGCGGCGCGCCCCGGTGCGGGCAGAAATCCTCGATGCAGCGGATCTTTCCGGCGCCATCCCGCCAGAGCACGAGCTTCTGGCCCATCACCACCGCCCCATAGGGACGGTCCGTGCGGATCTCGACGGATTTCGCGACAGGATACCACTGGTTCTTCAGGCCCTCGTTCACGCGGGCCTCGATACGGGTCTTCATTTCTGCGGTCATCATGACTGCCTAACTCCCCCGGCCATGGTCGGCCCTCAGGCCCCGAAGCCGTTCTCCAGGTATGCGTTGTCCAGATCGGCGTTCAGCGCGCTCAACTCGGCGGCGACGCTGTCCGCCGTCCAGTCGGTGCGGCCCGTCGACGGGGCCGCAACGCCCTTTTGCGTCAGCGCCGCGGCCACCGCCTCGGCCCCGGCGGCGCCATCGGCGTAGATCTCCATCAGCGCGTCGGCGAAAGCGTCTTCGCTGTCGCTCAACGGCCTGCCACGGCTCTGATGCGCCAGTTCCGGGCGCCCGGCTTCGGACCGGGCCGCCGCAAGTACGGCCTTGAACGCGTCGGGCTTCGTCTGAGTGTCCTGTGACATCGTCCGGCCTCACCCCTTTGCGTAGACGGCGCCATCGTCGCCCGAACAGCCGATCACTGTCCAGACCGTCGCGGCCCCTGCACCCGGGTTGCGCAGGTAATGCGCCTGCCCCGCCGGGGTCTTGACCAGGTCGCGCGGCCCAAGCTCGACCACGGCCTCGTCGCCGTTGTCATCGACCCACACGACCTCGACCGCGCCGTCGAGACACAGGAAGGCGTCCTCGACCGACCGGGTGAAGGGCGCCAGGCGCGCGCCCATCGGCAGGCCCCACATCTCCTTGCGGCAGGTGTCCCACTTGATCGCGCCGGGCGCGTCGCCGACGTAGATCTTGCGGGTAAAGCCCGCGTCTTCCCAGATCGTCGGCAATTCGTGGTGGCGCACGACATACTCCGACATCAGCTTCTGGATCGGGTGATCGCCCGCACGGTCGAACTTCAGCGTCTTGCCCGGCTCTGCGCCGAAGCTGCGCGCCAACTCGCTGGGGTGCTCCTTTGGGTGATAGTGGTAGACCGGCGGCAGCGGCTTGCCCACGTCGACCGAGATCGACATCATCACCGGTTCCACCCCGTCCACGCGAAAGCCGTGGCCGATCTCGCGGGCGTTCAGGATCATGTCCTTGGGGCCGAGGTTCACCTCGACCACCTCGCCGTCCTTTTCCCAGCCCACGATCAGAGCGCCGTCGATGATGAGAAAGCTCTCCTCGATCTCGTGGCTGTGGCAGGCGGCATAGCGGCCCGGCTCCTTGTAGATCAGGCTGAGCGTGAAGTTGTCCGCCTTCAGGGTCGAGGGATCGCCCACCTTGGGCGAGCCGCCGGCCCCGATATAGCGCATCTGCGCCCGAGCCAGCTCGTCGAACCCGCTGTTCGAGGGAAACGCGTTCCAGTCGAACGCCTTGTCGGTGAAGCGGCCGGTATGGGCGGCCAGGCGATCGGCAAGGGTCAGGCCCCTGGTGGTCTCCATGTTCATGTCGCGCTCCTGTTCTGGATATGCCGCCATCTTGCCCAACCGGCGTTTTGCTGGGAAGATCACGTTTTGCAGGCAAAACGAAAGGCGCGGCATGACCAACCCCGATCCATACGTGGTGCCGGGCCTTGTCCGGGGGCTGGCCGCGCTGCAGACCTTCGGCCCGCAGACGCCGGAGCAATCCCTGGCCGAGATCGCGCAGGCCCTTGGCGTCACGCGCTCGGCGGCCTTCCGCACGGTCCACACCCTGCTGAAGGAGGGCTACCTGCTCCAGGTGCAGGGCGAGGCGCGCTATCGCCTTGGGCCGCAGGTGCTGGGCCTGAGCTATGGCTACCTTGCCAGCCGCGAGTTGCTGGAGGTGGCACAGAAACCGCTGGAGGCGCTGCGCGATTCGCTCGACTGGTCGGCGCATCTGGGCGTGCTCGACCGGCGCCACGTCCTCTACCTCATCCGCAGCCCGGCATCCGACGGGCTGTCGTCGCTTGTCCATGTCGGCAGCCGGCTTCCCGCCGCGCAGACCGCGATGGGCCGCCTGCTCCTCTGCCACAAGACAGAGCGCGAGATACGCAGGCTGATGGCGGACCGCCCGGGGCGAGAGGTCGACGCCGTGCTGGCCGCCTGCGCGCGCGACCGAAAGGCCGAGACCGTGGCGCACCAGGGCCAGTTCGAAACCGGCCTGTGCAGCGTCGCGGCGCCGGTGTGTGACATGTCGGGGGCCGTCGTGGCGGCCATAAGCGCGACCAAGACATCCGGAGCGATCACGCCAGAGGTGACGAAACGCGTCCTGGGCACCGCGCGGGCGATCAGCAAGGGCCTTGGCGCCGCGGGCTGAAACATCGGGCCGTGGCCGGCCGGCCTTGACCGCACGAGCGCATTTTGTTTACTGGGAAACAAATATGGCGCGGAGGCCCCCATGGCGGCAGACCCAGACGACACCCTGATCCGGTACGAGATGCGCGGGGACGTGGCGCTCATCACGCTGGATCGCCCGGCCAAGCGCAACGCCATCTCGGACCGGGTGATCGAGGCGCTGGACAAGGCCATCACCCGCGCCGCGTCCGAGGCCAAGGCCGCCGTCCTGCACGGCACCGGCAAGCATTTCTGCGCCGGGCTGGACCTGGCCGAGCACCGCGAAAAGCCCCTGATCGAGGC
>JAUIIC010000104.1 GCA_030431935.1 Alphaproteobacteria bacterium | reverse complement strand
ATCATCCGCACCCCCAGCCACACGAGGTACAGCGCCCCGATCCACTTGAGCGCGGTGAACAGCGTCGCCGAGGCGAGCACCAGCGCCCCCAGTCCCGCAAGCGAGGCGGTCATCGCGACGAGGTCGCCCGTGGCGACCCCGAGCGCGGTGGGAACGGCGATCCGCCGCCCCTGTCCGATGGCATAGGCGAGCACCAGCAGGACGGTCGGCCCCGGGATCAGCAGAAGGGCGCTCGACGCGGCGACAAAGGCGATCCAGACGGCAAGATCCATGGTGCGGCAACTCCGGGGGCGGGCCGAACAGAGAAAAGGGGGGTTTCAGAATAAGCCCGCCTTCGTTTATCAGTGCCGCATCTTCACCCGACATCCAATAGGACGGACCATCATGAAATTCTTTGTCGACACCGCCGAGGTCGATCAGATCCGCGAACTTGCCGAACTTGGCATGGTGGATGGCGTGACCACGAACCCGTCGCTCATCATGAAGTCGGGCCGCGACATCAAGGAAGTTACCGCCGAAATCTGCGGCATCGTCGATGGCCCGGTCAGCGCCGAGACCGTGGCGCTCGACGCCGATGGCATGATCGCCGAGGGCCGCGAACTGACCAAGATCGCGCCGAACATCACCGTGAAGGTCCCGCTGACCTGGGCAGGGCTGAAGGCGTGCAAGGTATTGTCCGGCGAGGGCCACATGGTCAACGTGACGCTGTGTTTCTCGGCCAACCAGGCGCTTCTTGCGGCCAAGGCTGGGGCAACGTTCATCTCGCCCTTCGTCGGGCGGCTGGATGACATCAACCTCGACGGCATGGACCTGATCGCCGACATCCGGACGGTCTACGACAACTACGACTTCAAGACCCAGATCCTTGCGGCCTCGATCCGCTCGGCCAATCACATGAGCCAGGCAGCGCTTATCGGGGCCGACGTGGCCACCGCGCCGCCCTCTGTCATCAAGAAAATGGCCGAGCATCCGCTGACCGACAAAGGCCTTGCGGCGTTTTTGGCCGACTGGGAAAAAACAGGGCAGAAAATCCTGTAATCCGGTATAGACTGCCGGAAAACCGCGGAAGTCACGACGAAGGCAGAGGCACATGGGCAGCGAACTGGCAGAGGTCGGCGACGACCTCCGCCGACGGATTCTGAGCGATCCCGAGGCGATCCTTGAAGACCGCGACGTGATGCGCGCGCTGATCGCGGCGAACGAGCGCGTCATGGGCGGAAACATCGTCGACCTGCGCGGCATGGCGATGGAGCGGCTCGAGGCCCGGCTCGACCGGCTGGAGGAAACCCACCGCCACGTCATCGCCGCGGCCTACGACAACCTTGCGGGCACCAACCAGGTGCACAAGGCCGTCCTGCAACTGATGGACGCCACCGATTTCGAGGACTTCCTGACCAGCCTGGCCGGCCCCATCGCCGATACGCTTCGGGTGCAGGCGGTGCGGCTGGTACTGGAAACCGCCGTGTCGCCCGATGATCCCGCGGTCAAGCGGCTGGGCGAGGTCCTGACGGCGGCGGACACCGGGTTCATTCAGGGCTACCTGTCGCAGGGCCGCGATGTGCCGCTGCGGCAGGTCACGCTGCGCCAGCTGCAGCCCGACAGCGACATCATCTACGGCGAAGCCACGGGGTGGATCCGGTCCGAGGCGCTCTTGCTGCTCGACCTGGGCGAGGGGCGCCTGCCCGGCATGCTGGCGCTCGGGTCCGAGGATCCGCACCAGTTCAAGCCGACGCAGGGCACCGATCTGCTCGGCTTCTTTGCCGGCGCGTTCGAGCGCGTGATGCGCCACTGGCTGGCGTGACGGTCGCGCCGCCCATGATCTCCGATGGCCTGCGCGATGCGCTGGCCACCTGGCTCGACGGGTTGCGGGCGATCGACGGGGCGGCCGAAAACACGATCGAGGCCTACCGGAAGGACGTCGCCGGCTTTCTGGGCTTTCTCGCGCTGCACCACGGCGGGGCCGAGGGGCGCGCCGTGCTGGCCCGCCTGACGCTGCAGGACATGCGCGCCTGGATGGCATGGGAACGTGGGCGCGGCCTGTCGGCCCGGTCGCTGGCGCGTGCCCTGTCGGCGGTGAAATCCTTCATGCGCTGGGCGTCCGAGCGGGACGGGTTCGATCCGACAGCGGTTCTGGCGGCCCGCGCGCCGAAGTTCCGCGGCAAGCTTCCCCGCCCCCTGGCCGAGGACGCCGCGCGCGAGGTCATCGCATCCGTCGAGGCGCAGGCGGCCGAGCCCTGGGTGGCGGCGCGCGACATGGCCGTGGTGACATTGCTTTACGCCTGCGGTCTGCGCATTTCCGAGGCGTTGGGCCTGACCGGGGCGGACGCCCCGCTGCCCGCAACCCTGCGCATTCGCGGCAAGGGCGGCAAGGAGCGGATGGTGCCCGTGCTTCCCGCCGCGCAACAGGCGGTAGAGGCTTACCGCCGGCTTTGCCCGCATGATTTGACCGCTGAGGCGCCGCTCTTTCGGGGCGTGCGCGGCGGTGCGCTGTCGCCCCGCGTGGTGCAGAAGGTCATGGAGACGGTGCGCCTGCAACTGGGCCTGCCTGCCACGGCGACGCCGCATGCGCTGCGCCATTCCTTCGCAACCCACCTTCTGGCGGCCGGCGGCGATCTGCGCTCGATCCAGGAGCTTCTGGGCCACGCCTCGTTGTCCACGACGCAGGCCTACACGGCGGTGGACACCGCCCGCCTGATGGAAGTCTACGCCGCGGCCCACCCCCGCGCCTGAGCCCGTGCGTCGAGCGATTGATTGCGTGGCGGGCGCGATTGCGTCATGACGGTTTCATGACACCCCGTTTGCGCGCGCTCGCCGTACATCTCCTGACAGCCACCGGTGCCGTGTTCGCCATGCTGGCCATGCTCGCGGCGACGGACCAGCAATGGAGCATCATGTTCCTCTGGCTGGTGGTCGCTTTCGCGGTGGACGGCATCGACGGTCCGCTGGCCCGCCGCTACGACGTCAAGAAGAACGCGCCGCAATATGACGGGGTCCTGATGGACCTTATCATCGACTACCTGACCTACGTGTTCATCCCGGCCTTCGCGCTGTTCAAGTCAGACCTTCTGCCGGGCTGGACGGGCTGGATCGCCATCATCGTGATTACCTTCACCAGCGCACTCTATTTCGCGGACACGCGGATGAAGACGCGCGACAATTCCTTCTCGGGCTTTCCCGGCTGCTGGAACATGGCGGTGATCGTGATCTTCGCGCTCAAGCCCGACTTCTGGGTGATCCTCGGCATCGTCGTGTTGCTGGCCGCCGCGATGTTCACGCCGCTGAAGTTCATCCACCCGGTCAGGACGCGGCGCTGGCGGCTTCTGTCCCTGCCCGTGGCACTGGCCTGGACGGGCTTTGCCGGCTGGGCGGCCTGGGTGGATTTCCATCCGCAAAGCTGGGCGCATTGGGGCCTTGCGGTGACAAGCGTCTACCTGCTCTTCGCCGGCATCGTGCAGCAGATTCTGCCAGAACGCGCCTGACGCGGGTTACTGCGCCGCCATCTGGAGCGTTGCGGCCCCGCCGAGAAACCGTCGCCCCGCCTCGCCCGAAAGGTACGTCAGGCGCCCCCCGGCGATCGTGGCCTCGATCGCGCGGGTGCTCGCGTTGACCACCACCAGGTCCGCCCGCCGCCCGATATCGAGATGTCCGCGGTCGGGCAGCCGCAGGATCTCGGCCGGCCGGGTCGAGATCATGGCCCATGCCGCGGGCAGCGCGCAAAGCCCTTCGTCCACCAGTGTCCAGGCGGCCTCGGCCAGCGTCGGGTAGTGGTAGTCCGAGACCAGCGCATCGCACAGGCCCTGCGCGACAAGGTCCGCCGCGGCGACGTTTCCGGCCTGCGACCCGCCGCGCACCACGTTCGGCGCGCCCATGAGCACCGGGTCCCCCATCGCGCGGGCGGCGGCGGCGGCACGGCGGCTGACCGGGAACTCGGCGATCCGCGCGCCGATCATCGAGAACCGCTCGCGGGTCTCGCCGTCGGGGTCGTCATGGCTGCCATAGCTGACGCCCATGGTGTCGAAGGCTTCGGCCAGCCGGCACAGGTGGCGCGGTACTTCGGGCTCTCGGGCCGCGGCCGCGTGCACCAGCGCCATGTGTTCCTCGACGCTGCGTCCGGCCCGGCTGGCCCAGGTTTCCAGACGCTGCGGGTCGACCTCGGCCAGTTCCAGCGCCTCGGGGAGGTGATTGTTGAAGACGACGTAGTCTATGCCGTGGCGCCGCACGGCGGTCAGCAGGCGGGCGCCGGTGTCGACAAGATGCACCTCGCAGCGCACCTGAAGCCGCAGGTCGGTCAGTGCGCGGGGCCGATAGGCCGTCAGCGCCGCCATCACGCGTTCGGCGAAATCCGGCCCGCGCATCCCGCCTTCCCAGGACCAGCTTTGCGCGATCCAGGCCGTCGTCACGCCATGCGCCGCCGCGTCACGATCGACAGAGGCCAGCGCCGTCTCGATCCGGAACGGTGCGTTGGGGCGGGGCGCCACGTGCCGTTCGAAGGCATCGCCATGCAGGTCGACGATGCCCGGCAACACGAGGTATCCGGACAGGTCCACCTCGGGCAGGGGGCCTTTGGTGATACGTCCTTCGGCCAGCGCGATCGAGCGCTGCTGCATCTCTCCATCGCGAAGGATGGTCGCGCCGACAAGGCGCAGGGGCGGCAAATGAAGGGCCATCCGACTGCTCAGACAGGTTTGGTTTCGGGTGTGGATAAGGTGCGTCTGTATCGTCGGTATGACATGATCCGCGCATTTCCCGCTTTGACCGGACGATCTTTCGCGCCGCCGTGGGCCGCGCTCAGTCCGGCGTGACCGTGAGCGCGATGCGGTCCCCGGCGAACCATGTCTGCCCGGTTTCGACGGGTATGCCTTCGGGATCCACGTTCACCGATTGGGTGCGCAGGATCGGTGCGCCCTCGGCCAGCCTCAGGTGCAGGGCCTGGGTCGCGCTGGCCGCCACGGCGGTCAGCCGCGTCGTGGCGCGGGTGTAGTCCTCCAGCCCCTCGGCGGCCAGCGCCGCCGTGACCGAGCCGGAGGCCTGAAGCCGTTCGGGCAGGCCGGGAAACCGGGCGGCGGGAAAGACGCTCTCGAAAAGCGCGACGGGCACGCCGTCGGCCATCGAGAGGCCCTCGTAGACATGCACGGCCGCGCGCGGCGGCAGGGCGAGCGCGTCGGCCTCGCGCGGGCTGGCGGCCCGGGTTTCCACCCTGAGAACTCGTTTCTCGGGCAGCGTTCCAGCCGCCGCGAGGTTCTGGTGAAATCGCACCCGCCGCCCGATGGGATAGTCCGTCGGGCGGGCCGCGACGAAGACGCCCGCGCCCCGGCGCGAATGGACGAGCCCCGCCTCGGACATGTCGGCCAGGGCGCGGCGGACCGTGTGGCGGTTCACGCCGAAGCGGGCGGCCAGCGCGGCCTCGGTCGGAAGTCTGTCGCCGGCGGAATAGTGCCCCTCGGCGATCTCGGCGCGCAGCCGGTCCGCGATGGATTTCCAGATCGGGCTTTTCGCCATGGGGTGTCACCGAAACTTCACGTGGCGCCCCCTTGCGGGCGGGCGCGGGTTGGCGTATGAATTTGTCTAGTTGTATAGAAACATAGACAACTCGGCAAGATGTCCAGATGACAGCCCATTGCGCAGACCCCGCCCCGGAAATAAGCGCCCGCCGCGACTGGATGGGCCTTCTGGCCCGGGCCCCGGTCGACCGGCTGGCCGCCCGCTTTGCCACGCTGGGCGACGTGCCCGCGTTTTCCTGGCTGCGACGGCCCGAGACCGGCGGTGTCATGGTGCGGGGGCGGGCCGGCGGCACCGGCGCGCCCTTCAACATCGGCGAAATGACCGTGACGCGCTGCGCGCTGCGGCTGGAGGATGGCACGGTCGGGCATGCCTATGTGCAGGGCCGCGACAAGGCCCATGCCGAGCGCGCCGCGCTGGTCGATGCCCTGATGCAGACCGGGGCGGCGCCCCGGATCGAGGCGTCCGTTCTCCGCCCGCTCGCCGATGAGGCCGTCGCCACGCGGACGGCACGGGCGGCCAGGTCCGCCGCCACGCGGGTCGAGTTCTTCACCATGGTGCGGGGAGAGGACTGATGGACATGGTCGCGCTGGAAGGCGGCTTTGCCGACACCCCCCGCGAGGCCGCGGTGGCGTTTCGCGCCTGCCTGTCGGCCCTGGCGCGCCCGGGGCGCATCGAGACGGTCGCGGGCGCCGCGCCGCCCGCGCCGGTGTCGCCCGCCGCCGGGGCGGTCCTGCTGACGCTGGTGGACGGATCGACACCCGTGCACCTGGCCGGGGCGCATGACGTGCCCGAGGTGCGCGACTGGATCACGTTTCACACGGGCGCCCCCCTGGTGGGGGCGGCCGATGCGGTCTTTGCCCTGGGCGCATGGGACGCGTTGCAGCCGCTGGACCGATTCGCGCGGGGGCTGCCCGACTATCCCGACCGCTCGGCCACCCTGATTGTCGAGATGCCCGCGCTGACCTCCGAAGGCGCGCGCCTGACGGGGCCGGGGATCGAGACCGAGGCCTTCCTGTCGCTGCCCGAGGTGGCGGCCTTCCGTGCCAATCGGGCGCAGTTCCCGCAGGGCCTCGATTTCTTTCTGGCCGCCGGGGACCGGCTGGCGGGCCTGCCCCGGACCACGCGCGTGGAGGACGTCTGATGTATGTCGCGGTCAAGGGTGGCGAGCGCGCCATAGACAACGCCCACGCCTGGCTTGCCGAGGAGCGGCGCGGCGATCCTGCGGTGCCGGAACTGAGCGTGGCGCAGATCCGCGAGCAGATGGCGCTGGCCGTCAACCGGGTGATGGCCGAGGGCTCGCTTTATGACCCGGACCTTGCGGCGCTGGCGATCAAGCAGGCACGCGGCGACCTGATCGAGGCGGTGTTCCTGATCCGCGCCTATCGCACGACGCTGCCACGGATCGGGGCCTCGCGCCCGGTGGATACCGGCGCCATGGCCTGCGACCGGCGCATCTCGGCCACCTTCAAGGACGCGCCGGGCGGGCAGGTGCTGGGCCCGACCTTCGACTATACCCACCGGCTTCTCGATTTCGCCCTGGCGGCGGAGGGTGAGCCGCCCGTGGCCGCCACCGCCCCGCCGGACGAGACGCCGACGCCACGCATCACCGATTTCCTGGGCCGGGACGGGCTGATCCAGCCCGAGCCTGCGACGGATGCCGAGCCGCGCGACCTGACGCGCGAACCCCTTGAATTTCCAGCCGATCGTCCGCTGCGGCTGCAGTCGCTGACCCGCGGCGACGAGGGCTTCGTGCTGGCAATGGCCTATTCCACCCAGCGCGGCTATGGCCGGAACCATCCTTTCGTGGGCGAGTTGCGGATCGGTGCGGTGCCGGTGGAAATGGACATCCCCGAGCTGGGCTTCGCGATCGAGATCGGCGAGATCACCCTGACCGAATGCGAGACCGTCAACCAGTTCGCGGGGTCACGCACCGAGCCCGCGCAGTTCACCCGCGGCTACGGGCTTGTCTTCGGGCAGACCGAGCGCAAGGCGATTTCAATGGCTTTGGTGGACCGGGCGTTGCGCTGGGACGAGTTGGGCGAGGATGACACGGGCGCCCCGGCTCAGGACGCCGAATTCGTCCTGAGCCATGCCGACAACATCCAGGCCACCGGCTTTCTCGAACACATCAAGCTGCCGCATTACGTGGATTTCCAGGCGGAACTGGAACTGGTGCGCAAGCTGCGGGCCGAGGCGCTGGCCAGCCGGCGGGAGGCGGCGGAATGAGACGTCGGCATCGCGTCGGCACAACGTCGGCACAACGTCGGCGCGGGAGCGATCCAGCGGCGCCGCGCGTTGCGCGGCACGACTTTTGTCGGGCCGCGGCCCGGGGCCGCGGCGTGGAGGGGCGCTGCCCCTCTTGGCCTTCGGCCAATTCACCCCGGAGTATTTCCGAACAGAAGAAGCCGCAGAGTGCGGGCTGGGCAGGGGGGCGGCGATGACCGACACGGCCTACAATTTCGCCTACCTCGACGAAGAGACCAAGCGCATGATCCGGCGCGCGATCCTGAAGGGGATCGCGATCCCCGGCTACCAGGTGCCTTTCGCCAGCCGCGAGATGCCCATGCCCTATGGCTGGGGCACCGGCGGCGTGCAGGTCACGGCGGCCTGCCTGACGCCCGGCGACCGGCTGAAGGTGATCGACCAGGGCGCCGATGACACCACGAATGCCGTCTCGATCCGCAAGTTCTTCGAGCGCACCGCCGGGGTCGCCACGACCGAGCGCACCGCCGAGGCCACGGTCATCCAGACCCGCCACCGGATCCCGGAAACCCCGCTGACCGGGGACCAGATCCTGGTCTACCAGGTGCCGATCCCCGAGCCCCTGCGCTTTCTGGAGCCGCGCGAGACCGAGACGCGCAAGATGCACGAGCTGGAGGAATACGGGCTCATGCATGTGAAGCTTTACGAGGACATCGCGCGGCACGGCCACATCTCCACCGCCTATGCCTATCCGGTCAGGGTGGAGGGGCGCTACGTGATGGATCCCTCGCCGATCCCGAAGTTCGACAATCCCAAGCTTTCGGGCAATCCGGCGATCCAGCTGTTCGGCGCCGGGCGCGAGCAGCGCATCTATGCCCTGCCGCCCTTTACCGAGGCGGTGAGCCTCGATTTCGAGGATCACCCGTTCGAGGCGTCGAAGCCGGACCATCCCTGCGACCTGTGCGGCGCGGAGGGCAGTTATCTGGACGAGGTCATCACGGATGACCGGGGCGGGCGGATGTTCGTGTGTTCCGACACCGATTTCTGCGCCGAACGGCGGGCGGCGGGGCACGCGGGCCGGCTGGCGGCACCCTATGAGGAGACGGCGGCATGACCATGGTTCATCCGATCGCCCCGGGCACGCCGCCGGCCGTGCCCGGGCCGCTGTTGTCGGTGGATGGCATCGAGAAGCGCTATGGCGCGCGGATCGGCTGCACCGGGGTGTCCTTCGACCTCTGGCCCGGCGAGGTGATGGGCATCGTGGGCGAAAGCGGGTCGGGCAAGTCGACGCTTCTGAACTGCCTGGCGGGCCACCTGGCGCCGGATGCCGGGCGGGTCCTGTTCGACACGCGCGACGGCGGGATGGTCGACACCGTGACCATGGCCGAGCCCGCGCGCCGGCGGCTGTCGCGCACCGACTGGGCCTTCGTGCACCAGAACCCGCGCGACGGGCTGCGCATGGGGGTCAGCGCCGGCGGCAACGTGGGCGAGCGGCTGATGGCCGTGGGGGCGCGCAACTACGGCGGCATCCGGGCCGCGGCGCTCGACTGGCTGGACCGGGTGGAGATCGCCGCCGACAGGGTGGACGACCGGCCCTCGGCCTTTTCCGGTGGAATGCAGCAGCGGTTGCAGATCGCGCGCAACCTGGTGACCGGGCCGCGGCTGGTCTTCATGGACGAACCGACGGGCGGGCTGGATGTCAGCGTGCAGGCGCGGCTTCTGGACCTGTTGCGCGGGCTGGTGCGTGAGATGGGGCTGTCGGCGATCATCGTCACCCATGACCTGGCCGTGGTGCGGCTTCTGGCCGACCGGCTGATGGTGATGAAATCGGGCCGCGTGGTGGAGGCGGGGCTGACCGACCAGGTGCTGGACGATCCGCAGCATGCCTATACGCAGCTGCTCGTCAGCTCTGTCCTGCAGGTCTGAGCCATGCTGGCCGGTTTTTCCCTTTCACCCGAGCGGCTGGGCCGGCAGGCCGAGGGCACGCCGCTGGACGGCGCGGGCTGGATCGACCTTATGCGGCCCCTGCCCGAAGAGATCGCGGCGGTCGAGGCGCTGGGGTTGCAGGTGCCGTCGCTGGCCGACATGGAGGAGATCGAGATCTCCAACCGGCTCTACCGGGCGAACGGCGCCGATTACATGACGGTGGTGCTGCCCGGCGCGACGCCCGAGGGCGAGCATATCGCGGGGCCGGTGACCTTCATCCTGTCCGAGGCGCGCCTTGTCACCGTGCGCCACCATGCGCCGCGCCCGTTCGAGACCTTCCCCGACCGGGCCGGCACCGTGGCGTCGGGCTGCGGTTCTCCGGCGCGGGTCTTCCTGGGGCTGCTGGAAGAGATCGTGTCGCGGCTGGCCGACCTGCTGGAAGGCGTCGGGCGCGGGCTCGATGCCGCCGCGCGCAGCGTATTTCGCGAGGGCGAGCGCCAGAAGCCCGAGGTGCTTCAGGGGCAGTTGCGCGCGCTGGGGCTGGAGGGCGAGATGCTGGGCCGCGTGCGCCTGGCGCTGCTATCGGTGGAGCGTGCGCTGAGCCATTTCGGGCAGACGCTGGGGGCGCGGCCGGATGCGGGCCCGCTGGCGGGCATCGTCGACGGGCAGCTGCGAGACGTGCAGGCGATGGGCGTGCACGCCGATTTCCTGTCGGGGCGCGTGACGCTGGCCACCGATGCGACGCTGGGCATGATCAACCTGGCGCAGAACGCAACGGTGCGGATCGTGTCGGTGGTTGCGGCGCTGTTCCTGCCGCCGACGCTGATCGCGTCGATCTACGGGATGAATTTCCCGGGCATGCCGGAACTGGATCAGCCCTGGGGCTATCCGCTGGCGCTGGGCCTGATGCTGGGGTCGGCGCTGCTGACCTATCTCTATTTCAAATGGCGGGGGTGGATGTGACCTTGGGGCCGATGATCGAGGTGCGGGGGCTGTCGAAGGCCTTTGTGCTGCACAACCAGGACGGCGCCCGTATTCCCGTGATGGCGGGGGCGGAACTGACCGTGCGGCCCGGCGAATGCGTGGCGCTGACCGGGGCGTCGGGGGCGGGCAAGTCCTCGCTCATGCGGATGCTTTACGGCAACTACCTGGCCGGGGCGGGGTCGATCCGCATCGCGGGGGTCGATGTGGCCACCGCCGCCCCGCGCGAGATCCTGCAGCTGCGCCGCGAGACGCTCGGCTATGTCAGCCAGTTCCTGCGGGTGGTGCCGCGCGTGCCCACGCGCGAGGTCGTGGCCGAACCGCTGCTGGCCACGGGCACCCCGCGCGACGCGGCGCTGGGGCTGGCCGAGGGGTTGCTGGCGCGTCTGAACATTCCCCGGCGGCTCTGGTCGCTGTCGCCCACCACCTTTTCGGGTGGCGAGCAGCAGCGGGTGAACATCGCGCGCGGGTTCGCCTATCCCTATCCGGCGCTTCTGCTGGATGAGCCGACCGCCAGCCTGGACGCCGCCAACCGCGCGGTGGTGCTTGACCTGATCGCGGAGGCCAAGGCGCGGGGCGCCGCCGTCGTGGGGATCTTCCACGATGCCGAGGCGCGGGCGCGCGTGGCGGACCGGGAGGTCGACGTCACCGGCTTTTCCCCGGACGTGGCGGCATGACGCCCGGTCGTCCCTTTGCGGTCGTCGGTGCCTCGGGCGTGGGCAAGGACACCCTGATCGCCACGGTGCTGCGCGCGCGGCCCGATCTTCACGTGGTGCGCCGGGTCATCACGCGGCCGGAAGAGGCGGGCGGCGAGCCCTTCGAGGGTGTCACCGGGGCAGAGTTCCGGCGCCGCATGGACGCCGGTGATCTTGCCCTGACCTGGGAGGCGCACGGACTGTCCTACGGGATACCGGCAACGCTCGACGCCGTCCTGGCGTCCGGGCGCGACGCCATCTTCAACGGGTCCCGCGCGGCGCTGCCGCTGGCGGCGGCCCGCTATCCGCGCCTTAAGGTGCTGCACATCGTCGCCGACCCCGAGGTTCTGGCGGCACGGCTTGCCGCGCGCGGGCGCGAGGATGCGGCGGAACGGGCGCGCCGTCTGGGCCGCGCGGACCAGGCGCTTCCCGAGGGGCTGGACGTGGTCGAGATCGACAACGGCGGCGCGCTGGAGCGGGCCGTGGCGGCCTTTCTGGACGCGCTTCAGCCTGAAAGGGTGTAGCGGTGCAACTGGTGGAACCGCCCGTCTTCATCTTCTCCGAACAGCGAGAGGGTCTCGATCACGTAGGGGCGCGACAGGCGCGGCTCCAGGTGCGGGACAAGGGCGGCCTTCACGGCCTCGGCCTCGGGCCGGGGCAGGGGGCCCGTCAGCGTCATGTGAAAGCGGAACTCGTCCATCACGTAGGGGTAGCCCCAGCGCAGCAGCAACTGGTCCTGCCGGGGCGTCAGCCCGGCCTTCTGGCGGCGCGCCGTCTCGGTGTCGGTCGGGGGGGCACGGAAGGCGTCCAGCGCCTCGACGACCGACGCGGCGCGCATGTTCAGCTGCGCGTCGTCGCCGCGCGGCGTCAGCGCCAGGAAGGCCCCGAGGCGCGAGATCTGCAAGCCTTCGAGCGTCACCGGGGGCAGTCCACGCGCCACGGCTGCCGCGGCCTCGTGCAGCGCACCGGGCGGAACCCCGGGGGCCAGCCGGAAGGGCGGCTTGATCGTGGCGTGGAAGCCGTATTTCCTGGGGCGCTCGGTGATCTCGGCGACCGGGCGCGGCAGGCCGTCGATGTCCGGATGCGGCACGGGCGCGCCGCGCGCCGCGTCCCAGCCGAGCCAGGCACTGCAGAAGTCCGCAAGCGGTCCCGGGGCCGGCGCGTAGTAGATGGCAAAACGGCGAAACTGTTCCATGAGCGCCCCATAACGCGCCACAATCACAAACCGGTAACGCACAGGCACGCAGGAAGGCAATGACATGACAGAGACGATTCTGGCAAACGCTCGCTTGGTGCTGGCCGATGGCGTGCGCGTCGGCAGCCTGTGCCTGCGGGATGGCCGGATCGCTGCGATCGGCGAGGGGGCGTCGGTGCCGCCCGGGGCGGTGGACTGCGACGGGGACCTGGTGATGCCCGGTCTGATCGAGTTGCACACCGATAACCTGGAACGCCACATCCAGCCGCGCCCGCGCGTCGACTGGCCCCATGACGCGGCGATCGTGGCGCATGATGCGGAACTGGCCGGTGTGGGGATCACGACTGTTTTCGACGCCATGCGCGTCGGGTCGGTGGTGTCGGAGGCGCGCAGCAACTACCGCAAGTATGCCCGGCAGCTGGCCAGCGAGCTGCTGGCCCTTCGCGCGGCCGGGGCGCTTCGGATCAGCCATTTCCTGCACCTGCGGGCAGAGGTCTGTTCCGAGACGCTGATCGAGGAGCTTGCAGAGTTCGGGCCCGAGGACCGGGTGGGCATCGTCAGCCTGATGGATCACACGCCCGGCCAGCGGCAGTTCCGCGACATGGCCAAGCTGAAGGACTACATCTGCGGCAAGCACGGTCTGTCCGAGGCCGAGTTCGCCGATCACGTGGCGAACCGGTTCCAGCTTCGCGACCGGCTGGGCGCGGCGCACGAGGCCGCGACGGTGGCCGCCGCCACGGGGTTCGGCGCGGTGCTGGCCAGCCACGACGACACGACCGAGGATCAGGTCGCCGTTTCGGCGGGCCACGGCATCCGGCTGGCCGAGTTTCCCACCACGGTCGAGGCCGCGCGCGCCTGCCATGCCCACGGGATCGCGGTGATGATGGGGGCGCCCAACCTGATCCGGGGCGGGTCGCATTCGGGCAACGTGGCGGCGGCGGACCTTGCCGGGCTGGACCTTCTGGACATCGTGTCGTCGGACTATGTTCCGGCGGCGCTTCTGTCGGCGGCGGTGATGCTGGGCGAGATCTGGGGCGACCTGTCGCGCGGGATCTCCACGGTGACATCGGCCCCGGCGGCAGCGGCGGGGTTGGCCGACCGGGGGCGGCTGGAGACCGGGTTGCGCGGCGACGTGATCCGCGTGCGCCTTGCGGGAAAGACGCCCGTGGTGCGCGGCACCTGGGTGCAGGGTCAGCGGGTGGCCTGACGGCCCCGGGCGAAGGGGTCGTCGGGATATCCGACGCCCGCCAGGTACAGCCCGTCGGGCGGCGCGACGGGGCCGCAGGCGGCGCGGTCGCGGGCGGTCAGGGCGGCAAGGACGTCTTCGGGCGTCCAGGCGCCGGCGCCGACGCGTTCCAGCGTGCCGACAAAGCTGCGCACCTGGTTGTGCAGGAAGCTGCGGGCGCGGACGTGAAACCGGATTTCCGTGCCATCCGAACGGTTCAGCTCTTCCACATCGAGGGCGTCCAGCGTCTTGACCGGGCTGTCGGCCTGGCATTGCGCGGCGCGGAAGGTGGTGAAGTCGTGCCGCCCGACGAGGTGTCGGCAAGCTGTCTGCATCGCGTCGGCATCCAGTCGGCGGTTCACCCGCCACACCAGCCCGGCCTCATGCGTCATGGGCGCCCGGCGGCAGACGATCCGGTAGACATAGCGCCGCTCGATCGCCGAGAAGCGGGCGTGC
>JAUIIC010000103.1 GCA_030431935.1 Alphaproteobacteria bacterium | reverse complement strand
CAGCCAGTTGGCCAGCGCCTGGCTGGAAATCCGGCAGGTCGCCCGGTCTTCCATCAGCGCCACGTCATGGATGTCCGGCACCTTGGAACAGCCGACGCCCTGATCGACCCAGCGCACGACGTAGCCCAGGATGCCCTGCGCATTGTTCTCGATTTCCTGAGTGATCGCCTCGTCCGACAGGTTGCGCCCCTGCATGATCGGGATCGTCAGCAGGTCGCCGAGCGTGCGCCGCATGCCGCCGCCCGCAAGCTCGGCCTGGCGTGCCTTGACGTCGACGTCATGGTAATGCGTCGCGTGCAGCGTGGCCGCGGTCGGCGACGGCACCCAGGCGCAGTTGGCGCCGGCCTGCGGATGGCCGATCTTGTCACGCAGCATCGCCGCCATCAGGTCCGGCGCCGCCCACATCCCCTTGCCGATCTGCGCCTTGCCGCTCAGACCGCAGGCCAGCCCGATATCGACGTTGCGATCCTCGTAGGCGGCAATCCAGGCCGACCCCTTCATCTCGCCCTTGGGGACCATCGGGCCCGCTTCCATCGAGGTGTGGATCTCGTCGCCCGTGCGGTCGAGGAAGCCGGTATTGATGAAGGCCACCCGGTGGCGCGCGGCGCGGATGCATTCCTTCAGGTTGGCAGAGGTCCGGCGCTCTTCGTCCATGATCCCAAGCTTCACAGTATAACGCGGCAGCCCAAGCACCGCCTCGACCCGCGTGAACATCTCGTCAGCGAAGGCCACCTCGTCGGGGCCGTGCATCTTCGGCTTGACCACGTAGACGGACCCGGCGGCCGAATTGCGTAGGCCGTCGGACTTCTGCAGGTCGTGCATGGCGATCAGGACGGTCACCATGGCGTCCATCAGGCCCTCGCCGATCTCGGTCCCGTCCCGGTCGAGGATCGCGGGCGTGGTCATCAGGTGGCCGACATTGCGCACCAGCATCAGCGCCCGGCCCTTCAGCGATACCTCAGACCCGTCAGGCCCGGTCAGGGCGACATCGGGGTGCAGGCGCCGGGTATGGGTGCGGCCGCCCTTGGTCACCTCTTCGGACAGGTCGCCCTTCATCAGGCCCAGCCAGTTGCCGTAGGCGAGGACCTTGTCCTCGGCATCGACGGCGGCCACCGAATCCTCGCAATCCATGATCGCAGACACCGCGGACTCGAGCCGCACGTCCGCAACACCGGCAAGATCGCCCTGGCCGATCAGGTGCGACCGGTCGATGACGATCTCGACATGTAGGCCATTGTTGACAAGGACGATCGCATCCGGCGCTTCCGCCTCGCCCCGGTAGCCGACAAGGGCCGGGGGATCGGCCAGCGCGGGCGACAGCGCGCCGTCGATCACCGCATAGCCGGCGACGTCCGCATGGCTTCCATCGGCCAGCGGCACCGCCCGGTCGAGGAACTCCTTGGCCCAGGCGATCACGCGCGCGCCACGGTCGGGGTCATATGCGCCCCCCTTCGGCAGGTCGCCCAGCGCGTCGGTCCCGTAAAGCGCATCGTAGAGCGATCCCCACCGCGCATTGGCCGCGTTCAGCGCGTAGCGTGCATTCATGATCGGCACGACCAGCTGCGGGCCGGGAATCTCGGCGATCTCAGGGTCGATATTGCCGGTGTCGATGGAAAAGTCCTCGCCCTCTGGCAGAAGATAGCCGATCTCGCGCAGGAACGCCTCGTAGGCGGCCGCGTCGTGCGGCTGACCCCGGCGCGCGCGGTGCCACGCGTCGATCCGGCGCTGCATCTCTGCACGGGTCTCCAGCAGGGCGCGGTTCCTGGGGCCAAGCTCGTGCACGAGGGCCGAGAACCCGGTCCAGAAGGTCTCTGGCGCCACGCCGGTGCCGGGAAGGGCCTGCCCCTCGATGAAGGCCGCCAGCGCGGCATCAACCTGAAGCCCGTGCCTGTCCGCGCGCAGTACTTTCTGGTGTTTCATCCCTGTCTCCGTGTGCCAGTGTATGCCGGTCCTGGCGCAGGATTAGGGAAAAAGTTTCCGATAGGCAACAGGCGCGGTCAGTTTTCGTGACCAATTTTCGACAAGGGGGCCGATGGACCGGGAAACCTGCGCTCCTTTCGACAGCGATCCGAACAATACCGCACCTCGTCCCAGACACGGGCCCATTTCCGGCGCCACGTGAACGGCCGCCCGCAGGCCGCACAGGTCTTTTCGGGCAGGTCCGCCTTGCGCCGCATCCGCGCCATCAGAGATCGAGCCTCAACTGCCGGTCATCCGGGGCCGTGTTCCGGTCTCGCCTGTATCGCGACGGAACGCCAGGTTCCTTGCGACTTGCATGACGCTCGACGAGGCGGGCGGCTTCGTCCCTGAAGCCGGCGCCCTTGCGCACCGCCCAGACTTTCTCCCTTGCCACCTTTCCAGCATGCGCAACGTCGACGATCGGCTCCGGATACTTTCGGCCCAGGAGCCGAGGTGCCCCGTCCCAGGCCCAGGGCGCGTGCAGGTGTGCATCGGGCACATCGCCCAGTTCCGGAACCCAGCGCCGGGTGAACACGCCTGTCGGGTCCTGGTCCCGGCCCTGCTTGACGGGGTTGTAGATGCGGATCGTGTTCATGCCCGTGGTGCCCGATTGCATCTGGACCTGCGGCCAGTGAATGCCCGGCTCGTAATCCGTGAACATCCGCGCAAGATGCGGGCCGGTCGCGCGCCAGTCGAGCCAGAGATGATAGCTGGCCAGCGACATCAGCATCGAGCGCATCCGGAAATTCAGCCAGCCGCCATGCGCCAGGTAGCGCATGCAGGCATCCGCAAAGGGAAATCCCGTCTCGCCCCGTTCCCAGGCCGCCAGCCGGGCGGCGTCGGGGGCGCGCGGTCGCAGGTCCTCGTAGGCCGAATGCAGGCAGCGCGTCTCGATGGCGGGGGCATCCTCGAGCTTCTGGATGAAGTGGTCCCGCCAGGCCAGGCGCGCGGCATGGGACGACAGGCTTCCCGACCAGCCGTCCCCGTCGGCCTTGGCCCGTTCCGCCCGCTGCCGGTTCGCCTGCGCGGCCTCGCGCACCGAAAGCGTGCCCCAGGCGAGATGCGGCGACACCCGCGAACAGGCCCGTTCTCCGGCGATGGGGGTGGACATGTCCTTGCGATAGCTGCGCCCGCGCTCGGCCAGGAAGCTGTCGAGCAGTGCCAGCCCGGCCTTGCGCCCGCCCTCCTGCCGCGCCGGGCAGGCATCCGGCGCCAGCCCCAGGTCCCCGGGCGACGGCAGGCCCCCCAGCTCGATCCCCGGCACCGGTGTCAGCGCGGAGGGCGCCAGCACCACGGGCGCCCGCATCAGCCGCTCGCGCCGCGCCGACCAGCCATCGCGCCCCTTCAGGCGCCGCACGACCGCCGATTGCGGCAGCTCCCGCCAGTCGACGCCGTGGGCGGCGGCCCAGGCCGCCACGCGGCGGTCGCGCGCAAAGGTCCAGCCGTTGCCCGTCTCTTCGTGGCTCACCAGCCGCGTGACCCCATGCCCGGCCCACAGCGCCTCGAGCTCGGCCACGGCATCGCCGACCCGCACCACCAGCGGCGCGCCCCGCCGGCCCAGCGCCGCGCGCAATTCCCCAAGGCACTCGGCCACGAAGGCCCACTGCCGCCCCGATGCGTCGGGCTGCCTCCACAACTCGGGCTCCGCGATGTAAAGCGGGATCACCCGGTCCGCGCGGGCGGCCTCGGCCAGCGCGGCATTGTCCGCCATGCGCAGATCACGCTTGAACCAAAGGATCGCCGTCGTCGTCATCCTGCGCCAGCTAGCTGGCGTGCCCCGCGCGCCAAGCCCCATTGAAGCGGACAGGTGGCCACACTACCGTCCAGCGACACCCTGCCCCGACACGAGAAGGACCCGACCCGCATGAAGGACAGCGCGCCGCAGCCCGTTCACCTTTCCGACTACGCGCCGCCGCCCTGGCTCGTCGATCGCGTCGATCTGACGTTCCGCCTGTATCCCAGCGCCACGCGGGTCTTGTCGCGGGTGCTGTTTCGCCCCAACCCCGCCGCGGAAGGGGGCCAGCCGCTAAGGCTCGATGGGGAACGGCTTCGCCTGGTCTCAGCCTCTGTCGATGGCCGGGCGCTGACGCCGGGCGACTACGAGGCCGACGACACCGGGCTTGCCATTCCGGCGGCGCGGCTGCCGGAGGGCCCCTTCACTTGGGAGGCCGAGGTCGAGATCGACCCGCAGTCCAACACCGCGCTGGAAGGCCTCTACATCTCGGGAGGCATGTACTGCACCCAGTGCGAGGCCGAGGGCTTTCGCAAGATCACCTACTACCCCGACCGTCCCGACGTGATGGCGGAATTCCGGGTGCGGATCGAAAGCGACCTGCCGGTCCTGCTGTCGAACGGAAACCCCGTGGCCCGGGGCGCAGGCTTTGCCGAATGGCATGATCCCTGGCCAAAGCCCGCCTATCTTTTCGCGCTGGTCGCGGGCGACCTCGTGGCGCATTCCGACGCCTTCACCACCGCGTCGGGGCGTCCCGTCGCGCTGAACGTCTGGGTGCGGCCGGGCGACGAGGACCGCTGCGCCTATGCCATGGACGCGCTGAAGCGCTCGATGCGCTGGGACGAAACCGAGTACGGGCGCGAATACGATCTCGACGTGTTCAACATCGTCGCCGTGGACGATTTCAACATGGGCGCGATGGAGAACAAGGGACTGAACGTCTTCAACTCCAAGTACGTCCTCGCCAGCCCGGAAACCGCCACCGACCGCGACTACGAGATGATCGAGGGCATCGTCGCGCATGAATACTTCCACAACTGGACCGGCAACCGCATCACCTGCCGCGACTGGTTCCAGCTGTGCCTGAAAGAGGGACTGACAGTCTTTCGCGACCAGCAGTTCTCGGGCGACGAGCGGTCGCACGCGGTCAAGCGGATCGAGGACGTGCTGCAACTGCGCGCCCGCCAGTTCCGCGAAGACAACGGCCCGCTGGCCCATCCCGTGCGCCCGTCGAGCTATGTCGAGATCAACAACTTCTACACCGCCACGGTCTACGAGAAGGGCGCAGAGCTGATCGGGATGCTGCGCCGTCTGGTCGGGGCCGAAGGGTATGCACGCGCGCTGGACCTCTACTTCGACCGGCATGACGGCGACGCGGCCACCATCGAGGACTGGCTGGCGGTGTTCCAGGACGCCACGGGGCGCGACCTGAGGCAATTCTCAAAGTGGTACACCCAGGCCGGCACCCCCCGCCTGAGCGTCGCCGAGGACTGGCAGGACGGCACCTATACCCTGACCTTCCAGCAATCGACGCCGCCCACGCCCGGCCAGCCCGACAAGGATCCGCTGGTGATCCCGATCGCCGTGGGCCTTCTGAACCCCAACGGCGACGAGGTCGTGCCCACCACCGTGCTGGAGATGACCGAGGCCGAGCAGAGCTTTGCCTTCGACGGGCTCGCCGCCCGCCCGGTCCCGTCGATCCTGCGCGGGTTCTCCGCCCCGGTGATCCTAGACCGCGCGACGACGACCGAGGAACGCGCCTTCCTGCTGGCCCATGACACCGACCCCTTCAACAAGTGGGAGGCGGGCCGCGCCCTGGCCAAGGACGTGCTGGCGCGCATGGTCACGGACAATGCCGCGCCGGGGCCCGCCTACCTGACCGCGCTGGAACGGGTGGCGCGCGACGAGGGGCTGGACCCCGCGTTCCGCGCCCTGGCCCTGCGGCTGCCGTCCGACGACGACATGGCGCAGACGCTGTTCGACAGCGGCGTGACCCCCGAGCCGCTGGCGATCCGCACGGCGCGAGAGCGGCTGGCGCTGGCGCTGGGTCAGCACCTGCGCGCGATCCTGCCCGATCTCTACGAGGCGATGAACATCCCCGGCCCCTACACGCCCGACCCCAAGGCCGCGGGCTGCCGGGCCCTGCGGCTGACCGCGCTCGGCCTGCTGTCGCGCGTCGAAGGTGCAGGACGGGCACAGCGCCAGTTCCGCGACGCCGACAACATGACGGAACTGCTTGGCGCGCTGTCCTGCCTGCTCGACATCGGCGCGGGCGAAGAGGAGCTGTCGATCTTCTACAAGCGCTGGTCCCACGACCGGCTGGTGATGGACAAATGGTTCGCGCTTCAGGTCGCCCATGCCCAGCCGCTCGATGCCGCCGCAAGGGCCGAAGCCCTGACGCGCCACCCTGATTTCGACTGGAAGAACCCCAACCGCTTCCGCTCGGTGATCGGGGCGCTGGGGATGAACGCGGCCGGCTTCCATGCGCCCGACGGGGCGGCATACCGGCTGTTGGCCGACTGGTTGATCCGGCTGGACCCGGTGAACCCGCAGACCACGGCCCGCATGACCACGCTCTTCGAGACCTGGCGGCGCTATGACGCCGACCGCCAGGCGATGATGCGGGCCGAGCTGGAGCGGATCGCCGGCACCGAGGGGCTTAGCCGGGACACCGCCGAAATGGTGGGGCGCATCCTGGGATAGCGCACCGAGACCCGCTGAAGCAAAGGCAGGGCGGCGTTACGCGCCGGTCCGATCGGCAAGCCTTTGCCACCCCCACCTGACCTACCCTCCGGGACGTGTTAGACTGTCATCGCGGTGTCGTCGAACTCTGGTGAGAAGACACAATGCAGGACCGACTCGATCCATTGATCGCCGAACGGGCGCCTTGGCTGTTCACCGACATGGCCCTTGCCCGTCCCGCCCGCAGTGTGCTCGATCATCTTCTGGGCTATCAGAAGACCCTGACCCTGGCCGAGCACTTCCGCAATCGCAGCACTGCCGAGATCATGGCGACCCTGTCCCGCCTGCTGGCGCGCGACGTGGCGGCGCGCGGGCTGGACCACATCCCGCGACATGGCCCCGCCCTGATCGTGGCGAACCACCCGACCGGGATCGCCGACGGGATCATCCTTCATTCCCTGCTCGCCCCGATCCGGCCCGATCTCTTCATCTACACCAACGCCGATATCCTGCGCGTCCTGCCACAGATGGAAGAGATGATCCTGCCCGTGGAATGGCGCCCCGAGAAGCGCAGCCATGCCAAGACGCGCGAGACGATGGAGCTGACGCGCGACGCCATCGACGCGGGGCGGCTGGGCGTGATCTTTCCCTCGGGCCGGCTGGCCAAGCGCCGCGGCCTGCGGCTTTACGAACGGCCCTGGATGCCCTCGGCGGCGATGATCGCGCGCAAGTTCGACCTGCCGGTGATCCCGGTCAACATCCGCGCGCGCAACTCGGCGCTGTTCTACCTTTTCGACATGATCCACCCGACGCTGCGCGATATCACCCTGTTCCATGAAACGCTGAACAAGGATCGTCAGCCGTTCCGCGTGACGGTCGGAGAGCCGCTGTCGCCCAGGTCCCTGCCCACAAGATCCGAAGACGGGATCGAGGTGCTGCGCCGCGCGACCTTGTCGCTGGGCGGTCGGCACGCACCAAGCGTATCACTCGTCGACAGCACCCGCCGCCCCGCTTGGGCCAAAGGCCCGGTTCGGGGCTACTGAGCGGATCCGCAGCATCCCTCGCCCGCCTGGATCGGCGGACAGGGCACGCTGCCATACGAACAGAAGACGCAGCAATCGCCGGGCAACGGGCGCAGGACCGCGCCACAGGCGGGACAGTCGAAGAAGAACTGGCAGGCTTCCGTCGGCATCTCGGCGGCAGAGACGACCCCGCAGGCCGGGCAGGTCAGGTCGGACCGGGTGACGATCCCGTCAGCCATCGGTCGCCGGGCCGGCCAGACGGTCCAGCCGCGCCAGCACGCCCTTCGCTTCGGGCTTGGCGCAATAGGGCTGGGCGCGGGTCCATGCCGCCATGTCGGCGACCTTCTCGGCGCTGCGGAACGGGGCCCAGTCGCGGGCAACGCCGCGCCATGCGCCGGGGCCGCCCACGATCTCGTTGTCGCGCGCCACCTGGGCCGCCGCGATCCGCACCCCGCAGGACAGGTTGGCCGAGCCGTCGAAGAGCGCGGCGCTGGACTGCGCGCGGCAGTCATAGGCCCGCGCGGTGCCGGGCGCGATCTGCAAAAGCCCCAGCCATTGCCCGCCGCCCCCCGCCGCTTCGGGCCGCCAGGTGCTTTCGTGCTTGGCCAGCGCCGAGAACAGCCCCGCCCAGAAGGCCCGCCGCTGTTCGGGGCCGGCATCGGCATAGGCCGGGCAGAAGGTGTCGATATCCACGGGTTCCAGCGTTTCCAGAACCGACCCGTGCGAAGCCAGCGCATCGAGGACCGACGCGGTCCATTCCTCGGCCTCGGGCCGGTGATCCCAGCGCATGGGCGGCAGGTCGCCCATATAGCCCTTGGTGGACAGAGTTTCGGTCGGCGCGCATCCGGACAGGACGGCGGCGGCGATCAGGGCAAAGACGGGAAACGGACGCGGCATCGGGCACCTCCGGCGCAAACCTGCCTCCGTCTAGCGGGCAAACGCGGCCTTCGGCAATCGCGGGCTTGGCCCTCGGCGGCTTCCCGCCACGGTCTGGGCCTTGCCGCGGCTGCGCCCCTGCCCTAGACAACGGGCGTTCCCGCGCACGGAGGCCGCCATGCTCGACCTGACCTACGAGACCCCGAAACCCAAGGTGATCCAGGGGGCCAAACACGACTGGGAGCTCGTGATCGGGCTGGAGGTGCATGCCCAGGTCGCCTCGAAGGCAAAGCTCTTCTCGGGCGCGTCCACGGCCTTCGGGGCCGAACCCAATTCCAACGTGTCCTTCGTCGATGCGGCCATGCCCGGGATGCTGCCCGTCATCAACGAGTTCTGCGTGGCGCAGGCGGTGCGCACCGGGCTTGGCCTGAAGGCAGAGATCAACCTTTGGTCGGCCTTCGACCGCAAGAACTATTTCTACCCCGATCTGCCGCAGGGCTACCAGATTTCCCAGCTGTACCACCCCATCGTCGGCGAGGGCGAAGTGCTGGTCGACATGGGCCCGGGCGTCGCGCGGCTGGTGCGGATCGAGCGCATCCACCTCGAACAGGACGCGGGCAAGTCGGTGCATGACATGGACCCGCACATGTCCTTCGTCGATCTCAACCGGACCGGCGTGGCGCTGATGGAGATCGTCAGCCGCCCCGACATCCGCGGCCCTGAAGAGGCGGCGGCCTACGTGGGCAAGCTGCGCCAGATCCTGCGTTACCTCGGGACCTGCGACGGCAACATGCAGAACGGCAACCTGCGGGCGGATGTCAACGTCTCGGTCTGCCGCCCCGGCGACTACGAGAAGTACCAGGAAACGCAGGACTTTTCCCACCTGGGCACGCGCTGCGAAATCAAGAACATGAACTCCATGCGCTTCATCCAGCAGGCCATCGAGTACGAGGCGCGCCGCCAGATCGCGATCCTGGAGGACGGCGGCAGCGTGGTGCAGGAAACCCGGCTCTACGACCCCGACAAGGGCGAGACGCGGTCGATGCGGTCCAAGGAAGAAGCCCATGATTACAGGTACTTCCCCTGCCCCGACCTGCTTCCGCTGGAGATCGAGCAGGCCTGGGTGGACGACATCAGGGCCAGCCTGCCGGAACTCCCCGACGAGAAGCGCGCGCGCTTCGTGCTGGACTACGGGATGACCGAATACGACGCCTCGGTTCTGACGGCAGAGGCGGAAAATTCCGTTTATTTCGAAGAGGTTGCCAAGGGGCGGGACGGCAAGACGGCGGCCAACTGGGTCATCAACGAACTGTTCGGGCGGCTCAACAAGGAAGACCTGTCGATCGCCGACAGCCCGGTGTCCGCGGCGCAGCTGGGCGGCATCCTCGACCTGATGGCGGCGGGCGACATCAGCTCCAAGATCGCCAAGGACCTGTTCGAGATCGTCTGGACCGAGGGCGGCGATCCCGCTGAAATCGTTGAACAAAAAGGCATGAAACAGGTCACCGACACCGGCGCGATCGAGGCCGAGGTGGACCGCATCATCGCCGAGAACCCGGCCCAGGTGGAGAAGGCCAAGGTCAATCCCAAGCTCGCCGGATGGTTCGTCGGGCAGGTCATGAAGGCCACCGGCGGCAAGGCCAACCCGCAGGCAGTCAACGACCTCGTGGCGGCGAAACTGGGGCTTTGACCCACGTCGGCATCGCGTCGGCATGACGTCGGCAAAACGTCGGCGCGCCCGTCCGGCGGCACGCGGGGCGGGCGGCGGGCCGATTGAGTATTTTGGCAGAGAAGAAGACAGTGGGCGGCGCGCCCTTCCCGGTTGATCGGTCGCGCGGTGATTGCACATTTGGGTTGCAATCGCGTCCTTACTCACCAACTCTTGGCGACAAGCAATGGTGAGTGGACTAGGCAATTGAGCGACAATACGACCCGCGCCCTTGAACAAGTCGTCTCAATCGACGGATGGATCGCAGAATTTGGTGAGGACAACCTGGCGAACGTCCACGTCGACGTTGTCTTCCGTCAGGGCCTTTTTGGAGAAGGCGACGACGCCAAAGTGCGCTTCAAGATCGCTCTGAAGCGTGCGGAGATTGTTGTACGGGTTCCGGATCACGAGCCACTTAGAGTTAGGAAGTCGAGCGTTCGCCGTACGCCGATCAAGAGCCTTGGGACACAGACGACAACCCGAAAGACGCGGTCTAGTTTTGGTGGTTTTTTCAAGGCGAAGGCCTCCTCCAAACCAGACGCGGACGCAGGGTTCGAGGCGGAAGCAAGTAGGGAAAACTCAAAGGAAATCCATCTGAAGGAGGACCTGCTGCGCCATCTAGATCAGCATTTCACCACTCCAGACGGGCACCATGCGTGGGAAGTGTTCACAAACAAGGGTGCATCTGAATATCTACTGGGCCCGGCGTGGGATGCTGCCGATCCCGTTCTGAAAGTTGAAAGAATTCTTGCGCGAAATGCAGATGGCGACAAGCCAACGGTCATGATTGAGATTCGTTGCAGACGAGCCGACATCGAAATTATTGACCTTGAAGAAAAGGATCCCGCAGCAAGAGATTTTTATCTTCGAAAGACCAACCGGGAGATGTCTCTCGCCGCCGCAGAGCAGATAATAAGAGAAGAACTAGAGAGAATTGGCTTCCTCGATATTCCTGATGTGACCGAGTCTGCCTCGAGAATCATGATCGCTGACAAGATAATACTTGAGGACTGAACGTGAGCGACTGGCAAGAAAGGCTTATTCGTGTTCTGAGAGCGGAAACCGATGACTTGCATGAGATTGCACAATTGGCTGGCGCAGATGCGGCGACCTTCTACAAAGACGCAAACTTCAGAAGCGCCGATTTACGTGATCAAGATTTGCTTGGCCTTGATCTACGAGGCTCGGACCTTTCAAATGCAACGCTCTACGATTGGCAAAACGTAATTGTCGAGGCCCAGAACCGAGTCTTTGAAGAGACCCCAGGAACAGTGGGATGGGCGCGCGCAAGTTCAAGCTTCGCATTTTCCCTTGTCGCCTCGCATGATGAGACTGAGCTTCTTGATCGCACACACTTTCTTGACGCCGCTATAGACGCATGGCGGAACGCGTTAAGCGTTTTCACTCGAAACCAATTTCCTTTGGACTGGGCAATGACACAGAACAATCTTGGCGGCGCACTACATGAGCGAGGCCGCCGCACCGAGGGGGCAGCGGGAATCGACCTCCTGGCAGAGGCAGTTGCGGCCTATCGTGCGGCATTGGAGGTCCGCACCCGACACGATCATCCAAATCAATGGGCTATGACGCAAAACAATCTTGGAACCGCCTTGGCAGATTTAGGTAGCCGCAACGCGGGCGAAGTGGGAGCCGATTTGCTGGCACAAGCGATCGCAGCCTTTCGGGCTGCGCTGGAATTAACTGCCGGGCAAGACCGTCTGCTTGACCGAGGCAACACGCAGCACAACCTGGGAAACGTGCTTGTGGCGAAAGGCGGGCGTACCGAAGGTGCTGCAGGGTTGGACCTGCTAACGCAAGCGGCGGCAGCCTATCAAACCGCACTGGAGGTTCGCACCCGGCGGGACTATCCGGTGCAATGGGCCACGACGCAGAACAACCTCGGCGCCGCGCTGTGGGCACAGGGCAGCCGCACCGGGGGCGCGGCGGGGGCGGAGCTGCTGGCGCAGGCGGTCGCGGCCTATCGCGCGGCGCTGGAGGTGCGCACCCGGCGGGACCATCCGGTGGACTGGGCCGAGACGCAGGAAAACCTGGCGATCGCGGAACGGGCGCGGGCCGATCATGGGGCGACGGCCGATCCGCGACCGCATCTGGAGGCGGCGCTGGGGCATGTGACGGCGGCGCTGGAGGTCTATGACCCCGAGCACATGCCGTTCCACCATGAGAAGGCCACCCGCCTGCGCGACGACCTGCTGGCGCGGTTGGGGGACGGGGGTGCTGGACAGGGGCCGGGGGCGGTGTAGGCTGCGCGCGCAAGGGGAGGGCGCGCGATGTTCGAGACACTCAAGATCATCCACCTGCTGTCGATGGCCGTGGGGCTGGGCGGCGGCGTGGCGAATGCCATCGTGGGCGCGAAGGTCGGGCTCACGGCGCCGCAGCTGGCGGGGCCCGTGACGCTTCTGATCGGGCGGCTGGGCTTCGCGGGGCTGGTGCTGTTGTGGCTGACGGGGATCGCCATGGTGGCGATGGCGGGCGGCGTGGCGGCGATGGGCGCGTGGTTCTGGGTCAAGATGCTGGCGGCGCTGATGCTGACGGCGGCGGCGGTGGCGCTGCAGGTGGCGACCTTCACCCTGCCGCCCGAGCGGCGCGCGGCGCGGGTCAAGCCGCTGGGGATGGTGATGCTGGCGGGCTCTGTCCTGTCGCTGGTCTTCGCCGTCCTCGCCTTTGGCTGATCGGCAACACCCCGGCGGGCTTGTGGCCGGGCGCGGCGCGGCGGGGGTTTCGCGCGGTGGCGCGCGGCGCTAGCGTCCCTGCGCCTGCAAGGAGGGATGCCATGGCGCGTTACGAATACAAGGTGGTGCCCGCGCCGACGCGGCCCGCGAAGGTGAAGGGCGTGAAGGGGACCGAACAGAAGTTCGCCGTCGCGCTGTCGGAGATCATGAACGAGCTGGCCAGCGACGGCTGGGAATACCTTCGCACCGACACCCTGCCCTGCGAAGAGCGGCAGGGGCTGACCGGGCGGACGACGACGTTCCAGAACATGCTGGTGTTCCGGCGGACGGTGGGCGGCGCGGAAGAGGTCCTCGCGGCACCGCGCGCCGAGGCGGTGCTGGCGGCGCCGGCCTTCCGGGCGACGGCGCCAGCGGCACTGGGAACCGAGGGCCGGGCGCCGCGGCTGGTGGCGGTTGCCGACGACGGCGGCGCGCCGGCACTGGGCAGCGCCGAGCGGGACGGACCGACGGCCTGAGGCAATCAGGGCCGGATCGTCAGCGCCAGCGCGTGGATGCGGCCGACGAGGTCGGCGCCAAGGGCGGCGTGGACGGCGCGGTGCCGCTCTATCCGGGACATGGGCGCGAAGGCCTCGGCCTCGATGGTGACGCGGAAGTGGCTTTCCCCGCCCTCCTGGTAGCCCGCGTGCCCGCGGTGGCGTTCGCTTTCGTCCTCGACGGTCAGCAGACGCGGTGAAAAGGCCGCCGAAAGCCGGGCCTTGATCTGTTCTGTCACACCCATTTTTCGCGATGCCCCCTTCACTGTCAGGAAGAAGACACTAAACTCGCTGGTCCGAGTCGGAAAGGCAGGTGACATGGAAAAGAACGACCCGTTCGGATTCGACCTTCGCGTGTCCTCTGACAAGAAGAAGAAGTCGCGCGGCAAGCGCGGCATGTCCGGGGCGTTCGAGACCTCGACGCGGGTGTGCGAGCATCCGGGCTGCGAGGAGGCCGGGCAGTACCGCGCGCCGAAGAGCCCCGATCAGCTGGACGACTACTACTGGTTCTGCAAGGAACACGTGCGCGAGTACAACCTGAAATGGAATTTCTTCAACGGCTCGACCGAGGAGGAGTTCCAGGAGCAGATCGACAAGGACCGCGTGTGGGAGCGTGAGACCAAGCCCTTCGGCAAGCCGGGGGAGGAACAGCGCGCCTGGGCCCGGCTGGGCATCGACGACCCGCATCAGGTCCTGGGCGAGAACGCCACGCGCAACCCCGGCAAGCGGGTGACCGGCACGCGCAAGCTGCCGCCGACCGAACGCCGGGCGCTCGATATCCTCGACGCGCAGGACAACTGGACCAAGACCGAGATCCGCAAGGCCTACAAGGCGCTCATCAAGGTGCTGCACCCCGACATGAACGGCGGCGACCGTGGCCACGAGGAGCAGCTGCAAGAGGTCGTCTGGGCCTGGGACCAGATCAAGGACAGCCGCAACTTCCAGGCGTGAGGCGCGGCGCTTAACCCAACACCTCGGCCATCAGGTCGAACACCAGGCGCACGCGGCGGCTGGT
>JAUIIC010000102.1 GCA_030431935.1 Alphaproteobacteria bacterium | reverse complement strand
ACGGCGCGGGCCACCAGCACGCCCAGCGCGGGATGATGCAGCGCGAGCGCGTCGTAGAGCGCGGTCAGCGCGCGGGCGTCGGGCCGGGCGCCGCGGGGGGTCGCGGCGTGGAGCGACTGGATCGCGGCCTCTGTCTGGAAGCGGCCGAAGCGGCGGGCGGCGGCGGCGCGGGTCAGGAGTGCCTCTGCCTCGGCGATCATGGCGGTGTCCCAGAGCGCGCGGTCCTGGTCGCGCAAGGGCACATAGGCGCCGGAGGCGTCGCGGCGGGCGGCGCGGCGGGCGGTGGCGTGCAGCATGAGCGACAGGAGGCCCATCGGTTCGGGCTCGTCCGGCAGCAGGTGGACGGTCAGGCGGGCGAGCCAGATCGCCTCTGCCGTCAGGGGGTGGCCGGCATCCTCGGCCCCGCCGAGCGCGTCCCAGCCGGTGCCGAAGGCGGCGTAGATGGCGGCCAGCACGTCGCCGAGACGGTCGGGCAGGTCTGGCGGCTCTGGCGTGGCAAAGGGGATGCCGGCGTCGCGGATGCGGGTCTTGGCGCGGACGAGGCGCTGGGACATGGCGGCCGGGCTGGTGGCGAAGGCGGCGGCGATGCGCGCGGCATCGAGGCCGAGCACGGTCTGCAGCATCAGGGGCGTGCGGGCGGCCGGGTCGATGGCGGGATGGGCGCAGGTGAACAGAAGCCGCAGCCGGTCGTCGGGAAAGGGATCGTCGGGCGGCTGGCGGCCTAGGGTTTCGAGCATGGTCAGCGTGTCCTGCGCGGCGCGGGCGGTGCGGCCGCGCCTGTCCTGCGCCCCGGCGGCGCGGCGCGCGGCGGTCAGAAGCCAGGCCTCTGGTCGTTCGGGGATGCCGCGGTCGGGCCAGGTGCGGAGCGCGGCGGCGAAGGCGTCGGACAGTGCATCCTCGGCCGCCGCGATGTCGCGGGTGCGTCTTGTGACGAGGGCGAGAAGGCGCCCGTAGCTGTCGCGCAGCGCGGTTTCGGCCGCGGCACGGGCGCCTTCCCCCGGGGTCACGGCTGCATCGGCGGCATGACCGGGCGCACCTCGACCGAGCCGACGCGGGCCGAGGGCGATTTCGCGGCCCAGTCGAGGGCTGCGTCGAGGTCCGGCACCTCGATCACGAAATAGCCGCCGAGCTGTTCCTTGATGTCGGCATAGGGGCCGTCCTGCACCTCGCGCTTGCCGTCGCGGACGCGGACGGTGGTGGCGGTGTCCGGCGGCAGGAGGCCGTCGCCGTTCACGATGACGCCCGCCTGTTGCAGGGCGCCGATATAGGCGCCCCAGGCGCCCCAGTAGCTTTCGCTGCGGGCGGGATCGGTGCGGGCGGAAAACTCGGCGACGGGTTCGGCGAAGATGAGCATGTACTGCATGGTGTCGTCTCCCTGGACGTGTGGATGATGGAGGGGTTCGCTCAGTCTGTCGACATCGGCATGATGTCGAGATGCGCCGCGACGGTGGCGGTGCCGCCGCGCAGCGCCGAGGGTGCGGTGGCAGCCAGTGCCGCGGCGTCGGCGGGGCTGTCGGCCCGGATCACGAAATAGCCGCCGAGGATCAGCCCGTCGGGGCCGGGCGCGCCGGGAACGAGCGGCGCCCCGCCGGTCATCGCGCCCGAGGCGGCGAGATCGGCGGACCAGGCGGCCCAGGTGGCCCAGTAGGCCTGCCCCGCGGCGCCGGGATCGCTGCGCAGCGCGCTGTCGGCGGGGGTCTCGTGGATGAAGATGGTGAAGTCCGCCGCGGGCGCGGCCAGCGGCAGCGCGGCAAGAAGCGCAGCAAGGGCAAGGCGTGTCATGGTCGTGTCCTTTCGGTCATGCGGACGGCGCGGGGATCGGCCGTCTGAATGCATGAGCCCTGGGCCCGGGCGATTTCGACATCCGGTGAAGATTTTTTCGCGCGGGCTTGCGGCTTGTGCTGCGGGGCGGGTTGCGGCAAGGACCGCCGGATGTGTCGGCAGGGGACAGGGCGCGGATGATTCAGGCGGCGGTGGCGGGATTCGCGTTGGGCTTCAGCCTGATCCTGGCGATCGGGGCGCAGAACGCGTTCGTGTTGCGGCAGGGGCTGCGTGGGGCGCATGTGCTGGCGGTGTGCCTGACCTGCGCGGTGTCGGACGCGGCGCTGATCGCGCTGGGGGTCGGCGGGCTGGCGGTGGTGGAGGCGGCGCTTCCGGGCGTGGCGCCGATGCTGCGCTGGGGCGGCGTGGCGTTCCTGCTGGTCTATGGCGCGCTGTCGTTCCGCCGTGCGCTGGGTCCGGCCGAGGCGCTGGAACCGGCGGCGGGCGGCGCGGGGCCGCTGGGCGCGACGCTGGCGACCTGCCTGGCGCTGACCTGGCTGAACCCGCATGTCTACCTCGATACGGTGATCCTGATCGGGTCGGTGTCGACGCAGTTCGAGGGCGCGCGCTGGGCCTTTGGCGGCGGCGCGATGGTGGCGTCCTTCGTGTTCTTCTTCTCGCTGGGGTTCGGGGCGCGGCTGGTGCGGCCGGTGTTCCGCAAGCCCGCGGCCTGGCGGGTGCTGGAAGTGGTGGTGGGGCTGACGATGTGGGCGATCGCCGCGGGACTGGCGTTCGGTCAGGGCGTCTGAGCCGGGTGGATGTCGACCGGGCATTTCGACAGGAAGTAGATGTGCAGCCAGTCGAAGCCCGGGTCGATGCCGTGCTGTTCGAGATAGCGGGCCTGCAGGGTATAGGCCTCGTATTCCGGGGCGCTCAGGCATTCCCAGCTGCGGTTGGCCAGTTGCACGCGATGCACCAGTTCGTGCAGCAGAACGCCCCGGTCGCGGGGGTCGGCGGCGTCCCAGGGGCGCACCAGCACGATCCGGCGCCGGTGCGCGTCGTAGAGGCCGAAGATGTCGTCGCCCACCAGCACTTCGAGGTCTTCGTAGAAGATCGCGTCGCCCCGGTCGCAGAAGGTCACGGCGGGCGGATCGGCGCGGATGGCCGACACGTCATAGGCGGTCTCGGCCGCGATCCAGTCGAGCAGGTCGGCCACCAGCGGATCGGGCAGGCGTGCGGGGTCCGGTTGAGGCTGGATGGGTGTGACCGGGCAACCGCCTGGCGCGTAGATCGTGGTCTCGGCCGCCGGAAGCGGGGCGGCGAGGCAGAGACAGAGGGCAAGAAGGCACGCTCCGCGAAACATGGCGCAGCCTAGCACGGTCCGGGCGGGCCGCACAGGCTTGCCCTTGGCGCGGCGTTCCGGTCTAGATCGAGGCATGGTACTTCCCGCCACTTCTTCCGAGCCGCGCCCGGTGGTCGGCATCTTGTGGATGCTGTGCACGGGCGCGCTTTTTGTCGGTGTCACGGCCATCGTCAAGCATGTGGGCGACGGCATCCCGCCGGGGCAGGCGGCGTTCCTGCGCTATTTCATGGGCCTCGTCTTCTTCATCCCGCTGTTGCCGCGCCTGCGCGCGGCGCGGCTGGATCGGCGCGCGCACGGGCTGTTCGCGCTGCGCGGGCTGGTGCATGCGCTGGGCGTCACCTGCTGGTTCTTCGCGATGACGCGCATCCCCCTGGCCGAGGTGACGGCGCTTGGCTATCTGGCGCCGATCTACGTGACGATCGGCGCCGCGCTGTTCCTGGGCGAGCGGCTGGCGGTGCGGCGCATCGCGGCGGTGGCGGTGGCGCTGGCGGGGGCGCTGGTGATCCTGCGCCCCGGTGTCAGGGAGTTGTCGCCGGGCCATGTGGCGATGCTTCTGAACGCGGTCCTGTTCGCGACCTCGTTCCTGGTGGCCAAGGTGATGGCCGACCGGGAATCGCCGACCGTGGTCGTGGCATGGCTGTCGGTCTGGGTGACTATGGGCCTGTTCCCGCTGGCGCTGGTCGACTGGGTCGTGCCCACGTGGACGCAGGTGGGCTGGCTGTTCGTGGTGGCCGCACTGGCGACGGCGGGGCATTTCACGATGACGCTGGGCCTGCGCGCGGCGCCGATCACGGTGACGCAGCCCGTCACCTTCCTGCAGCTCGTCTGGGCCACGCTTCTTGGCGCGCTGGTCTTCGGAGAGGGGATCGACGCCTTCGTCATCGCGGGCGGCGCGCTGATCCTTGGCGCGGTGAGCTTCATCACGTGGCGCGAGGCGGTGCTGAAACGCCGCAGCATCACGCCGCCGGTGGTGGCGACCAAGCTCTGACAGGAAAGGCTTTGCCGGTCGGGAGATTCTTCCTAAACTCGGTCGCGTCAGGGAAAGGACGGATCGGGAATGACCAAACGTATCGCCGCACTCGCCGCCGCCATAGCGGGGCTGTTCTTCGCCGCGTCGGCAGAGGCCGGGCTGGAGGTCTGTAACGAGACCGCGGCCGTCCAGAGCGTGTCCATCGCCTATCAGGGCACCAACGGATGGGTCAGCGAGGGTTGGTGGAACGTCGATCCCGGCGCCTGCCTCTTGCCCTTGGCCGGGGATCTGCAGAACCGCTATTACTATTACCGCGCCGAGGTGGACGCGGGTGACTTCGACGGCGAAGGCTATCTGTTCTGCACCACGCCCGAGGCCTACACCATCGAGGGCGACACCAACTGCGAGGCCCGCGGATACGACACCGAGGACTTCCGCGAGATCGACACCGGCCCCACGGCCACGCATTACACGCTGACCCTGGTCGACCCCGAGGGTGCAAGCTCGGCCCCGCCGGACAGCGGCGACGGGCTGGTGTTCTGCAACGACACCCAATGGGTGCAAAGCGTGTCCATCGGCTATCAGGGCGAAGACGACTGGACGTCCGAGGGCTGGTGGAACATCGAGCCCGACGATTGCATGACGGTCATCACCGGGGCGCTCGACCTGCGCTACTACTACTACCGCGCCGAGGTCGAGGGCGGCACCTTCGACGGTGAGGGCTATTACTTCTGCACCTCGCCCGACGCCTACACCATCGTGGGCGACGCCAACTGCCGGGCCCGTGGCTATGACGAGGAAGAGTTCGCCGAGATCGACGTCGAGGACTACACGAGCTTTACCCTGACCCTCGTGGACACCAGCGCCCCGCCCCCGCCGCCCGTGCGCGACACCGGCAAGCCGCCGGCGGCCGAGACAAGCAAGGGCACCACCGACGTTCCGACCTTCGAGCGCAAGGTCACCCCGCGCCCGCCGCGCGGGAACTAGGCCGGTGCGATCGTCCTGCCCGATGCGGGCAGGACGGTTGGCACGACTCGATTCCGCGCCTAGTCTGATCCCGTCGGCAACCAACAGGACGGCATGACATGAAGACCGGGATGTGCGCCGCTGCGGCGGTGGCCCTGATCGGCGCGGCAGGCGCGGCGCAGGCGGGGCTGGAAATCTGCAACGACACGGACGCCTTCCAGAGCGTCGCGATCGGCTATCTGGGCAGCGACTGGACGTCCGAGGGCTGGTGGCTGCTGGAACCGGGCGGTTGCGTGGACGCGCTGCCGGGCGACCTGCAGCAGCGCTACTACTACTATCACGCCGTGGCCGACGACATGGCCTTCCAGGGCGACGGCTACTTTTTCTGCACGCTGCCCGATGCGTTTACCATCGTCGGCTCGGAAGACTGCGAGGCGCGCGGCTATGATAGTGCCGATTTCAAGGAGATCGACACCGGCGAGACCGCGTTGCACCACGTCGAGCGCATCGCGCTGACCGACAGCATCGCGGTGGAGGACAACGCGCCCGATACCGGTCCGGTGACCGATTCCGTCGATGAGCCGCCCGCGGACGATACGGTGGCGACGGACGGGGACATGAGCGACGATGGCCCGGACGACGATTTCTTCGACGAGGACACGGGCAACCCGCGGCGCGGCACCTCGCGCGGCTGACGCGTATCGCACGCGACCGCGGGCAAGACCCGCCACGGTCGGGGCGAGCCTGTGCGAAACGCTTCAGGCCTGGCCGCGCGGATCGAGAAGCCGCGCCATCACCGTCTGGCCGGTGACCTGGCCGAGCAGACGGTCCCCGTCGGTAACGCCGATGGGGCCGTCGCGCCCCACAAGGCGGTGCATGACCTCGGCCAGCGGCATGTCCGGCGGCACGCTTTCGGCGGGCGCGCTATCCGCCGGTTCCATCACGTCCGAGGCGCGCAGCACGCCCAGCGGGTTCATGTTGGCCACGAAATCGGCCACGTAGTCGTTGGCGGGGGCCGAGAAGATCTCCTTGGGGGTGCCGCACTGCACGATGCGCCCGCCCTCCATGATCGCGATGCGGTCGCCCAGCTTGAACGCCTCGTCCAGGTCGTGGCTGACGAAGATGATCGTTCGGTTGAGCGTCTTCTGAAGGTCGATCAACTCGTCCTGAAGCCGGGTGCGGATCAGCGGATCGAGCGCCGAGAAGGGCTCGTCCATCAGAAGGATCGGCGCGTCCGTGGCGAAGGCGCGGGCCAGCCCGACGCGCTGTTGCATGCCGCCCGACAACTCGCCCACCTTGCGGTCGGCCCAGTCCGACAGCCCGACAAGCGCCAATTGCCGCGCCACGCGTTCGGCGCGCTCGGCGCGCGGCACGCCGCCCAGCTCCAGCCCGAGGCCCACGTTCTCGGCCACGCTGCGCCAGGGCAGAAGGCCGAACTGCTGGAACACCATGGCGATATGGTTCAGCCGCAGGGCGCGCAGCGTCGCGGCATCGGCGGCCGTGACGCTGGTCATGCCATCGCCGCCCTGGACGCGCACCTCGCCGCGCACCACCGGGTTCAGCCCGTTGACGGCCCGCAGGAGCGTCGACTTGCCCGAGCCCGACAGGCCCATCAGCACCAGGATCTCGCCGGTGCCGACGGTGAGGGAGCAGTCGTGCACGCCCAGCACCTGCCCGGTTTCCGCCTGGATCTCGGGCCGGCTTTGCCCGGCGTCCATCAGGGGCAGCGCCCTGTCGGGATGATCGCCGAAGACGATGGACACCCGGTCGAAGACGACGGCGGTGGGGGTATCGGGGCCGGGGCGGGTCATTTGCGGTCCACCCGAAGCATGCGGTCCAGCATGATCGCCACCACCACGATGATGAACCCCGATTCGAACCCCAGCGCGGTGTTCACCTGGTTGAGCGCGCGCACCACCGGCACGCCCAGCCCGTCGGCGCCCACGAGCGCCGCGATGACGACCATCGACAGCGACAGCATGATCGTCTGGTTGAGGCCGGTCATGATCTGCGGAAAGGCATAGGGCAGTTCCACCTTCCACAGCACCTGCCGCGGCGTGGCGCCGAAGGCGCGCGCGGCCTCCAGAAGATGCGTGGGCGTCGAGGACACGCCCAGGTGCGTCAGCCGCACCGGCGCGGGCACGACGAAGATCACCGTGGCGATCAGCCCCGGCACCATGCCGATGCCGAAGAACACGATGGCCGGGATCAGGTAGACGAAAGTCGGCAGTGTCTGCATCAGGTCGAGCACGGGCCGCATGGCGGCGTAAAGGCGCGGCCGATGCGCGGCGGCGATGCCGATGGGAACGCCGACCCCCATGCAGACCACGCAGGCCGACAGCACCAGCGTCAGGCTCTCGGTTGTTTCCTCCCAGTAGTCCTGGTTGAGGATGAAGAGAAACCCCAGTGCCACGAAAAGGCAGATCTTCCAGTTCTTCTGAAGGATCCAGGTCAGGCCGACGAAGACGGCGATGATGACGAAGGGATGCGGCGTCTGCAGGACCCACAGGATGGCGTCGATCAGCGCCTCCATCGCGTCGGACAGCCCGTCGAAGAACCATGCGCCGTTGGCCTGAAGCCAGTCGAAGCCGTTGCCGGCGGTGCGCCCGACGGGGATCTTGGTGTCTGTCAGCCAGTCCATGGCGAGCCCTCGGCTTGTGGCGCGCGGCAATTCGGCGGAGCCGCGCAAGGCGCGGCATTTCTTTCCTGTCGCCGCGCTGCGCGCGTCTCCGTGTGCCTCCGGCGGGAGTATTTGGAAACAGAAGAAGCCGGAACCCGGGGTGTCTTCTTCTGTTCAAAAATACTCGCGGGGAGGGTTCGGGAGGGGTGGCAAACCCCTCCCGACGCCGCGCCGGAGGCGCGGCCAATGAAAGCTGTGCCGCGCATCGCGCGGCTCCGCCGGATCAGAGCCCGAGGGCCGATTTCACCGCGGCCATGGCGTCGCCGCCGTCCTTGGTGGTCACGCCCGAGAGCCAGCCGTCGAGCACGCCGGGGTTTGCTGCGAGCCAGGTCTTGGCGGCGTCCGAGGGATCGGCGCCGTCGTTCAGGATCGCGCCCATGATCTCGTTTTCCATGGCCAGCGTGAATTCGAGGTTGTTCAGCAGCGCGCCGAGGTTCGGGCAGGCTTCGACGTATCCGGCGGTGGTGTTGGTGTAGACCGTCGCGCCGCCGAGGTCGGGGCCGAACCAGTCGTCGCCGCCGGTCAGGTAGCTCATCTCGAAATTGGCGTTCATCGGGTGCGGTTCCCAGCCGAGGAACACCACCGGCTCGCCGCGACGGTCGGCGCGCGCGACTTGCGCCAGCATGCCCTGTTCCGAGCTTTCGACGACCTCGAAGCCGTCGAGACCGAAGGCGTTGTCGGCGATCATGTCCATGATCAGGCGGTTGCCGTCGTTGCCGGGCTCGATGCCGTAGATCTTGCCTTCGAGCGCGTCCTTCTGCGCGGCGATGTCGGCGAAATCGGCGATGCCGAGGTCGGCGGCGGCCTTGTTCACGGCCAGCGTGTACTTGGCGCCCTGCAGGTTGGCGCGCACGGTGTCGACGGTGCCCGCGTCGCGGTAGGGGGCGATGTCGGCCTCCATCGTGGGCATCCAGTTGCCGAGGAACACGTCGATGTCGCCCTGGGCGAGCGAGGTATAGGTCACGGGCACGGACAGGACCTTGATGTCGGTGTCGTAGCCCAGGGCCTCGATCACGAGGGTGGTGGCGGCGGTGGTGGCGGTGATGTCGGTCCAGCCGACATCCGAGAACACGACGGTGTCGCAATCGGCCAGCGCGGGGGCGGCGGCGACGATGGCCAGCGCCGAGAGGGTGGAGCGGAGGGTCATGGGCAGTCTCCCTGTTTTCTTGATTGACGCGTCAATTAAAAACCCGATAGCCTCGGCGCGCAAGCCTTTTGCCGTGGAGCCTGCGGTGCCGAAACTCGGGATGGAGCCTATCCGACGCGAGGCGCTGGTCCAAGCGACCATCGCCGAGATCGGCGATGCGGGCTCTCTCGACGTCACGGTCAGCCGGATCGCGCGGCGGGCGGGCGTGTCGGCGGCGCTGGCGCATCACTATTTCGGCGGCAAGGAGCAGATCTTTCTGGCCGCCATGCGTCATATCCTGGCGCAGTACGGGGCCGGGGTGCGGTTGGCGCTGGCCGGGGCGCGGACGCCGCGGGCGCGGCTGGACGCGGTGATCGCGGCGGGCTTCTCGCCCGAGAATTTCGACGAGGCGACGATCGGGGCCTGGCTGAATTTCTACGTGCAGGCGCGCGTGGTGCCCGAGGCGGGGCGGCTCTTGCGGGTCTATCAGCGTCGGTTGCGGTCGAACCTGGTGCATGACCTGCGGCCGCTGGTGGGCGATGCGGCGCCCGACGTGGCCGAGACGCTGGCCGCCCTGATCGACGGGATCTACATCCGCGCCGCGCTGGGCGAGGGTTTGCCGGACGGCGCGGCGGCGACGGCGCGGGTGGCTCGGGTGCTCGACCGGCTTCTGGAGACTGGGGAATGACGCGGCCCAATATCCTGATCGTGATGGTGGACCAGCTGAACGGGACGCTGTTCCCGGACGGCCCGTCGGACTGGCTGCACGCGCCGAACCTGTCGGGGCTGGCGGCGCGGTCGGTGCGGTTCCGCAAGGCCTATACCGCGTCTCCGCTTTGTGCGCCGGGGCGCGCGAGTTTCATGTCGGGCCAGTTGCCGCGGCGGACGGGCGTCTACGACAATGCCGCCGAGTTCCGCTCGGACATCCCCACCTTCGCCCATCACCTGCGGCGGGCGGGCTATGCCACCTGCCTGTCGGGCAAGATGCATTTCGTCGGGCCCGATCAGCTGCACGGCTTCGAAGAGCGGCTGACCACGGACATCTACCCCGCCGATTTCGGCTGGACCCCGGACTACCGCAAGCCCGGAGAGCGGATCGACTGGTGGTATCACAACATGGGCTCTGTCACCGGGGCGGGCGTGGCAGAGATCACCAACCAGCTGGAATACGACGATGAGGTGGCGTTCCAGGCGGTGCAGAAGCTGTATGACCTGGGGCGGCGGCGGGATGACCGGCCGTGGTGCCTGACCGTCAGTTTCACCCATCCGCACGACCCTTACGTGGCGCGGCGGCGGTACTGGGACCTCTACGAGGACTGCGCGCATCTGGCGCCGCGGGTGCCGGCGATGGCCTATGCCGATCACGACCCGCACGCGCGGCGGATCTTCGATGCCAACGACTGGCGCAGCTATGACCTGACCGGGGACGACGTGGCGCGGTCGCGGCGGGCCTATTTCGCCAACATCAGCTATCTCGACGACAAGCTGGGCGAGATCCTGCAGGTGCTGGAGGCGACGCGGCAGGAGGCGGTGATCGTCTTCGTCTCGGACCACGGCGACATGCTGGGCGAGCGGGGGCTTTGGTTCAAGATGAGCTTCTACGAGGGCTCGGCCCGGGTGCCGCTGATGATCGCGGTGCCCGGGGGGCTGGGGCGCGGGGTGGATGCGCCGGTATCCACGCTAGATCTGTGCCCGACGCTCTGCGACCTGGCGGGCGTGTCGATGGACGAGGTCATGCCCTGGACCGATGGCGAAAGCCTGGTGCCTGTCATGCGCGGGGCCGAACGGGAGGCGCCGGTGGCGATGGAATATGCCGCCGAGGCGTCCTATGCGCCGCTTGTCTGCCTGCGGCGGGGGCGGTGGAAATACACCGCCTGCGCGCTCGACCCTGAGCAGTTGTTCGACCTTGGCGCCGATCCCGACGAACTGACCAACCTTGCCACCGATCCGGCCCATGCCGACACGCTGGCGGCGTTCCGGGCCGAGGCGGCGGCGCGCTGGGACCTTGCGGCCTTCGACGCCGAGGTGCGCGCCAGCCAGGCGCGGCGGCTGGTGGTCTACGAGGCGCTGCGCAAGGGCGGCTATTACCCGTGGGATTTCCAGCCGCTGCGCGCGGCCTCGGAGCGCTTCATGCGCAACCACATGGATCTGAACGTGCTGGAAGACAGCCAGAGATACCCGAGGGGGGAATGATGGGACGACCCGACGCCACGCCCAAGGCAAGCCATTTCATCGGCGGCGAGTATGTCGAGGACACCGCCGGAGACCCGATCCCGGTGATCTATCCGGCCACCGGCGAAGAGGTGGCGCGCGTCCATGCCGCGACACCGGCCATCGTCGAGCGCGCGCTGGCCGCCGCCGATGCCGCGCGCGCCGAATGGGCCGCGATGACCGGGGCAGAGCGGGGCCGCATCCTGCGCCGCGCCGCCGACATCATGCGCGAGCGCAACCGCGCGCTGTCGGAGATCGAGACGATCGACACCGGCAAGCCCTTGCAGGAGACGCTGGTGGCCGATGCGACATCCGGCGCGGATTCGCTGGAATGGTTCGGCGGCATCGCGGCCAGCCTGCGGGGAGAGCATGTGCGGCTGGGCCGCGACTGGGCCTATACCGTGCGCGAGCCGCTGGGTGTCTGCGTGGGGATCGGGGCGTGGAACTATCCCACGCAGATCGCCTGCTGGAAGGGCGCGCCGGCGCTGGCCTGCGGGAACACGATGGTCTTCAAGCCCAGCGAGACGACGCCGCTTTCAGCGCTGAAGGTGGCGGAAATCCTGGTCGAGGCGGGGGCGCCGCCCGGCGTCTACAACGTGGTTCAGGGGCGCGGCGACGTGGGTGCGGCGCTGGTGGGCGACGCGCGCGTGGCCAAGGTGTCGCTGACGGGCTCGGTGCCCACGGGCAGCAAGGTCTATGCCGCGGCGGCGGCCGGCATCCGGCATGTCACGATGGAACTTGGCGGCAAGTCGCCCCTGATCGTCTTCGATGACGCGGACCTCGACGATGCGGTCAGTGGGGCGATCAACGGCAATTTCTATTCCTCGGGGCAGGTCTGTTCCAACGGCACGCGGGTGTTCCTGCAGAAGGGCATCAAGGAGGCGTTCCTGGCGCGCATGGTCGAGCGGCTGAAGGGCGTGCGCATGGGCGATCCGCTGGACGAGGCCACGAACTTCGGCCCGATGGTCAGCGAGGCGCAGATGAAGATCGTCGAAGGCTACATCGCCAAGGGGATCGAGGAAGGCGCGCGGCTGGTCACCGGCGGCGGGCGGGCGAACCTGCCGGGCTACTTCCTGCAGCCGACCGTCTTTGCAGATGTCACCGACGACATGACCATTGCCCGCGAGGAAATCTTTGGCCCCGTCCTGTCGGCGCTCGACTTCGAGACCGAGGAGGAGGTGATCGCGCGCGCCAACGACACGCCCTTCGGGCTGTCGGGTGCGGTCTTCACCCGCGACCTGTCGCGCGGGCACCGGGTGGTCGGGCGGCTGGAGGCGGGATCGTGCTGGATCAACGCCTACAACCTGACCCCGGTTGAGGTGCCCTTCGGCGGGTCCAAGATGTCGGGCGTGGGGCGCGAGAACGGGCTGGTGGCGATCGAGCATTACTCGGAACTCAAGACCGTCTACGTGGGCATGGGCCCGGTGGAGGCGGCGTACTGATCCTGGCGGGCCGCCCCCTCGGCGGCGCGCCCACCCGCCCACCCCGCGCCGCCGAGGGGGCTTTGCGATGAAGGAGGGGCCGCGATGGGCCTGACGGTTTACGGACGTGCGACGTCGTCCAACGTGCAGATGGTGATGTGGGGGCTGGCCGAGTTGGGCCTTGCCGCCGAGCGGCTGGACTATGGCCATGTCTACGGCGGCGTGGACACGCCCGAGTTCCTGGCGATGAACCCCAACGGGCGGGTGCCGGTCCTGAAGGACGGCGACCTGGTGATGTTCGAGAGCGCGGCGATCCTGCGCTACCTGGCGGCGCGCTATGGCGATGGCGGGGCGTTCTGGCCCGCCGACCCGGTGGCGCGGGCGCGCGTCGACACCTGGGCCGAGTGGGGCAAGGCGACCTTTGCCAACGCCTTCACCCTGCCGATCTTCTGGTCGCGGGTGCGCACCCCGGCGGCGCGGCGGGACGAAGCCGCGCTGGCCCGCGGGATCGCCGGGTTTGAGGAGATGCTGGACATCCTGGAGGGACAGCTGAGCGGACCCTTCGTGATTGGCGACGCCTTTTCGGTGGCCGATATCGTGATCGGGCATGTCCTGTTCCGCTGGTTCGACATCGACGTGCCGCGCCGTCCGCGCCCCGTGGTCGAGGCCTATCATGCCCGGCTGTGCGACCGCCCGGGCTATCGCGAACACGTCATGATCTCTTACGAGGCGCTGCGGGCCGAAGGCGCGTGATGGAGGCCGATTTCGTCATCGTGGGCGCGGGCAGCGCGGGCTCTGCCATGGCGTGGCGGCTGGCCGAGGCGGGGTCCTCGGTGCTGGTGATCGAGTATGGCGGCACCGACGCGGGGCCGCTGATCCAGATGCCCGGCGCCTTGTCCTATCCGATGAACATGAAGCGTTACGACTGGGGCTACTGGTCCGAGCCCGAGCCGCACCTGGGCGGGCGGCGGCTGGCCTGTCCGCGCGGCAAGGTCATCGGCGGGTCGTCGTCGATCAACGGCATGGTCTATGTGCGCGGCCATGCGCGCGACTTCGACACATGGGCCGAGATGGGGGCGGATGGCTGGGCCTATGCCGACGTGCTTCCCTACTACAAGCGGATGGAGAACTGGCACGACGGCGGCCACGGCGGCGATCCGGACTGGCGTGGCGGAGACGGGCCGCTGCACGTGTCGCGCGGGCTGCGCGACAACCCGCTGACCCGCGCCTTCGTCGAGGCGGGGCGGCAGGCGGGCTATCCGGTGACCGACGACTACAACGGCCGCCAGCAAGAGGGCTTCGGCCCGTTCGAGGCGACGATCTGGAAGGGGCAGCGCTGGTCCGCGGCCAACGCCTATCTGAAGCCCGCACGGCGGACCGGGCGGTGCGAGGTCGTGCGCGGGCTGGCGCGGCGCGTGGTGATCGAGGACGGCCGCGCGACGGGGGTCGAGATCGCGCGCGGCGGGGCCACGAAGGTGGTGCGCGCCCGGCGCGAGGTGATCCTTGCCGCCAGCGCGATCAATTCGCCGAAGCTGTTGATGCTGTCGGGGATCGGGCCCGGGGCGCATCTGGCCGAACATGGCATCCCGGTGCTGGCCGATCGCGTGGGCGTGGGGCAGAACCTGCAAGATCATCTGGAAATGTATGTCCAGATGGCCGCGACGCAGCCCGTCAGCCTCTATCGCTACTGGAACCTTGTGGGGAAGGCCTATGTGGGCGCGCGCTGGCTCTTCACGCGGACAGGGCCGGGGGCGTCGAACCAGTTCGAGAGCACCGGTTTCATCCGGTCGCGGGCGGGGGTGGAATACCCCGACATCCAGTTCCA
>JAUIIC010000101.1 GCA_030431935.1 Alphaproteobacteria bacterium | reverse complement strand
GGGCTGGCCGCCGGGGCCCGAAGCTTCGTGATGTTCTCGGCCGGCTTCGCCGAGGCCGGCGATGCCGGCGCCGCGGCACAGGGGGCGCTGGTCGATCGCATCCGCGCAGGCGGGGCGCGGCTGCTGGGTCCCAACGCGATGGGCCTGTTCAACACGAACGACCGGATCTTCGCGACCTTCTCCTCGGCGCTCGACCGCGGCATCCCCGGGGTGGGCCGTGTCGGCGTGGTCAGCCAGAGCGGGGCGGTGGGAAGCTACATCCAGAACCTCGTCCTGACCCGCGGGGTGAACCTCTCGAAGTTCGTGGCCACCGGCAACGAGGCGGATGTGGAGGCCTCGGAATGCCTTGAATGGATGGCGCAGGATCCCGAGACCGATGTGCTGGTGGTCTACCTCGAGACCTGCCGCAACGGACCGGGGCTCATCCGGGCGCTGGAGGTGGCGCGCGCGAACGGCAAGCCCGTGCTGGTGCTCAAGTCCGGGCGCAGCGAAGCCGGCCAGCGCGTGGCGGCAAGCCATACCGGCGCCATGGCGGGGTCGGCGGCGGTGTTCGACGTGGCGCTGGAGGCGACCGGGGCCCATGTCTGCCGCTCGCTGGCGGAACTGGTGGAACTCACCTACACCTGCGCCAACGGCGTTCTCCCCAGGGACAGGACACTGGCAATCGTGACCGTGTCTGGCGGAATCGGCGTTATGTCGACCGACGCGGCGATGGACCATGGAATGGACCTGCCCCCGATGAGCGGCGCGGCCTTCCGCAAGATCCGCGAAAGCCTGCCCTTGGCGGTCGGGCGCAATCCGCTCGACACCACCGCGGCGACCATCGGCGACCGCAAGATCTTCATGGCCGCGGTCGAAGAGATGCTGGCGAGCCAGGCCTACGGCGCGGTGATGCTTTTTGTCGGCAACGCGGGCCTGAACCCGCGCGACCCCAAGATCATGGCCGAGGGGTTGACCAAGCTGACCCGGGAATATCCCGACACGCTTTTCGCCATCTGCACTCAATCCACGCCCGAGAATGCCCGGGCGTTCGAGGCGACCGGGTTTCTCGTCTACGAGGACCCGGAGGCCTGCGTGCAGGCCTTTGCAGGCGCCGCCCGGCTGGGCGAGACCCTAAGGGCCCCGCTGCCCGCCCGCGTGGCGCTTCCCCCGCGCGTGGCGCTGCCACCGCGGCTGGACGAGATCACCTCGGCAAACCTCCTTGCGGGTGAGGGCCTCCGCTTTGCCCGCTCGGGGACCGCGGGGACCGCGGACGAGGCGGTACGGCTGGCCGAAGAGATCGGCTATCCGGTGGTGCTCAAGATCCGCTCGCCCGACATCGCCCACAAGTCCGAGTTGGGCGGCGTCAGGGTCGGTCTTCCGGACGCGCAGGCGGTCCGGGAAGGGTATGCCGAAATCCTCGCCTCGGTGCGCGCCGCCGCGCCCGAGGCAGAGATCCTCGGGGTCAGCGTCAACCAGATGGTGCCGGGCGGCGTGCAGTGCATCCTCGGCGCCCATCACGATGCCACCTTCGGGCCGATGGTGATGGTCGGGCTTGGCGGGATCTTCACCGAGGTGCTGAAGGACACCGTGATGCGCCCCGCGCCGGTCACCCGAGACGAGGCGCTGGCGATGATCCGACGCCTGAGGGGGTTTGCCGTGCTGGACGGGGCTCGCGGCACCGAGAAGGCCGATATCGGCGCCCTGGCGGACAGTATCGTTGCGCTTTCCCGATTCGCCGCCGCTCAGGGCGCGGCGCTGGAAGGCGCCGAGATCAACCCGATGATCGTGCTGCCCGAGGGCTGCATCGGCGTGGATGCACTGGTGATCCCGGCGGGCTGCTAGATCGTTTCGAACACAATCGCCCTCGCCAAGGCAGACGAACGCATTTGGCTTCGCAAACGCTGCCCCGTCTGCCTTTTCGAGGTCTTGATCCCGGTTGAGTGCGATACGCCCTAGCGCCCGGTGAACTTCGCCTCGCGCTTCTCGCGGAAGGCGGTCACGCCTTCGTTGAAGTCGTGGGTCTGGTGCACCCCGGGCTGGGTCAGGGCCTCCAGTTCCAGGAACTGGTCGAGGCTGGGTGTCTGGGCCATCTGGAACATCTTCTTGGCCATCGCGATCGCGTAGGTGGGGGCCGTGGTGTATTCCTCGGCAAAGGCGCGGGTGGCCTCTGCCAGGTCGGCGCGCTGCACCACGCGGTTGAGCATGCCAAGGTCCATGGCCTCGGGCGCGGACACGAAGCGGGTTGAATAAACCAGTTCGCGCGCCTTCGCCTGCCCCAGCAGCCGGGTCAGGAAAAAGACCGCCCCGGTGTCGGGCGCCAAGCCGCGGCGCGCGAAGATGCAGGAGAACCGCGCGTCATCGGCGGCGATGATGAAATCCGACGCCATCGCCATCGACAGACCGAGACCCACGCAAGCGCCCTGCACCGAGGCGATGACCGGTTTCTCGGTGTTGTAGATCGCCCGGATCAGCCGGTGGCCGTTCCATTGAAGGTTGTTGCGCGACCCCTTGGGGTCCCGTTTCTCGATCCGGTCGACGTCGGCGCCGGCGCAGAACGTCTCTCCGGTGGCGTCGAGAACGACCACGCGCACCTCGTCATCCTCGTTGGCGAGGTCGAAGGCCGCGCGCAGCTCGACGCGCATCGCGCCTGCGAGCGCGTTCTTGCGCTCGGGGCGGTTGAGGGTGATGCGGGCGATCGCGCCCTCGCACCGGTACTCGATCTCGGCCATGTCTCTCCTCCCGGCCTCAACGGCCCTGTTGCAGCCGCGCAGCCCAGTCGGCCCGGGCGGTCGTATATTCCTCGACCATGCGGTCCACCAGCGCGGCGGCGGGCGGAACATCCCCGATCGCGCCCACGCCTTGCCCCGCGCCCCAGATGTCCTTCCAGCGCAGGTGGCGTTCGCCGGGTGAGCCGGTGATCCCGTCGGCCGGACGTTTGATCTCTGCCAGATCGAGGCCCGCGCGGGTGATGCTGGGGCCAAGGTAATTGGCCGGGGTGCCGGAAAAATAAGGGGTATAGACGATGTCGTCGGCCTCTGCCTCCAGCAGCATCTCCTTGTAGGGCGGGACCGCGGCGCTTTCGGCGGTGGCGATGAAGCGTGTGCCCAGGTAGCACAGGTCGGCGCCCAGCAGTTCAGCGGCCAGCACCTGCGCGCCGTGGGTCAGCGCGCCGGCAAGGATGACCGGACCATCCCAGAAGCCGCGCACCTCGGAGAGGAAGGCAAAAGGGTTCAGCATGCCGCCATGGCCGCCGGCCCCCGCACAGACCAGGATCAGGCCGTCGACACCGGCCCGGATCGCGCGCCTGGCATGCCGCACGGTGGTGACGTCGTGAAAGACCAGCCCGCCATAGGCATGGATCCGCGGCGTGATCGCATCGGGCGCACTCATCGAGGTGATGAGGATCGGCACCTTGTGATCTATGCAGGTCTCGACATCGGCATCCATCCGGGCATTCGTCTTCCGCAGGATGATGTTGACCGCATGGGGGGCGAATGTGTGGCCCCGGGCCAGCGCGGCCTCGCGCGCGGCGCCGATCTGCCCGAGCCATTCCGAAAGCTCTTCCTGGGGGCGCGCGTTGAGCGCCGGAAAAGAGCCGACGATCCCGCTTTCGCACAACGCCGTCACCAGGGCGGGGTTCGACACGAGGAACATCGGCGCCGCGACCACGGGCATGCGCAGCCCGGCGCGAAGGACCGCAACGGCGGCGCGGGCATCCTGCCCTCGTGGCGTGCTGTCGCTCATCTGACCGTCTCCCGGTTTGACGTTGGTTGTCCGAAACCACTGCAGGCCCCGGCCCGCTCGCGATGTGCCAGTCCGGGGCGACAAGGCATAGTGCAGAAATGCTGCCAAGCTTTAACCACAGGTTAGCCTTGGGTGAGAACGCCAACATCCTCATCGCCTCCGCGTTCGGATTACGAATCGGATGCCGGGGCTGCACGGGCGCGCCGCTGCCGGGGCCGGAACCACGATTCGTCCCCCGGCATGGCGCCTGGACGGTCCGGGCGGTCCGGCCGCAAACTGCCACCGGGCCGAGCGGCGTAACGCGATGTTTGCGAAAGGAAATCATCGCATCCAGGAGTGTGGAAAGATTTTTTTTGACAAAAAGCTACATCATAGACTTTTATGGTGCGGAGAACACGCAAGCCGCGGTCCGGGCGGCATCGGACATGCGGGGTTCGGCGGTCGACAGTGCGCGCGATGACGCCCTGACCCCGGGGAACCGCTGAAAAAGGGAGGAGCTGCATGTTCCGGTTCGACTACATGGACGCCCTGGCCGGTGCGCTTCTCGTGCTTCTCGGTATTGCCGTGACCTGGATTTCGGTCGCCAATTATCCGCTCGGCACGGCCAGCCGGATGGGACCGGGAATGTTTCCCGCCGGTCTCGGGGTGGTGCTGGCGTTTCTTGGCGTGATCCTGGCCCTGCAGTCGCTCCGGCGTCCCGGACCCAAACCCGATATCCGCATCTTCTCGCCGTTCTTCGTGCTCGGCGGAATTGCTGCCTTCGCGGCGCTGATCGTGCCATTTGGGCTGATCCCCGCGATCTTTGCGATCATCGTGATCTCGTCCCTGGCGGACCTGCGAATTCGCCCGGTCAGCCTGATCCTCAGCTGTATCGGGCTCAGCCTGCTTGCGCCATTCGTCTTCGTCTTCCTGCTTGGTCTGCAAATCCCCCTGCTGAGGTGGCCTTTCTGATGGACCTTCTCGGAAGTCTCGCCCTCGGCCTCGGCGTCGCGCTGACTCTGCAGAATCTCCTTTACTGTTTCCTGGGCGCGTTGCTCGGCACGCTTGTCGGGGTGATACCCGGCCTGGGCGTGCTGGCGGCGATCTCGATGCTGTTCCCGCTCACCTTCCATCTGGAACCGACGACCGCGCTCATCATGCTGGCGGGCATCTGGTATGGCACCACCTATGGCGGATCGACCGCGTCCATCCTGCTCAACCTGCCCGGCACTCCCGCCAACGCGGTGACCTGCCTCGACGGCTATCCGATGGCCAAGCAGGGGCGTGGCGGGATTGCCCTGTTCATGACCACGGTGGCCAGCTTCTTCGGGGCGTCCTTCGGGATCATCCTGTTGACGCTCTTCACGCCGGTGATCGCGGAGTATGCGCTGCGGTTCGGGTCCGCCGAGTATTTCGCGCTGATGCTGATGGGTCTTGTCGCCTCTTCGACCATCTCCGAGGGCTCTGCGATCAAGGGCCTCGCCGCGGTCACCATGGGGATCATCATAGGTCTCGTCGGCATGGACACCCAGACGGCGACCATTCGGTTCACCTTCGGCAACCTCGGACTGCTGGAGGGCATCAGTCTGATCGCGCTGGCGATGGGCATCTTCGGGGTAGCCGAGATCATCATGTCGATCCGGCGGGTCCACGCCGCCGACATCGACCCCGAAAGCGTAAAGCTCAAGGCCATCGTGCCGACGCGCGACGATGTGGGCCGGTCATGGTTCCCGATGCTTCGCGGCGCCTCGATCGGGTCCTTCTTCGGCACCCTGCCGGGCACGGGACCGTCGATCGCGGCCTTCATCTCATACGCGATCGAAAAGCGCGTGTCCAAGTCGCCCGAACGCTTCGGCAACGGCGCGATCGAGGGGATCATGGGCCCCGAGAGCGCCAACAACGCGGCGGACCAGACCGCCTTCATCCCCACCCTGTCGCTGGGCGTGCCCGGCAGCGCCACCATGGCCCTGATGCTCGGCGTTCTGATGATCCACGGTGTGGCACCCGGGCCGAACCTGATCAGCGACGAGCCAGAGTTGTTCTGGGGCCTCATCATGAGCTTCTGGGTCGGCAACATCATCCTGCTCCTGCTGAACATTCCGCTGATCGGCGTCTGGGTGCGGATGCTGACGATCCCCTATCACCTGCTCTACCCGGCGGTGCTGATGTTCATCTGCCTCGGGGCCTTCACCTCGGGTTTCTCGGCGCTGAACATCTGGATGGTCGCGGGCTTCGGGGCGCTGGGCTACGCGATGCGGATTTTCCGCTTTCCCGGCGCGCCCCTTTTGCTCGGCTTCGTGCTGGGGCCCTTGATGGAGGAACACTTCCGGCGGGCCATGGTGCTGGCACGGGGCGATTTCGCGGTGTTCTTCGAGCGCCCGATCAGTGCCGTCATCATGGCCATCACCGGGCTGGTGCTGATTTGGGGCGTGTGGAGTTCGGAGCACCTGCGCGCCAAACGCGGCGCCCGCGCCCTGGAACGCGAGGCAGCGCGGCGCGCGGCGCATCATCCCGAACAGGAGGCCCCGGACGGACAGAACTGAAGCTGCGGCCGAACATCCGCGCCAAGCGGACGGCCAGGCACGAACTGCAGAACCGGCGTGACCCGTCCACAAGGGGCTGGCCGCCACAACAGAGGAGGAGACCTCATGAAGAAGATAATGGCAGCCCTTGCGGTTGCGCTCGGACTGGCGACGCCGCTGGCGGCACAGGACTGGCCGTCGGGGACGGTCACGATCGTGGTGCCGTATTCGCCCTCCGGGAACACCGACATCTTTGCGCGCCACATGGCACCCTACCTAGAAGAGAAATGGGGCCAGTCCGTCGTGATCGAGAACCGTCCGGGTGGCGGCTCGATGGTCGGCACCGCGCTGGTCAGCCAGGCCGAACCCGATGGCCTGACGCTCTTGATGACGACCTCGGCCTATGTGACGGCGCCGGCGATCCAGCCCGACCTGCCCTTCGACCCGCGCACCGACCTCGAGCCGGTCGCGAACGTGGGCTACGTGTCCTACATCCTGGTGACCCAGGGCGACTCCAAGTTCAACACGCTTGAGGAGTTCGTCGAGGACAGCAAGCAGAACCCCAAATTCGCGGCGACCGCGGGCCTTGGGACCACCACGCATTTCGCCATCGAACGGTTCATCGCCCAATCGGGAGCGAACTTTGACGTGGTGCACTTCAAGGGCGGTGGCCCCGCCGTCGTCGCAATCCTGAGCGGCGAGGCCGACATCTACGGCTCGTCCGTCAGCTCTGCGGGCGGCAACATCGCCAGCGGCAAGATCAAGGTGCTTGCGGTGCTGGGCAACGAGCGCATCGCCGCGCTGCCTGACGTTCCGTCCACCAAGGAACTCGGCTATCCCGAGACCGAGATCCACCAGTGGGTCGGCGTCTTCGCTCCGGGTGGCACCGATGCCGACATCGTCGCCAAGATCAACGCCGACATCAACGAGGTGCTCCGGAACGAAGAGTTCATCGCCACGGTCACGCCGCTGGACTGGACGCTCGAGCAGAGCACGCCCGAGGGCTTCGCCGCCGAGATCGACCAGGAACTGACCGGCTGGAAGGAACTTGCCGAAAGCCAGGGCATCTCCAGGTAACACCGACTCTGGTGCCGACCGCCGTCTGACGGCGGTCGGCACTTCCCCCCGACAGCAATGGATTGCCATGTCCGCCAGATCGACCTGCGTCATACTCGATGACTACCAGAACGCGGCCCTTGCGGTGGCGGACTGGTCCGTTCTGGACGGCCGGGTGGACCTGTGCCGCTTCGACCGGTACCTGGGCGCCGAGGGCGAGGTGGCCGAGGCGCTAAGGGGCGCGGACATCGTCATCGCCATGCGCGAGCGGACGCCGTTCCCGCGCAGCCTTTTCCAGAAGCTCCAGGACCTGAAGCACCTCGTCACGACAGGGGCCCGGAACCGCAGCATCGACCTCGACGCTGCGCGCGATCACGGGGTCCTCGTGACCCACACCCGCAGCGCCGGCAACCCCGCGGCAGAGCTTGCCTGGGCCGGAATGCTTTCCGCGCTGCGCAACATCCCTGCCGAGGTTCAGAATTTCCGTGCGGCCGGCCGCTGGCAACAGGGGCTTGGCCGTTCGGCCGAGGGCAAGCAGCTGGGCATCGTCGGACTTGGCACTCTGGGGGCCAAGTGCGCCCGCTTCGGCCAGGCCTTCGGAATGGAGGTGGCAGGCTGGACCCGCACCGACCTGGCCGCCCGCGCCGCAGCCCTCGGCATCCAGCCGCTCGACCTCGAAGACCTGTTTGCCACCAGCGACGTGGTGATGATCCAGTTGTCGCTTGTGCCCGGAACGCGAGGCTTCGTCACGCCCGCGCTTCTGGGCCTGATGAAGCCCGACGCGATCCTGGTGAACACCTCGCGCGGGCCCATCGTGGACGAAACCGCGCTGATTGCAGCACTCGAAGACAGCCGGATCGGCGGCGCGGTGCTCGACGTGTTCGACACCGAGCCGCTGCCCGCAGATCACCCCTTCCGGCGCCTGCCGAACGTGCTGGCCACGCCGCACATCGGCTACGTGACCGAAGAGAACTACCGCGTCTACTACCGCGATGCCGTAGAAAACATCGCGGCCTGGCTCGATGGCACACCGGTCCGTGTGCTGACATGAGCACCGAGGGGACCACCGCGACCGCCCTGAAGAACAGCGCCGTGTCCCGGTATCTCCAGCTTGCGGGGCACTTCCGCCGCCGGATCGAGACCGGGGAATGGCCGGTGGGCTACCAGATCCCCACCGTGATCGACCTTGCGAGGGACTGCGGCGTGGCCGGGATGACCGTGCGCCGCGCGCTCGACATCCTGGAGGAAGAAGGCCTGATCGAGAGGTTCCGCGCAAAGGGCACCTTCGTGCGCGAGATCCCGAAAAAGGACCTTTGGTGCGAAATCCACACCGATCTGAGCGCGCTGCTCAGCGCCCGTTACTCGACCCACATAGAGGTGTCTTCGAACGAACTGGGGCCCGCGCCGCATTTTCTGGCATCCGAAGACTGGCCGGGGCGGCCCGCACAGCAATACCGGCGGCTGCGGCGGCGCTACTTTCGCAACGGCACGCCCTTCATGCTGGCGGATGTCTACATCGACGAGACCGCCTATCGTCTTCTGCCAGAGGGCAGCGCCGAGCGGCTGACCGCGCTTCGCATGGTGTCCGACCTGCCCGGCCGGCCCGTCGCTGACGCCCAGCAGGAGCTGACGATCCTGTCCGCGGACCTGACTCTGGCAAGCGCACTGTCGGTGCCGCAGGGCGCGCCGATGGTGCGGATGGTTCGCCTTGCCGTGGATCATGACGGCATTCGCGTGCTTGTGGCCGACGGAATCTACCGGGGCGACAGCACCAAGCTGCGGCTGAAGATAAAATGACGGGACGGGAGTGAACCGATGAAAGCCGCGCCTGGGCAGAAGAAGGCCGTCCGCAACGGGCATGCCCTCGTCTCCTACACGGTAATGGGGCGGCCCGGCGACGAGGTGCCGACCCTTTGCCTCATCGCCTCGACCGGGCGCGGCCCCGAGGATTTCGTTCACCTGGCAGAGGCCCTTGCCGAGGGGGGGTTGCGTGTCGTCCTGCCCTGGCCGCGCGGAACGGCGGAAAGCACCGGGCCGCTCGAAGGGATCACCTTTCACGACCTGGCCGCCGATGCCGCCGCCGCGCTGGCGGCAGAGGCAGGCAAGGGCGGCGCCGTGATCGTGGGACATGCCTATGGCTGCTGGATCGCCCGGACCGTCGCCCAGGACCGGCCCGATCTCGTGGACGGGATCATCCTGCTGGCCGCGGGCGGCGGCAAATGGCCCGAAGACCTGTCCAGGGCCATCGAGGTTGCGATGACACCCGAAGCCCCCGAAGCCGACAGGCTTGCGGCGCTGCGGCGCGCCTTCTTCGCCGATGGCCACGACCCGCGGCCCTGGCTGGAGGGCTGGAATGCCCGCCTCGTCGTTGCCCAGCGTGCAGCCCGCGCCGCGACCGATCGCGACAGCTGGTGGCCGAGCGGCACCGCGCCGATCCTCGATGTCATCGGGCTTCAGGATCCGTTCCGGGCGCCCGAGGCGCGCGACTTCTACGTCCGCGAGTTCGCCCCGCGCGTCGAGCTCGTTACCATCGACGGCGCAAGCCATGCGCTGCCGGACGAAAAGCCCGCCGAGGTCGCGGCGGTGATGCTGGACTGGGTCATGACGCTTCGCCTCAGCAGGTAGGGCCGGGTATGTCCTCTTGTGCCTTTCGGGTGATCTTCGCCGCCCCGCGAGTCCCGCCCTGTGCACCGGCCTGGGCCAGGGCGTCGCGATCCGGTTTGAAGCGGTCCGAGACGATGAGGAGAGACATATGAAGCTGCATTGGTCCCCCCGGTCTCCCTTCGTGCGCAAGGTGATGATCGTCCTGAATGAAACCGGGCTGGCGCAAGAGGTGGAACTGAGCCGGAACGCCGTTGCCGTCCAGCTGCCGACGCCCGCCGCGGTGCTGGCCGACAACCCGCTGGGCAAGCTCCCCGCGCTGGTCACCGATGACGGCACGCGGCTGATCGACAGCCGGGTGATCTGCGAATACCTCGACCTGCGGGCCGGCACGGGGCTGTTCCCGGCCGAGCCGCGCCTGCGCGTGGCACATCTGACCTGGCAGGCGCTGGCCGACGGGATGACCGACATCCTGCTTGTATGGCGCACCGAGCTGCTCCGCGAAACCGGCCCCTGGCCGGCGCTGATCGACGGCTGGCGCATGAAGGTGCGGGCCACCATGGCGCGGCTGGACGCAGAGGCGGACGCCATCGCGCGGGCGCCCTTCGGCATCGGCCACGTGGCCCTTGCCGCCGCGCTGGGCCAGATGGATTTTCGCTGGACCGATTGCGCATGGCGCGCCCATTTCCCGCGCCTGGCCGAACTAGAGGCGGATCTGTCGCGGCGGCCCTCAGTGGCGGCAACGGCGGTCAGGGACGACGAGGGCGGCGACCCCGGGGCGCTGACGAAGGGGCAGCTCACCTTCTAGGTAGAGGCAAAAGACTAGGTTTTCTGATTGAACGCTCTGAACCCCGCCGCTACCCTTGAGTCGAAACGAGGGGACGTGCAGGGTGATGCCATCTGAAAGATCGGGAAACGCGACCGTCAAGGCCCTGCAGAAAAGCAACGTCGCGCGCTACATCCAGCTTGCCAGCCTTTTCCGCCAACGCATCGAGTCCGGCGAATGGGAGGTGGGAACGAAGATCCCCACGGTCAAGGAACTGGCCGACCAGTGCGGCGTGGCGACCATGACCATCCGCCAGTCGCTCGACATCCTGGAAAAGGAAGGGCTGATCGAGCGCTACCGGGCCAAGGGGACATTCGTGCTGGAACGTCCCCGCCGTGACCTGTGGTGCGAGGTCAAGACCGACTGGAGCGGCCTGCTGATCGCGCGTGACAACGCAGTAATCGAGATACTGGGCGACGAGCGGAACGTGCCGCTGCCCCGTGGAGACGACCATATCGGCACCCCCGCCCCGGCCTACCGGCATCTCAAACGCCGCCACAGCCGGTCTGGCGCGGCCTTTCTTCTGGCCGATGTCTACGTGGACGAACGGATCTGCACCCTGATCCCCGAGGACGCCTATACCACCGTTACCGCGATGAGGCTGGTCTCGGACCTGCCCGGCCAGACGGTGACCGAGGCGAACCAGGTCGTGACAATCGGTTCGGCCGACCTCGAGACATCGGCGGAGTTGAACATTTCCATCGGCGACCCTGTGGCCAAGGTGCGCCGCGAGGCGGTCAACCAGCACGGAGAGATCATCCTGCTGGCCAATGGCACCTACCGCGGTGACATGATGAAGATCGAGGTCAATTTGCGCTAGGGCGGGATCTGTCCCGCCCCGGCCTCAGCTCTTGAACACCGGCGGACGTTTCTCGCGAAAGGCCGCCATGGCCTCGGCGGTGTCCTCGGAGGTGGAAAGCGCCTTGGTCTGGCCCTGCTCGAAACGATAGCCCTCGTAGATCGAGACGCCCTCGGTCATCTGAAAGCTCTTCTTGGCGGCCCGCACGGCGGACGGGCTTGCCTTGGCGATATCGGCGGCGATCGCCTGTGCGGTGGGCAAAAGCTCTTCGGGCGGGACGCAGGCCGAGGCGACGTTCATCCGCAAGAGTTCCGGTCCATAGACCCGGCGGGCGGTGTAGATCATCATGCGCGCATCGCTTTCGCCGAAATGGCGGCGGACATGGGCCACCCCGCCGGCAAGCCCGACCAACACCTCTGTCATCTGAAGAAAGCCCTTCTCGGAGCACAGGATGATGTCGCAGCACAGCGCCGTGACACAACCCGCGCCGATGGCAGCGCCGTTGACGGCGGCAATGATCGGCTTGGGGCATTCCAGCAGGCAATCGAAGCTCGCCCGCACACGCCGGTTGTGGGCCGTGTAGTGACCGGGGTCCTGCGTCGGGCGTTCCGTAAGATCGGCCCCCGCCGAAAAGGCCTTGCCCTCTCCGGTCAGGATGATGGCGCGGACGTCGCTGCGGTCGCCCATGGCGTCGATCACCTCGGCGATCTCTTCGCGGAAGCGGTTGTTCTGCGCGTTCACCGGCGGGCGGTTGATGGTGACGATGGCCACATGGTCGGCCACCTGAAGCGAAAGTGTCTCGTAATCGGGCATCGGCGTTCTTCTCCTGTCGTCTCAGTCGCGGGCCGGCGTCACGGCGGGGCGCTGCATCTCGAAGCTGCGCGGCGGGACGGTGTATTCCCGGTAGCCCAGCCGGCCCAGCGGCTTAAGTTCCTCCACGTCGACCAGCCCGTCCCGCAGTACGCGTTCGTCGATATGGATACCGACGACTTCGCCGATTGCGATGCGGTTGATACATTCGAGACCGCTGGACGGTGCAAGCGTAATGATCTGCGACAGCCTGCACTCGATGGCCACCGGGCTTTCGGCCACGCGCATGACCGGAATGTTCCTGCACGGCACCGCGGTCAGGCCCGACGCCACGAACTCGTCGATCTCCGGCGGGTAGGCGCCAGAGCTCTGGTTCATCGCCTCGCGCAAGTCGAAAGTGGCGAGGTTGCAGCAGAAGAACCCCGTCGCCTCGGCATTGTCGACGCTATCCTTCGGGCCGTCCGAAGAGAACATCACGTGCGGCGGCTTGGACGAGATCGCGTTGAAGCAACTGTAGGGCGCGAGGTTGGGTGTGCCGTCCGGCGCGGCGGTGGAAATCCAGCCGATCGGACGCGGCACGACAAGCGCCAGCCAGGGATTGTGCGGCAGGCCATGGTCGTCGGTGCGCGGGTCGTAGAACATCAGGTCTAGACCCCCGACCCAGGCATCTCGGCCAGCTTGCCTTCTTCGCGGGGCAGGTCGGCGCTAACGCCCGGGGGAAGGGGCACGCGATGAACGTTCAATGTCATGGCGACCATCGAGTAATAGCCGATCACGGCGGTGAGTTCGACCGCGCCCACCTCGCCCCAGCGGGCGACGATCGCGGCATAGGTCGCTTCGCTGACGTCGCCGCGCTGCACCAGTTCGCAGGCGTAGTCATAGATCTCGCGGGCTGCGTCGTCGTCTCCGAACTCGGGAACGGAACAGGTACGGATCGCCTCTGCGATCGCGGGGTCAAGCCCGGCGCGATCGGCATCGCCGGCATGGATCGCCCATTCCAGTTCGCTATTCCAACGCCGCGCGGTCACCAGGATCGCAAGTTCGTTGAGCCGCGCGGGCAGCGAGGTCTCGAACCGCAGAACCTGGCCCAGGCGCTGCCAGCGGTCGGCCAGCACGGGGTTGTGCAGGGCGGCACGCAGCGGTCCAACCAGCGTTCTTCGCGGACCCGAGACGATCTGCTCGTAGACTTCGCGTTGGGCGCTGGTCATCGTTTCGGGCGAGGGAAAGCTGATCCGCCCGCCGTTGGCGGCGCCCTGGCTCTTCTGGCTCATGTCTGCGTCTCCTCAAGTCCGAGGGCTTTCAGCACCTCTTCGGTGTGTTCTCCCAACAGGGGCGGTGCGCGGTCGAAGGCAAGCGGGGCGTTGGCAAAGTTGAGCGGGCTGACCACTTGCCTGACGGTGCCCGAAAGCGGATGGGGAATGCTGCGCAGCATCTCGCGGTGCTGCACCTGGGGTTCCTCGAACACGCGGCCCACGGTGTTGATCGGCCCAGAGGGGACGCCCGAGGCGCTGAAGGCCGAAACCCACTCGTCGATGGTCCGTGTCGCCAGCGCCTCGATCAGAAGGGCTTCGAGTTCCTCCAGGTTTTCCACCCGCGCGACGTTCGTGGCGAACTTCGGGTTGTCCGCCAGTTCGGGCAACCCGATTTCCTCGGCGAACTTGCGGAACTGGCCATCGTTGCCGACGGCCAGGACGATATGGCCATCCTTCACAGGATACACGTTCTGCGGCTGGATGTTCGGGTGCCGGTTGCCGCGACGCACCGGCTCCTGGCCGGAGACGAGGAAGTTCATCGCCTGGTTGGCCAGCATCGCGACGGACACGTCGAGCATCGCAAGATCTATGTGGTCGCCCTTGCCGGTGCGGTCGCGGTTGGCAAGCGCGGCCAGCACGCCGATGGCGGCATACATGCCCGTCATGATGTCGATGATCGGCACGCCGACCTTCTGCGGGCCGCCCCCGGGCACGCCGTCGGGCCCACCAGTGACGCTCATCAACCCGCCCATGCCCTGGATCATAAAGTCATAGGCCGCGTCCCTGGCCTTCGGGCCCGTCAGGCCGAACCCGGTGACAGAGCAGTATATCAGGCCGGGATTCACCTTCTTCAGATCGTCATATCCCAGGCCCATCTTGTCGAGCGTCCCGGTCTTGAAGTTCTCCAGCAGGATGTCGCTTTGCGCGGCGAGCGCCCT
>JAUIIC010000100.1 GCA_030431935.1 Alphaproteobacteria bacterium | reverse complement strand
ACCAGATCGACGATTTCCGCGCCCGTGTCACCGCCGACCCCGGCGTCACCGACCTGCAGACCGCGCCGATGCTGCGCGGCGTCCTGACCCGCATCAACGGCCAGCCGGCGCGCGAGGTCGCGGGCGATCACTGGGTCCTGCGCGGCGACCGCGGCATCACCTATTCCATGCGCCCGCCGCCCGACACGCAGGTGACGCAAGGCGAGTGGTGGCCGCCCGACCACGACGGCCCGCCGCAGGTCAGCTTTGCCGAGGAAGAGGCGCTGGAAATGGGCCTGTCGCTGGGCGACGAGGTCACAGTGAACATCCTTGGCCGCGACATCACCGCCACGATCACCAGCTACCGGGTGGTGGATTTCTCCACCGCCGGCATCGGGTTCGTCATGTCGATGAACCCCGCCGCCCTGCGTGGCGCGCCGCACACCCATATCGCCACGATCTACGGCGACCCGGACGCCGACGCGCGGCTTCTGCGCGACATCGGCACCACCTACCCCAACATCACCATAATCCGCGTCCGCGATGCCATCGACCGCGTGTCAGAGGTTCTGGCCGGCATCGCCGCGGCCACCACCTATGGCGCGCTCGCAACGCTTCTGACCGGGTTCGTCGTGCTGATCGGCGCGGCCGCGGCGGGCGAGCGTGCCCGCACCTACGAGGCCGCGGTGCTCAAGACGCTGGGCGCCTCGCGCGCCTCGGTGCTGGCGAACTTCGCGCTCCGCTCGGCCATCTTCGGGCTGGCGGCGGCGGGTGTCGCGGTGCTGGCGGGCGGGCTGGCGGGCTGGGCCGTGACCACCTTCGTCATGGAAACCGACTACAGCTTTGAACCGCTCTCGGCGCTGGCCATCGTCACCGGCGGCGTGCTGACGACGCTGGTGGCCGGGCTGGCCTTTGCCTGGCGCCCGCTGGCGGCACGCCCCGCGCGGGTCCTGCGCGCCTCGGAATGACCTGCCCCCGCGATTGACATTCGTCCGCCCCTGACGGACCCCTTGGGGTTCAACGGCGGAGGATGCGATGACCGAACGCGGCTGGGAATTCTGGGTCGACCGGGGCGGCACCTTCACCGATGTGGTCGCGCGCCGTCCCGACGGCACGCTCCTGACCCACAAGCTTCTGTCAGAGAACCCCGAACGCTATGCCGACGCCGCCGTGCAGGGCGTGCGCGATCTTCTGGGCCTGCCCCCCGGCGCGCCCTTGCCCGACAAGGCGATCCACGCCGTCAAGATGGGCACCACCGTCGCCACCAACGCCCTGTTGGAGCGAAAGGGCGAACGCACGCTTCTCCTCATCACCCAAGGCTTCGGCGACCTCTTGCGCATCGGCTACCAGACGCGCCCGAGGCTTTTCGATCTGCACATCCGCCGTCCCGACCTTCTGTATGAACGGGTGGCAGAGGTGCCCGAACGGCTGGATGCAGAGGGCGCAACGGTCACGCCGCTGGACGAGGACGCCGCGCGCGCGGCCCTTCAGGCGGCCCATGACGCGGGTATCCGCTCCGTCGCCATCGCCTTCCTGCACGCCTATCTCAACCCCGACCACGAACGCCGCGTGGCGGATATCGCCCGCGCCATCGGCTTCACCCAGGTGTCCGCCAGCCACCAGGTCTCGTGCCTGGCGAAACTGGTGGGCCGGGGCGACACCACCGTGGTCGATGCCTACCTGTCGCCGATCCTGCGCCGCTACGTCGACCAGGTGGCCGGCGCGCTCGACCTTGGGCGGGCCTGCGACTGGCTGCTCTTCATGCAGTCGAACGGCGGACTGACCGACGCCACGCTGTTCCAGGGCAAGGACGCGATCCTGTCGGGGCCCGCCGGCGGTATCGTCGGCATGGTCCGCACGGCAGGGGCCGCGGGCCACTCCCGGCTGATCGGCTTCGATATGGGCGGCACCTCCACCGATGTCAGCCACTACGCCGGCAGCTATGAACGCAGCTTCGAGACAGAAGTCGCGGGCGTCCGGATGCGCGCGCCCATGATGGACATTCACACCGTCGCCGCCGGGGGCGGGTCGATCTGCAAGTTCGAGGATGGCCGCTTTCAGGTCGGCCCCGAAAGCGCGGGCGCCGATCCCGGCCCGGCCTGCTATCGCCGGGGCGGCCCGCTGACCGTCACCGACTGCAACGTCATGCTGGGCAAGCTTTCCCCCGACAACTTCCCCCCGGTCTTCGGCCCGAACGGCGACCAGCCGCTCGACGCCGACGTGGTCCGCCGCAAGTTCGCCGACCTGGCCCGCACCGTCGCCGACGAGACGGGCGAGGCCCCCCGCACGCCCGAAGACATGGCCGAGGGCTTCCTGCGCATCGCCGTCGACAACATGGCCAACGCCATCAAGAAGATCAGCGTGCAGCGCGGCCATGACGTGACGGGCTACACCCTGCAATGCTTTGGCGGGGCGGGCGGGCAGCACGCCTGCCTCGTCGCCGACGCGCTGGGCATGCGGCGCGTGTTCCTGCACCCCTTCGCGGGCGTCCTGTCGGCCTATGGCATGGGCCTGGCAGAGGTGCGGGCCCTGCGCGAGGCGCAGATCGACCGCCCCCTGTCCGACACCCCCGAGATAGAGGCCACGCTGAACCGCCTGGCCGACGACGCCCGCGCCGAGGTCGCCGCGCAGGGCCTCTCCGCCATCCGGATAGAGGCGCAGGCCCACCTGCGCTACGACGGCTCTCACCAGCCGCTGCCGGTCCCCTTCGGCACCGCCGACGCCATGCAGGCCGCCTTCGAAGAGGTCCACCTGGCCCGCTTCGGCTTTACCAGCCCCGAACGTGCGCTGCTGATCGAGATGATCGCGGTCGAGGCCATCGGCGACACCGGAGAGGCCCCCGCCGCGATCCCCACCGGCGACCGCACCGCGCCCCTGGCCCATGTCCCCGTCCACCTCGACGGCGCCCCGCGCGACGTGCCGCTTTACGACCGCGCCGGGCTGCCCGCCGGGCACCGCATCGACGGCCCCGCCATCCTGACCGAGCCCACCGGCACCAACATGGTCGAACCCGGCTGGGCGGCAGAGATCGACGCCCTCGGCAACCTGATCCTGACCCGCACCGACGCCGCGCGCCACGCGCCCGCCGCGGGCACCGCCGCCGATCCCGTCCTGCTGGAGGTGTTCAACAACCTTTTCATGTCGGTCGCCGACCAGATGGGCGCGACGCTGGCCAACACCTCGTGGTCGGTGAACATCAAGGAGCGGCTCGATTTCTCCTGCGCCATCTTCGACGCGGCGGGCGACCTTGTGGCCAACGCCCCGCATGTGCCCGTGCATCTGGGCTCAATGTCGCAATCGATCTGCACCGTGATCCGCGACAACGCGGGCGCGATCCGCCCCGGCGACGCCTTCATGCTGAACTCTCCCTACAACGGCGGCACGCATCTGCCCGACGTCACCGTGGTCACGCCCGTCTTCGTGGGTGACAGCGTGGTGTTCTGGCTGGGCTCGCGCGGGCATCACGCCGACATCGGCGGGCGCACCCCCGGCTCGGCCCCGCCCGACAGCCGCCATATCGAGGACGAGGGCGTGCTGATCGACAACGTCCGCCTCGTCGACCGGGGCACCCTGCTGGAGGAGGACGCCCGCGCCATCCTCGGCTCTGGCCGCTATCCCTGCCGCACGCCCTCGCAGAACATGGCCGACCTCAAGGCGCAGGTGGCCGCGAACGAGACCGGCCGCCGCGCGCTCCTGGAGGTGGTGGGCACCTACGGGCTCGACGTGGTGCAGGCCTACATGGGCCATGTGCAGGACAACGCCGAGGAAAGCGTGCGCCGCGTCATCGACCGCCTGCGCGACGGTCAGTTCACCATGCCGATGGACACCGGCCAGCGGATCGCCGTGCGCGTCACCGTCGATCATGCCGCGCGCGAGGCGGTGATCGACTTTACCGGAACCTCGCCCCAGCACGCGGGCAACTACAACGCCCCCGCCGCCGTCTGCCGCGCCGTGGTGCTGTATGTCTTCCGCACGCTCGTCGGCAGCGACATTCCCCTGAACGAGGGCTGCCTGAAGCCCTTGCGGATCGTGGTGCCCGAAGGCTCGATGCTGAACCCGGTCCATCCCGCCGCCGTCATCGCCGGGAACACAGAGGTCAGCCAGAACGCCTGCAACGCGCTTTACGGCGCGCTGGGCGTGATCGCGGGCAGCCAGGCGACGATGAACAACTTCGTCTGGGGCAACGACGATTTCCAGAATTACGAGACCATCGCCGGCGGCGGCGGGGCCGGGCCCGGCTGGGACGGCTGCGACGCGGTGCAGGTCCACATGACCAACACCCGCATGACCGACCCCGAGATCCTTGAAAAACGCTTCCCCGTAAGGCTGGAGGATTTCTCGATCCGCCGGGGATCGGGCGGCGCGGGCCGCTGGCGGGGCGGCGACGGCGTGCGCCGCCGCCTGCGCTTCCTGGCGCCGGTGACGGTGACGACGCTGTGCAGCCAGCGCATCAACGCGCCCTTCGGCGTGGATGGCGGCGCGCCCGGCGCGCCGGGCGTCAACACCGCGCTGATGCCGGATGGCACGCGCCGGGCGCTGAAGGGCGATGACGAGATCGACCTGCCCGCCGGCGCGGCCATCGAGATGGAGACGCCCGGCGGCGGCGGCTGGGGCGCGCCGGACTGACGGGTGGCGCCCGTGGCGGGGCAGGCGGAACGCGCCCCTGGCGCGTGCGCTGCGCGCATGAGTATTTGTGAACAGAAGAAGGGGAGGCGTCAGCGCGTCAGCCGGAACCGCGTGACCTGCCGATAGGGCGTGTCCGGCCCGTGCAGGATCGGCGGAAAGCCCGGATTGTGCGGCGCATCGGGCCAGCACTGGGGCTCGATCGCCATGCCCGCAAAAGGGCCCAGCCCGCGCCCGTCATGCCCGGTATAGCCCGCCGCCACGCCGTTGCCGCCATCGAAGACCTGAAGCCCCGGTTCTGTCGTCTCGACCGCCAGCGCCACGCCACTGGTCCCGGTCAGCTCCAGCACGGGGCGCAGGCCGCCGCGCGCGTCCCCGGTGCAGAAATTGTGATCGACCCGCGCATCCCGCCCGGGCGCCAGCGCGCGTGCGGCGCGGAAATCGAGGGGCGTGCCCGCCACCGGCGCGGTCTCTCCGGTGGGGATCAGCAGATCGTCCACCGGCGTGTAGCGCTCGGCCATGATCCGCAGCCTGTGCCCGGTATAGTCGGGCGTCCCGTCCAGGTTCCAGTAGCCGTGATGCGCCAGGTTCAGAAGCGTCGGCGCATCGGTGTCCGCCTCGATGGTCAGCTCCAGCACGCCGTCGCCGGGCAGCGCATAGGTCGCGCGCAGGTGCCGGTTGCCGGGAAACCCGCCCAGCCCGTCGGGCAGGTCCGTCGCCAGCGTCACCGATGCCGCGTCCTGCGCCACGATCCGCCAGACCTGCGCATGGGTGCCCGTGGCCCCGCCGTGCAGCAGGATGCCGTGCGCGTTCGCCTCGAACACGCATGTCCGCCCCGCGATTTCGGCCTGCCCGCGGGATATCCGGTTCGCCACCGGCCCCACGATCGCGCCGTAATAGGCCATCCCCGCCTCGTAGGGCGCAAGATCGGGGGCGCCCAGCACCACCGACCACGGCACGCCCGTCAAACGCAGGTCGTTCAGGATCGCGCCACGCGTCAGGACCGTGGCGGTCAGCCCGCCGCCCGCCAGCGTCACGGCGTCGACCGCGCGCCCGTCCGCCTGCACGCCGAAGCGCCGGATCACAGGATCACCCGGTGTTCGGCATGTCCCCGCGCCACGCCCTCGGCGGCGAAGGTCTGTCCGTTGAGCGGCCCTGCCTCCAGCACCTCGGGCGACAGGCCCTGCCGGGCGCTGGTCACGAACAGGGTTGTCAGGTCCGGCCCGCCGAAGGCCGGGCAACTGGACTGCCGCGCGGGCACCGCCACCGCGCGCAGGAACCGGCCGTCCGCGTCGTAGGCCGCCACCCGCGACGCGCCCCATTGCGCGTTCCAGAACACGCCACCCGCATCCATCACCGCGCCATCGGGGTTCAACCGCTCTGCCCGCAGGTCGAGGAACACCTCGGGCTCGGCGGCGGGCCAGCCGTTCGCCGGGTCCAGCCGCACGCGCTGCACCTGTCCCGACAGGGTGTCGCTGAAAAAGCCGTGCCCGCCATCGGGGGAAAAGCAAATGGCGTTCGGTATCGTGATCGGCGCGTAGAGCCGCCGCACCTCGCCCCGGTAATAGCGGTAGATCGCGCCGGTGGGCGCGGTGCCGTCCCGGTCCATCGTGCCGATCCAGAAGCCGCCCCAAGGGTCCGCGCGCCCGTCGTTCGGCCGGTTGCCGGGGATGTCAGGCTCCAGCGGCGCCACCACTTCGGACGCGCCGGTGCCCAGGTCGAAGCGCAACAGCGCGCTGTCGGAGGCCAAAAGCAGCGTCTTGTCGTCCACCCAGCCCGCCGCCGAAACGGTGCCCTCGAAGTCCCAGTGTCGGGTCGCTTCGCCGTCCCGGGTGAACAGCCGCCCCGCCAGGATGTCGAACCAGAACAACTGCCCCAGTCCGGGATGCCACAGCGGCCCCTCGCCCAGGGCGCAGGGGGTGGCGTCGAAGACCTCCGCGCCGCTCATCCCGTCACCACCACGCCGCCGTCGATCACCAGCGCCTGCCCGGTCATCATCCGGCTGGCGTCCGAGGCGAGGAACAGCGTGCCGCCCACGATGTCCTCTGGTTCAAGCAGGTCCGGCAGGCATTGCCGTGCAAGATGCGGCTCCAGCGTTTCGGGGGACACCCACAGCCGTTTCTGCCGTTCCGTCATCACCCAGCCGGGCATCAGCGCGTTGACGCGGATGCGGTCGGCGCCGAACTCGCGCGCCAGCGACCGCGTCATGCCGGTGATCCCGGCATTCGCGGTGGTGTAGACCGGATAGCCCGCGTTCCCCATCATGTAGGACACCGACGAAAAGTTGACGATCGACCCGCCGCCAAGCCCCCGCATGCCCGGCAGCACGGCCTGGCAGGCGAAGAAGTAGTGCTTCAGGTTCACCGCCATGGACCAGTCCCAGAACGCCTCGTCCACGTCGAGCGTGGCGTGCCGCTGGTCGTTGGCGGCGTTGTTCACCAGCACGCGGATCGGCCCATGCGCCGCCGCCGCCGTGTCGATCGCCGCGCGCAGCGCGCCGATGTCGGTGACGTCGCATTGCAGCGCCAGAGGACGGACGCCGTGCCGCGCCGCCATCTCGTCGGCAAAGGCGCTGGCGTCAGAGCGCTGGACGAAGGCCACCCGCGCGCCCTGCGCCATGAACCCGTCGGTCAGGGCCGCGCCGATGCCCGCGCCGCCCCCGGTGATGAAGACCGATGCCTCCTTCAGATCCGGATGGATCGCCCCCATGCCTGTCCTCCCCGCCGCCATGTGCAGGGCGCAGGTTCTGTCCGCGCCCCGCCGCTGTCAACCGGCCCCGGCGCAGGCGGCCCAGTCGGCGGCAAGCTGGCGCATTAGCCGGGCATAGCCGTCCGCTCCGGGCGCGCCATCGGCGCCCAGCGGGTCCAGCACGCCGCGCGCGACGTCATGGCCTTCCAGCAGGCGGTCGGCCAGCGCGGTGGGCTGCTGCACTTCGGTCAGAAGGCAGGCGATGTTGCCCGCCTCGATATGCGCCTCCAGCCGGATCAGCGAGGCCGCGCCGCGTGCGGCCGCGTCGCTGTCGCCGATGCTGCCGGCCACCGTCAGGCCGAAGCGGTCGGCGAAATGGGCGTAGGCGTCGTGCTGGACGATCACCGCGCGGTCGCGCACGGGGGCCAGCGTGGCGGTCAGTTCGGCCACCAGCGCCTCGGTCTCCTGCGCGAAGGCCGCGGCGTTGGCCGCATAGGCCGCGCCGTTCGCGGGGTCGAGCGTGCCAAGCATCCCCGCGATGGCCCGCGCCCAGGCGACGGCGTTCATCGGGTCGAGCCAGGCGTGCGGGTCGCCGGCCTCGTGCGCCTCGTCCTCGTGGTCATTGGCGTCGTCGTTGTCGCCATGCTCATGACCGTGGTCATGGTCATGCCCGCCGAACATCGGCTCGCGCAGGATCACCCCCGGCGCCTCCATCAGGACAAGGCTTGGCGCATCCGGCGCCAGCCCCTGGCGCGCATCCTCCAGCCACGGCGTCAGCGCCGGGCCAACCCAGACCAGCGCGCCCGCCTCGGCCAGCCGCCGCGCCTCGGACGGGCGAAGCTGCACGTGGTGCGGGTCGGCCTGCCCGTCGATCAGCAGGCGCGGCGTGCCCGTGTCGCCCATCACCGCGGCGGCAATGGCCTGCACCGGCGCGATGTCGGTGACGATATCGGGCACCTCCGCATGGGCGGGAAGCGCAATCAGGGGAAAGAGCAGCAGGACGCGCATCGTCAGTTCCTTGTGAAGCGGCAGGGGATGGCATAGAATGATATGTAATAGTATAACACGAACGGATTGCAATGCCCGATCCCCACGCCAGCGCCTTCGAACGCCACGATCATGCCGGATGCCGGCATGACGTCCTTGCCGCCGTCGAGCGTGAGGCGCGCGAGCGTGGCCTTCGCCTGACGCCCGTGCGCCGGCGCACGCTGGAAATCCTGCTGGAAGAGCACCGCGCGATGGGCGCCTACGATGTGCTTGAACGGCTGGCGAAGGACGGCTTCGGCGCCCAGCCCCCCGTCGCCTATCGCGCGCTGGATTTCCTGGTGGACCACGGCTTTGCCCATCGCATCCGGCGCCTGAACGCCTTTGCCGCATGCATGCATCCCGATCACAGCCACGCGCCGGTGTTCCTGATCTGCACCGGCTGCAACGCGGTGGCCGAAGCGCCGGGCGAGCAGGTGCGCGAGGCGCTGGACGCCACCGCCCGCAGCCTTGGCTTCGCGGTAGAGCGCAGCAACATCGAGGCGGTGGGCCTCTGCCCCACCTGCGCCCCGGAATGAGCCTGATCGCAACCGACCGGCTGTCGATCTCCTATGGCGGGGCAGAGGTGCTGCGCGACGTCACCCTGACCATCACGCCGGGAGAGATCGTCACCCTTGTCGGCCCCAACGGCTCGGGCAAGTCCAGTCTGCTGCGCGCGCTTCTGGGCGTGGTGCCGCCCGCCTCGGGCCGGGTCACACGCCGGTCGGGCCTGCGCATCGGCTATGTCCCGCAGAAACTGTCGCTCGACGACACGCTGCCGCTGTCGGTCGGGCGGTTCCTGTCGCTTCCCGTCCGCCGCAACGCCGCCGTCACCGCCGCCGCGCTGGACCGCGTCGGCGTGCCCGGCGTGCAGGACCGCCCCCTGCGCGCGCTGTCGGGGGGCCAGTTCCAGCGCGTGCTTCTGGCCCGCGCCATCCTCGGCGACCCCGAGATCCTGATGCTCGACGAGCCGACACAGGGGCTGGACCAGCCCGGCGTCGCCGCCTTCTACCGCCTGATCGAGGACCTGCGCCGGGATCTCGGCTGCGCCGTCCTGATGGTCAGCCACGACCTGCACGTGGTGATGAGCGCATCGGACCGCGTCATCTGCCTCAACGGCCATGTCTGTTGCCAGGGAACGCCGCGCGTGGTCTCTGCCGCGCCCGAATACCGGGCGCTGTTCGGGTATGGCACGCAGGGCGCGCTTGCGCTCTACCGCCACGACCATGACCACGATCATGACCATGCGCACGATCACGCCCACGATCACGCCCATGACCATGCCCACTGACCGCCCGCCCCCGGCATGAGCGATTTCCTGATCCGCGGTCTGCTGGCCGGCATCGGCGTGGCGCTGGCGGCGGGGCCGCTTGGCGCCTTCGTGGTCTGGCGGCGCATGGCCTATTTCGGCGACGCGGTCGCACATGCCGCGATCCTTGGCGTGGCCATCGCGCTTGGCTTCCAGATTTCCATTCTCGCCGGCACGCTGGTCGTGGCGCTGGGCGTGGGCATCGCCGTGTCCCAGCTGTCGCGGCGTGGGCACGCGATGGATACCGTGCTTGGTGTCCTCAGCCACTCCTCTCTGGCGATTGGCCTTGTCGCGGTGTCCTTCGTGCAGGGCGTGCGCGTGGACCTGTCGGCGTTTCTCTTCGGTGACATCCTCGCCGTCTCGGCCACCGACGTCCTGGTGATCTGGATCGGCGCGGTGCTGGTTCTGGGGCTTCTGGCCTGGCGCTGGCAGGCGCTTCTGACCTCGACCGTGAACGAGGAGCTGGCCGTCGCCTCTGGCATCCGGCCGGCGCGCGAACACCTTGCGCTGACGCTTGCGCTGGCGCTGGTCGTCGCGGTCGCGCTCAAGGTCGTGGGCGCGCTGTTGATTGCCTCCATGCTGCTGATCCCGGCCGCGGCGGCGCGCAGCCTGTCACGCTCGCCAGAGTCGATGGCGGCCCTCGCGGCCCTCATCGGGGCGCTTTCGGCGGTGGCGGGGCTGGCGGCAAGTTTCGTCTTCGACACCCCCGCCGGGCCCAGCATCGTCAGCGCCGCGGCGCTTGCCTTCGTCCTGTCGCTGGCCGCGCGTCCCTTGCGGCGCGGGGCCTAACGCTTGCCGTAGTAAAGGCCGACCACGTGCTCGGCCTCTGCGAAAAACAGCCAGCGCAGCACCAGCACCCCCGCCAGATGCACCAGCGCCGCAAGGGGCGGCAGGCCCAGCAGGATCACCACCGCCGGCACCGCCAGAGCCAGCGCCGCGCCGATCCGGCGCAGCTTGGCCGCGTGCTTGCGGCCCACGACGTGGATCATCTCGTGCGTCAGGTAGTTGCCGCCGGTGTGCGGCGGCTCGAAGGCGCGCACGCTGCCGATCGCGCCAAGCCCGGTGGCCGTTCCAAGGTCGGTTCCGGTTTCGGCCAGCCGCGTGTCGCCGCCGCGCCAGGCCAGAACCTGAACCACGCCCGCCACCGCCAGCCCGATCAGCCCCAGCGTGCCCTGCCCGGCGATCATCGCGCCGCCCGCCAGCGCCAGCGACAGAAACAGCGCGGGCGTGGTCCAGTGGTGCCAGCGCGGCACCGCCTTGATCTGTGCATAGATCATCGAGGTCGCGCCCACCGTGGCCAGCGCCGCAAGCGCCCCCAGCCAGCCCAGCGGCGCCACCGGCGCGCCCGACATCGCCGTAAGCGCATAAAGACCGTTCAGCGTCAGGGCCAGCACCGCCAGCCACGCCTCGCGGCTCAGCCAGCTGCTGCGCCACTGGGTAAAGGCGCGCAAGGCCCGCTCCGGTCGGCCAAGGTGAAACACGGACGAGATCAGCCCCGTTCCGGCCAGCGCAAAGGCGATCAGGTAGCCGCCGAAGGCCTGCCAGCCGGTCACGCGGGGCAGGCCAAGTCCCAACCAGATCATCAGGCCGAACCCAAGGCCCGACAGGGTGGTGAACAGGATGAGAGAGCGTGCCGGATGCATCAGAGCCGCTCCAGCGTGCGGTCTAGCCAGCCGAGGAAGCCGCGCGCATCCTGCGCCACCGGCTCCAGCAGCGGGGCCAGGACGTCGATCTGGTCCTTCGGGCGCGGCGGCAGATAGCGGTTCACCGGCTTCGTCCCCTGCTCGGGCATAAGCTCTATCCCGCCGCGCTCTGCCACCAGCTGGCTGACGTTGCTTTCGGGGTCGGCGAAATCGCCGAAATGCCGCGCGCCGGCAGGGCAGGTGCGCACGCAGGCGGGCTCTCGGTCTTCCTCGGGCAAATTCTCGTTATAGATCCGGTCCACGCAAAGGGTGCACTTCTTCATCACGTGCTCGGACGGGTCCAGTTCGCGCGCGCCATAGGGACAGGCCCAGGCGCACAGCCCGCAGCCGATGCAGGCGCTCTCGTTGACCAGGACGATGCCGTCCTCGCTGCGCTTGTAGCTGGCGCCGGTGGGGCAGACGGTGACGCAGGGCGCGTCCTCGCAATGCAGGCAGGACTTGGGGAAATGCACCAGCTGTGCGGGCCCGGTCTCGGGCGTGACCTCGTAGGAATGCACCCGGTTCAGGAACGCCCCCTCGGGCGCGGCGCCATAGGGGTCGTCGTCGGACAGCGGCGCGCCATAGGCCTCGGTGTTCCAGCCCTTGCAGGCGATCACGCAGGCATGACAGCCGACGCAGGTGTCCAGGTCGATCACAAGCCCCAGCTTGCGGTCCGTCGTTGCCGGCAGGTCGGTCATCGCGGGCCGGCCCCCTCTTCTTCTTGGTCCAAATACGCAAATCCCGACGCCGGCCGTCCCGCGCCGTCGCGCCGACGTGTTGCCGACGTTGTGCCGACGTGTTGCCGACGTCTCATTCCGCCGCCTCCCGGCTCGGGCGCACCGGCGGAAAGGCGGGCTGCGCCTCGGCCGGGGCCTCGGCCCGCTCCAGCCGCACCCGCAGGTCGAACCATGCCGCCTGCCCGGTGATCGGGTCGGCGTTCGACCAGCGGTGGCCGTCGCCCTTGTCGGGCAGAAGCTCTCCGATCAGGTGGTTCAGCAGGAACCCACGATTGGCCTCTGGCGCCTTGGGGTCGAGCGCCCAGGCCCCCTTGCGCTTGCCGATCGCGTTCCATGTCCAGACGGTGCGCCCGTTCAGCGCCGCCATCGGCTTGGCGGGCACCACGATCTCGCCATGGGGCGAGGTCACGCGCGCCCAGTCGCCGGGCTGAAACCCCTGCTCGTCCCAGATATCCTGCGGAATATAAAGGGGATTTTCCCCGTGGATCTGCCGCAGCCAGGCGTTCTGGCTGCCCCAGCTGTGATACATCGCCATCGGCCGCTGGGTCAGCGCGTGCAGCGGATAGTCGCCCGCCACCGCGTCGCCGAAGGGCGCGTACCAGATCGGCAGCGGGTCGAACGTCTCGCGGATGCGGGCGCGCAGATGCTCCGGCGGCAGGCGCGTGCCCTTGCCCTCGGCGGCCAGCCGGAACTTGGCCAGCGGCTCCACCCACAGCTGGAAGCGATAGGGCGTCGCTGCGTCCATCAGCCCGATCTTGACCGCCCAGTCCTGGTAGGCCCGGTTCCACGGCTTGAAATATCCAGCCTCGTCGGGGATATGCGCCGTCCAGAACCCGCCCGCCTCGGCATAGCGTTCGATCTGCGCCGCGTTCGGCGCCCCCCGCCCGTGGCTCGTCCCGGTCTCTCCGATCCGCCACCCCGCCAGCGGCCCCACGCCCGGCCGGCGTTCGTGGTTGACCATGTAATCGGCGTAGTCGGCATATTTCGCGCTGCCGTCCTCGTTCAGGAACCCCGGCAGCCCCAGCCGGTGGCCCAGGTCGCACAGCACCGACTGGAACGGCCGCACGTCGCGGTCGGGCGTTATCACCGGCCAGCGGATCGCGTCGGCGGCGGCATCGGCCTCGGAAATCGGGCGGTCCAGAAGGCTGATGCAGTCGTGCCGTTCCAGGTAGGTCGTGTCGGGCAGGATCAGGTCGGCATAGGCCACCATCTCGGAGGAATAGGCATCCGAGTAGATGATGCGGGGAATGACGTACTCGCCGTCCTCGTCGCGGTCGGTCAGCATCCCGATCACCGCGTCGGTGTTCATCGACGAGTTCCATGCCATGTTCGCCATGTAGAGCATCAGCGTGTCGATGCGGTACGGGTCCCCGGCATGGGCGTTCGGGATGACCATCTGCATGAGCCCATGGGCCGACAGCGGATTCTCCCAGGAATAGGCCTTGTCGATGCGCAACGGCGTGCCGTCGTCCGCCAGCGCCAGGTGTTCCGGCCCCTGCGGATAGCCAAGGTGGGGCCCACCCAGGGGCTGGCCCGGCGTCGCCTTGGCGTGCGGCACGGGATGCGCCCAGCTGGGTTTCGGATAGGGCGGCTTGAACCGGAAGCTGCCGGGCGTTTCCACCGCGCCAAGGATGATCTGCAGCGTGTGCAGCGCCCGCGCCGTCTGGAACCCGTTGGAATGGGCAGAAATCCCGCGCATCGCGTGGATCGCCACGGGCCGGCCCACCATCGTCTCGTGCCGGACGCCGTGAATGTCCGTCCAGGGCTGGTTCAGCGTCACCGCCTCGTCGAAGGCCACGCGCGCGATGTCGGCGGCCAGCCTGCGAATCCGCTCTGCCGGGATGCCCACGCGGTCGGCCACGGCCTCTGGCGCATACTCGGGCGCCATGTACTTTTCGGCCATCAGCTGCAGCACGGTCTTGTGCGTCACGCCCGCGCGCCGGATGCTGCCGGCCAGGTCGCCGATGACACCGGGGGTGTCCTCTGGCACCGGCTTTTCCGTCGCCCGGTCGATCATCAGCACCTTGCCGTTCTCGTCGCGCAGGAAAAGCCCGTGCGTGGCCGATTTCGGATCGCAGTCGATCAGCACCGGCGCGTTGGTGTAGCGCGCCAGGTAGTCGAGGTCGATCCGCCCGGCCCGGAACAGCTCATGCACCAGCGACAGGATCAACAATCCGTCGGTGCCCGGCGTGATCCCGATCCAGTCGTCCGCCACGGCGTTGTATCCGGTGCGGATCGGGTTCACCCCGATCACGCGCGCACCGCGCGCCTTCAGCTTGCCGATGCCCATCTTGATCGGGTTGGAATCGTGATCCTCGGCCACCCCGAACAACAGGAACAGCTTGGCGTGGTCCCAGTCGGGCTGGCCGAACTCCCAGAACGCGCCGCCCATCGTGTAGATGCCGCCCGCCGCCATGTTGACAGAGCAGAACCCGCCATGCGCGGCGAAGTTCGGCGTGCCGAAGGATTGCGCCCAAAGCCCGGTGAAACTTTGCGACTGGTCGCG
>JAUIIC010000099.1 GCA_030431935.1 Alphaproteobacteria bacterium | reverse complement strand
CCGATACAAATGGCGAACGTGCGCTCATCGCGCTGGGCGCCAACACCGCCTCGCCCGCCGGCGGGCCCGCCGACACCTTGCGCGCCGCGCTGGCATGGCTCGGGCGCGACGGTCTGCGCCTGGCCGCGGTCAGCCGCTTCTATACCTCGCCGGCCTTTCCGCCCGGCTCTGGCCCCGACTTCGTCAACGCCGCCGCCGTCCTCGATGGCATGCGCGACGCCGAGGCGCTTCTGGAACGACTGCACCATATCGAGGACGGGCTTGGACGCGTCCGGACGCAACGCTGGGGACCGCGCAGCCTCGACCTCGACCTGATCGCGCTCGGCAACCGGATCGCGCCGGACATCGCCGGGTTCGAGGCCTGGCGCGGCCTTCCGCCCGAGGAGCAGACCCGGCAGGCGCCCAACGGCCTTGTCCTGCCCCACCCCCGGATGCAGGATCGCGCCTTCGTCCTCGTCCCGCTTGCGGAAATCGCACCCGACTGGGGCCATCCGGTGCTGGGCCTCACGGTGGCGCAGATGGCCGCCGCCCTGCCGCCGTCACAGCGCGACGAACTGCGGCCGCTTCCCGCCTGAGGACCAGTTCATTCAGGCTTGTCAAGCCGTTTTCAAAGGCGTAGATACACGTTTCCACCCTTCCCAACCAAGGATTGGATCAGACATGGCCCGCGTGACGGTCGAAGATTGCGTTGACAAGGTCCCCAACAGGTTCGAGCTCGTCCTGCTCGCCGCGCATCGCGCGCGCGAACTGTCGTCCGGCTCGCCGCTGACGATCGACCGCGACAACGACAAGAACCCCGTCGTGTCGCTGCGCGAGATCGCCGAGGAAACCCAGTCGGCCGACGACCTGCGCGAGCGCATGATCGAAAGCCACCAGACCCAGATCGAGGTGGACGAACCCGAGGAAGACGCGGTGGCGCTTCTCATGGGTGGCGGCAGCGTCGAACAGGACCGGCCCGCCGACGACGACATGTCCGAAGAAAAACTCCTGCGCGCACTGATGGAAGCGCAGGAGCGGCAGTAGGGGCGCTGGCGCCCATCGGGTAGCGGACAGGATGATCGACGCAGACGACCTCGTTCAGCTTGTCCACAACTACAATCCCCGCACCAACGAGGACCTGATCCGGCGCGCCTATGACTATGGGCGCGCCATGCACAAGGGTCAGTTCCGGCACTCGGGCGAAGAATACTTCACCCACCCCGTTGCCGTCGCCGCCATCCTGACAGAGATGCGGCTGGACGATTCCACGATCATCACCGCGCTGCTGCACGACACGATCGAGGACACCAAGTCCACCTATTCCGAGGTCGCCGAACGCTTCGGCAGCGAGGTGGCCGAACTGGTCGACGGCGTCACCAAGCTGACCAACCTGCAGCTGTCGTCCTCCGAGACCAAGCAGGCGGAAAACTTCCGCAAGCTGTTCATGGCGATGTCGAAGGATCTGCGCGTGATCCTCGTCAAGCTGGCCGACCGGCTGCACAACATGCGCACCATCCGCTCGCTGCCGCATGAAAAGCAGGTGCGCAAGGCGCGCGAGACGATGGACATCTTCGCGCCGCTGGCCGGCCGCATGGGCATGCAGTGGATGCGCGAAGAGCTGGAAGACCTCGCCTTCCGCGTCCTCAACCCCGAGGGCCGCAACTCGATCATCCGCCGCTTCATCACGCTGCAGCGCGAGACCGGCGACGTGGTGAACCGCATCACCTCGGACATCCGGCTGGAACTGGACAAGGCCGGCATCGAGGCCGACGTGTTCGGCCGCGCCAAGAAGCCCTACGCGATCTGGCGCAAGATGGAGGAGAAGGAACAGGGCTTCTCTCGCCTGTCCGACATCTACGGCTTCCGCATCATCACCCGCTCCGAATCGGACTGCTACCGCGCGCTGGGGGCGATCCACCAGCGCTGGCGCGCCGTGCCGGGCCGCTTCAAGGACTACATCAGCCAGCCCAAGTCGAACGGCTACCGCTCGATCCACACCACGGTGTCGGGCCGCGACGGCAAACGGGTCGAGGTCCAGATCCGCACCCGCGAGATGCACGAGGTGGCAGAGGCCGGCGTTGCCGCGCACTGGGCCTACCGCGATGGCGTGCGGGCCGAGAACCGCTTTGCCGTCGATCCGGCCAAGTGGATCGCAAGCCTGACCGAACGCTTCGAGACCGCCGACGACCACGACGAGTTCCTCGAACACGTCAAGCTCGAGATGTATTCCGACCAGGTGTTCTGCTTCACGCCCAAGGGCGACGTGGTCAAGCTGCCGCGCGGGGCGACGCCGCTCGACTACGCCTACGGCATTCACACCCGCATCGGCGACAGCTGCGTCGGCGCCAAGGTCGACGGTATCCGCGTGCCGCTCTGGACCCGGCTCAAGAACGGCCAGTCGGTCGAGATCATCACCGCCGAGGGCCAGCGCCCCCAGCCCACCTGGCTGGACATCGTGGTGACCGGCCGCGCCAAGGCCGCGATCCGCCGCAGCCTGCGCGAGGAAGACCGCGAACGCTTCGTCAAGCTGGGCGGCGAGCTGGCGCGCGTGGCCTTCGAACACGTGGGCAAGAAGGCCACCGAGAAGGCGCTCAAGACCGCGGCCAAGCAGATGGGCCTGCCCAGCCATACAGAGCTTCTGGCGCGGCTCGGCTCGGCCGAACTGTCGGCCCGCGCGGTGGTCGAGACGCTTTACCCAGAGCTGGCGGCGGGCAAGTCCGACGAGATCGAGGCCAGCCGCGCCGTCATCGGCCTGTCCGGCGACCAGACCTACCAGCGCGCCGGCTGCTGCCAGCCGGTGCCGGGCGAGCGCATCGTGGGCATCACCTATCGCGGCAGGGGCGTCGTGGTACACGCCATTGATTGCCCCGTCCTGATCGAGGTCGAGGATCAGCCCGACCGCTGGGTCGACCTGCAATGGCATTCGGGCCAGCATCCCGCGGTCCATACCGTGTCGCTCGACATGACCATCGCCAACGACTCCGGTGTCCTCGGGCGGATCTGCACCCTGATCGGAGAGCAGAAGGCGAATATCTCGGACCTTCATTTCCTTGACCGTAAACCGGACTATTACCGCCTTATTGTCGACGTCGATCTCAGGGATGTCGAACACCTGCATACCGTGATGCTGGCCCTAGAAGCGGAAAGCGACGTCGCCGAACTGGGACGTCACCGCGACCCGGGGCGCAAACCGATGGGGGGCTGAAGCGCGCAGGCCATGGTGTTCAAGCGCCGGAACAAGCGGAGCCTTTGGCAGTGGGTCGCCGACGCGTTCTATCCCAAGGGGGGATGGGGCCGGGCCGCCAGCTACGTCATGCACCGCCTGCGGCGCCTGCCCGATCCGCCACACAAGATCGCCCGTGGCATCGCCGCGGGCGTCTTCGCCAGCTTCACCCCGTTCTACGGCTTTCATTTCGTCACCGCGGCGCTGGTGGGCTACCTGATGCAGGGCAACCTGCTGGCCGCGCTTCTGGCGACCTTCGTGGGCAACCCCTTCACCTTCCCGATCATCGCCACCGTCAGCCTGGAACTGGGCAACTGGATCCTCGACCGTGAACTGGGCATCCCGCTGCCCGAGATCGTGCAGGCCTTCTCGCGTGCCTCGGTCGAGCTCTGGCACAACTTCACCGCCATGTTCACGGACGAGGTGGCGCATTGGGACCGGCTGGGCGTGTTCTTCGACCGCGTCTTCCTGCCCTATCTCGTGGGCGGCATCCTGCCCGGAATCGTCACCGCGACGGTCGCCTATTGGCTGGCATTGCCCGCCGTGACGGCCTACCAGAAGCGGCGCCGAAAGAAGGCGATGAAGCAGCGCAAGGCGGCTGCGCAACCCGCCGGCGGCGCCACACCCGCGGACTGAGGCCGCAGCGGGCAGCACAGGAAAGGACAAGGCAGATGCAAGGCACAACCGGCCAGGGCCGCCTGCGGCTCGGCGTCAACATCGACCACGTGGCGACCGTGCGCAACGCGCGCGGCAGCGCCTATCCCGACCCGGTGCGCGCCGCGAAACTGGCCGAAGAGGCCGGCGCCGACGGCATCACCGCGCACCTTCGCGAAGACAGGCGCCACATCTCGGACAGCGATATCGAACGGCTGATGGAGGCGCTGACGCTGCCGCTCAACTTCGAGATGGCCGCCACCGCCGAGATGCAGGCCATCGCGCTGCGCCACCGCCCGCACGCCGTCTGCATCGTCCCCGAGCGGCGCGAGGAACGCACCACCGAAGGCGGGCTGGAGGTGGCGCGCGAGGAAAACCGCCTGGCCCATTTCATTGCGCCGCTGCGCGACGCGGGGTGCCGGGTGTCGATCTTCATCGCCGCCGACCGCCGCCAGATCGAGGCCGCCCACCGCATCGGCGCGCCGGTGATCGAACTGCACACCGGCGCCTATTGCGACGCCCATGCCGAGGGCCGCACCAGGGAACGCGACGCCGAACTGGAGCGCCTGCGCGAGATGGCCGCCTTTGCCCACGACCTGGGGCTCGAGGTGCACGCGGGCCACGGGCTGACCTATGACACGGTCGGGCCCATCGCCGCCTTCCCGCAGGTGATGGAACTCAACATCGGGCATTTCCTGGTGGGCGAGGCGATCTTCCAGGGCCTCGGCCCCGCCATCGCCGAGATGCGCCGCCTGATGGACGCGGCACGCGCATGACCGCGCGGGTGCAAGGCTTTTGGAAAAGCCTTGCCAAGGCTCTTGCAAGAGCCTTGCCCGCGCTTCTGGCCGCCGCGCTTGCCCTGCCCGCCGCCGCGCAGGAGGTTACGGAATGCGACTGGCGCGCCACCCCCGACGCCATCCCCGAACCCTGGGAGGCGCACAGCCGCAGCTTTGCCAACGGCAACGTCCGCCTTGCGCTTCTCGACGCCATCGAACCCGCCGCCGGTGCCTTTCACCTGCTGGTGCTGTCCCCGCCCTTCGATTCGCTCGGCGCGCGCCAGTGCCGGATCGTGGGCTTCGACGGCGCACAGGGCTTCGCCGCGCTCGACTTCGCCGCGCTGTCCGCCGCCTATGACCCCGCCACGGGCCTGACCTTTCGCCTGCCGGGCCGGCTCTGGCTGCCGGAACAGGATTTCACCAACCCGCTGATCCTGATCGTCACGGTCAACCAGGCGACCGGCGCGGTCACCGCCCGCACCGAACTGGGGGGCGAATGATCCTCGGCATCGGCACCGACCTGGCGAACATCGACCGCATCGCCGGCACGCTCGACCGGTTCGGCGACCGGTTCCGCAACCGCGTCTTCACCGAGGCCGAGCAACGAACCGCCGAGGCGCGCGCCGACACCGCCGGCACCTACGCCCGCCGCTGGGCCGCGAAAGAGGCCTGCGCCAAGGCGCTGGGCACCGGTCTTCGGATGGGGGTCGCCTGGCGCGACATGGCGGTGACCAACCTCGACAAGGGCCAGCCCCGCCTGACGCTGTCCGGCTGGGCCGCCGAGCGGCTGGCGGCGCTTACCCCGCCCGGACACGAGGCCGTGGTGCATGTCTCGCTGACCGACGATCACCCCTGGGCGCAGGCCACCGTCATCATCGAGGCCCGCCCCCGCACCGTGCCGCCGGGTTGACAGCCCCCGCCCCGCCCCGCATGTAGCGCGCAACCACGACAGAGGTTTGGGCAGGGCATGGCTTCGGATACCGACAAGAAGGACGGCATCGGCGAAACGATCAAGACGATCGTCTACGCGCTGCTCATCGCGGGCGTGTTCCGCACCCTGTTCTTCCAACCCTTCTGGATCCCCTCGGGGTCGATGAAGGACACGCTGCTGATCGGCGACTTCCTGTTCGTCAACAAGATGGCCTACGGCTATTCCCAGTATTCCTGCCCGTTCTCGATGTGCCCGATCTCTGGCCGCATCCTCGGCAACGAGCCAGAGCGCGGCGACGTGGTGGTGTTCCGCCACCCGGTCAACGGATCGGACTTCATCAAGCGGGTCATCGGCCTGCCCGGAGACACGATCCAGCTGCAGAACGGCGTCGTCATCATCAACGGCACCCCGGCGGCGCAGATCCCCGCCGGCATCTTCGAGGAAACCTACGAACAGCAGGGCCCCGTCGGCTCGCTGCCCCAGTGCAGCAACGAGGGCGTCGGCCTCGGCGCCGCCTGCCTGAAGACGCGCTATACCGAGCTCCTGCCCGGCGGCGTGACGCACGATATCCTCGACATCCGCCCCTCGCGCATGGACGACACCCGCACCTATACCGTGCCGGATGGCCATTTCTTCTTTCTCGGCGACAACCGCGACAACTCCACCGACAGCCGCTTCGACCGCTCGGTCGGCGGCATCGGCATGGTGCCCTTCGAAAACCTGATCGGTCGCGCCGACCGCATCATGTTCTCGTCCGCCGGGCGGTCCATGTTCTTTGTCTGGACGTGGCGCGGCGACCGGTTCTTCAAGAGGATCGATTGAAGCTTTCGGCAGAGCTGAAGGCCTTCGAGGCGCGGCTGGGCCACCGTTTCGCCTCGCCCGCGCTTCTGATCCGGGCGCTGACGCATCCCTCCCTCACCTCGCCCGGCCGCCCCTCGAACCAGCGGATGGAGTTTCTGGGCGACCGCGTGCTGAACCTCGTGATCGCCGAGGCGGTGCTGAACGCCGACCCCGACGCCGCCGAAGGCACCGTCGCGCCGCGCTACAACGCGCTGGTGCGCAAGGAGACCTGCGCCGAGGTGGCGCTGGCGATCGGCCTGCCAGAGGTGCTGCGCCTCGGCCGCACCCACCTGCAGACCGGCACCCGCAAGATGCAGGCCACCCTCGGCGATGCGATAGAGGCGGTGATCGCCGCGGTCTACCTCGACGCCGGGCTCGACGCCGCGCGCGCCGTGGTCCTGCGCCACTGGCAGTCGCGGATCGAAACCGTGGACGCCGACGCCAAGGACCCCAAGACCGCGCTGCAGGAATGGGCCCAGGCCCGCGGCCTGCCCGCCCCCGACTATGTCGAGACCGGGCGCGAAGGCCCGCCGCACGCGCCCGTCTTCACCATCGAGGCGCGCCTGACGACCGGCGCCTGCGAAACCGCCTCGGCCCCCTCGAAACGCCGCGCCGAACAGGCCGCCGCCCGCGCCCTGCTGTCCCGGCTGGAGACCTCCGATGACTGACACACGCTGCGGCTTCGTCGCCCTGATCGGTGAACCGAACGCCGGCAAGTCCACGCTTCTGAACGCGATGGTCGGCGCCAAGGTTTCCATCGTCACCCACAAGGTGCAGACCACCCGCGCCCGCATCCGCGGCGTGGCGCTGGAGGGCGACGCGCAGATCGTCTTCGTCGACACGCCCGGCCTCTTCCGCCCCCGCCGCAGGCTGGATCGCGCGATGGTCGCCGCCGCATGGGGCGGCGCGGCGGATGCCGATATCGTCGTCCTGCTGATCGAGGCGCATCGCGGCCTGACCGACGGGGTCGAGGCGATCCTGACCGCGCTGGAGGAACGCGCCACGGGGCGGCCGGTGGCGCTGGCCATCAACAAGATCGACCGGGTCAAGGCCGAGACGCTTCTGGCGCTGGCCGAGCAGATGAACGCTCGCTTTCCCTTCGTGCGCACCTTCATGATCTCGGCCGAGAAGGGCTATGGCGTGGACGACCTGAGGGTATGGCTGGCGGGCGAATTGCCCACGGGCCCCTGGCTTTATCCCGAAGACCAGATCGCCGACCTGCCGCTGCGGATGATCGCGGCGGAAATCACGCGGGAAAAGCTGACGCTCCGCCTGCACCAGGAACTGCCCTACCAGCTGACGGTCGAGACCGAGCAATGGGAAGACCGGCCCGACGGATCGGTGCGCATCGACCAGATCGTCTATGTGGCCCGCGACGGCCACAAGGGCATCGTGCTGGGCAAGAAGGGCGAGACGATCAAGGCGGTGGGCCAGCTGGCCCGCGCCGAGCTGGAGCAGTTCCTCGATCGCAAGGTTCACCTGTTCCTGCAGGTCAAGGTGCGCCCGAACTGGCTGGAAGAGGCCGAACGCTACTCGGAAATGGGCCTCGACTTCTCGGACGGCAACGGCTGATCCGATGGCGCGGCTGGCCACCGGTATCTGGGTGTCGGCCTACCTGCACCGGCTGGGGGCCGAAGGCATCTTTGCCCACATCATGCACCGGGGCGACGACACCGCCGGCGCCGTGCTGGTAAAGCTCGCCACGATGGACGGGCAGGCCAGCGCCTTTCAGCGCAGCTTCGACCTTGCCACCGGCGACCGCACCTGGGTCACGCTGACCTCTGGCGCCGAGCCGGATGTCGATGCCGCCATCGCCCGCCAACGCGGTTTCGACCCCGACCTCTGGGTGATAGAGGTCGAGGATCCCCGCGGCCGCCACCTGCTCGACGATCCCACGCTTTCTGGCTGACCGCCCCGGCTCAATCCCGTGGTGCCGCCGCCCGCCGCAGCCGGTCGTTGATCGCCCGGCCCAGCCCGTGGTCGGGCACCGGCGCCACCGCGATGGGCGCCGTGCCGCCCGCATCCAGCAGCCGCAGGTGGTGAAACAGGTTCGCCGCCGCCTCGGCCAGGTCGCCGGTCTCGGACAGGTTCAGATCGCAGGCTCCCGGCCCGAAGCCCAGCAACCGTTCGCCGGGCCGCGCCCCGGCCGCGTTCAGCCGCAGCGCCGCCTCGGGCGCGTAATGCGAGGCCAGCTGCCCCGGCGCGCTGGGCACCGCCCCCTTCAGGTCGCCCGCCAGGGCAAGCGGGCGGCCCAGGCACGCCTCCACCGTCTCCGACGGCAGCCCGCCCGGGCGCAACAGCACCGGCGCCGCGCCCGCCGCCACGATCGTCGATTCCAGCCCCACCGCACAGGGCCCGCCATCGACCACCGCCGCGATCCGCCCGTTCAGCCCCGCCAGCACATGCGCCGCCGTCGTCGGGCTGACCTTGCCAGAGGGGTTGGCCGAGGGCGCCGCCAGCGGCCGCCCCGCCGCGCGCAACAGCGCCTGCGCCACCGGATGCGCCGGCACCCGGAGCGCCACCGTCTCCAGCCCCGCCGTGACCAGCGGCGAAATCCCGGCCCCCGCGCGCAGCGGCACAACCAGCGTCAGCGGCCCGGGCCAGAACGCCGCCGCCAGCCGTTCCGCCCCGTCGTCCAGCACGCCCACGGCCCGCGCGGCCTCTACGTCCGGCAGATGCACGATCAGCGGGTTGAAGCGCGGCCGCCCCTTGGCCTCGTAGATCCCGGCCACCGCGCGCCCGTCCGTGGCATCGGCGCCCAGCCCATAGACGGTCTCGGTCGGAAAGGCGACCAGCCCGCCCGCGCGCAGCAGCGCGGCAGCGGTGTCGATCCCCTGCGGATCGGCCTGCAACAGGCGTGTCTCGGTCATGACGTCGCGGTCCATCCGGCCAAGGCCCCTCGACGGGGCGGGCGCCCGGGTGTACCCCTGTCCCCGCTGTCTGCCAAGCCATTCGGGAGGATCCCCATGCCGTATCGCGCCCCGGTTGACCAGTTCCGCTTTCTGCTCGAACACGTCGTCGGCTTCGATGCCGTCCGCGCCACCGACAGGTTCGCCGACGCCACGCCCGATACGACCGACGCGATCCTCACCGAAGCCGGACGCTTCGCCGAAGAGGTCTTCGCCCCCGTGCAACGCGCGGGCGACCTGCACCCCGCACGGCTGGAGAACGGCGTCGTGCGCACGCCCCCCGGCTATGCCGAGGCGTTCCGCGCCCTGTCCGAAGGCGGCTGGGTCGCGACCTCTGCCCCGGCGGAACACGGCGGCATGGGCCTGCCCCTGACCATCACCACCGCGATCAACGAGATGCTGGCCGCCGCCTGCCTGGGCCTCGAACTCACCCCGTTGATGAGCCAGGGCCAGATAGAGGCGCTCGACCATCACGCCAGCCCCGAGATCAAGGCGCTTTACATGCCGCGCCTGATCTCGGGCGAATGGACCGGCACCATGAACCTGACCGAACCGCAGGCGGGCAGCGATGTCGGCGCGCTGCGCACAAGGGCGGTGCCCAACGGCGACGGCACCTACGCGATCACCGGGCAGAAGATCTACATCTCGGGTGGCGACAACGATTTCACGACGAACATCTGCCACCTGGTGCTGGCCCGCCTGCCGGATGGCGTGCCGGGCACCAAGGGCATCAGCCTGTTCCTAGTGCCGAAACGCCTTCCCGACGCCGACGGCAACCCCGGCGTGGCCAATTCCCTGCGGGTGGTCAGCGTCGAGCACAAGATGGGCCTGCACGGCAGCGCCACCTGCGTGATGGACTACGACGGCGCCACCGGCTGGCTGATCGGGCCGGAACACGGCGGCATGGCCTGCATGTTCACGATGATGAACAACGCGCGCCTTGGCGTCGGTGTGCAGGGGCTGGGCGCCGCCGAGGGCGCGCTGCAACATGCCATGGCCTTCGCGCTCGACCGCAGGCAGGGGCGCCCGCCAGTGCAGGGCGGCACCGGCGCCATCGTCGACCATGCCGACGTGCGCCGCATGCTGATGACGATGAAGGCCGAAACCCAGGCCGCCCGCGCCATCGCGCTTGCCAATGCCGTGGCCATCGACATGGCCACCGCCACGGGCGATCCGGCGTGGTCGTCGCGGGCCGCCTTGCTGACGCCCATCACCAAGGCCTATGGCACCGACACCGGCTGCCGCGTGGCCGACATGGGCATCCAGGTGCATGGCGGCATGGGCTTTGTCGAGGAAACCGGCGCCGCGCAATACCTGCGCGACGTCCGTGTCACGGCGATCTACGAGGGCACCAACGGCATCCAGTCGATGGACCTTGTCGGACGCAAGATGATGGACGGCGGGGCCGAGGCGTTCCGCCTGCTGGACGAGATCGCCGCCACGGCCGCGGCTGCCCGCGACAGCCTGCCCGACCTTGCAAAGGCGCTGGACGAAGCCGCCGCAACCCTGCGCCACACGGTGCAAACGCTGGTCGCGGAACCCGACCTCAACAATCGTTTCGCCGGGTCCGTGCCCTTCCTGCGGGCCTTCGCGCTGGTGCTGGGCGGGCACTTCCACCTGAAATCCGCGCTGGCCGAGGGCGCAGCCGGCCCCCGCACCGCCCTTGCGCGGTTTCACATCCTGCGGCTTCTGCCGGAACACGCGGGGCTGTGCGTCCATGCGCTGGCCGGGGCCGGGGATCTTTACGCCATGACGGCAGAGGAACTGGCCGCATGATGGACGGTGGCGACACGATCCGGATGCCGCACGAGACTCCGCCCGCCCCGGGCGAGGCCATCGAACTGGCCGAGGGCGTCCTGTGGTTGCGCCAGCCGCTGCCGATGCGGCTCGACCATGTCAACATCTACGCGCTGGACGATGGCGACGGCTGGACGATCGTCGACACCGGCATGTCCACCCGGAAAAGCCGCGCCGTCTGGCAGCAGGCGCTCGACGGCCCGCTGTCGGGCAAGCCCGTGCGCCGCGTGCTGGTCACCCACCACCACCCAGACCACATGGGCCTTGCCGGCTGGTTCCAGACCGACCACGGCGCCGAACTGGTGACGACGCGCACGGCATGGCTGTTCGCCCGGATGCTGCAACTCGACGAACAGGCCGTGCCCGCCGACGAAACGCTGGCCTTCTGGCGCGCCGCCGGAATGGACGCCGCGATCTACGACGCCCGCACCCGCGAACGGCCCTTCAACTTTGCCGATGTGGTCGCGCCGATGCCCCTTGGCTTTCGCCGGATAAGGCAAGACGACTGCATCCACATCGGCGGGCGCGACTGGGACGTGCACATCGGCAACGGCCACGCGCCGGAACACGCCACGCTCTGGTCCACCGATGGCGAGCTTGTGATCGGCGGCGACCAGCTTCTGGCGACGATCTCGCCCAACCTCGGCGTCTACGCGACAGAGCCAGAGGCCGATCCCGTCGCCGAATGGCTGGAGGCCTGCGAACGGCTGTCGGCATACGCCACCGGGCAACAGCTGGTCCTGCCGGGCCACAAGCTGCCCTTCACCGGCCTGCCCCGCCGGATGCGCCAGCTGATCGACAACCACCACGGCGCGCTGGCACGGCTTCTCGACCACATCGCCACGCCCCACACCGCCGCCGAATGCTTCGCGCCACTGTTCCAGCGCAGCATCGGCGAGGGCGAATACGGGCTCGCGCTGGTTGAATCCGTGGCGCATCTGAACCACCTTCTGGCTACAGGCCAGGCCAGCCGCACGCGGCGCGACGACGGCGCCTGGCTTTGGCAGCGACGGGAGTGAGCGACGATGGACGGCAAGATCGAGACCACGGCAGAGGCACATGAATCCGACGCCCTGCCGCGCGCCCACGCCGTCCACGCCGACCCCGACGCCGCCCCGACCGCCGAACAGACCCCGCTTCCCGAGGCGCTGTCGCGAAAGCCGTTCGACCAGAAAAGCCCCGCCCGCTGGGCCTATGAACGCGTGATCCTCTACATCAAGAACTTCGAGGAAAAGCTCGATTCCGAGCACGAGGTCACGATGGGCTTCGCCGGCAGCGATGCCGGCGTCCTGCGGATCGAGGGCGTGGGCTATTTCGATCCCGACATCGTCACCTTCTACGGCAGCGACCCCGACGGCAACCGCACCCAGCTGATCCAGCACGTCAGCCAGCTTTCGGTCGTCCTGCGCGCGATGCCCCGCGACTCCAGCCGCCCGGAACCGCAGCGAATCGGCTTTCGCCTCGCCGCCGATCTGGAAGACGGCTGACTGCGCCCATTCGCGCATATGTTGCGTGGTGACAGGCCCGCCGGAATCGGCTAACCGTCTTTCGGAAATCAGGAAGAGGACGGGCCAATGGCGGATTACAAGCCGGGCGAAATGGACATCACCGAACAGGAACGCACCTTCGACAGCTTCATGAAGTGGCTGACGTGGAGCATCGCGATCATCCTCGTGGCGCTTGTGCTGCTGGCGTTCATCAACGGCTGATCCAACGGCACGCGGGGGGACGGACATGCTGCGACGCACGCTTCTCGGGCTTGCGCTTCTGAGCGGTCTGGCCGCCTGCGGGGCCGAGCCGATCATGGCCACGAGCGAAGAGGTTCAGAAGGCGGCGTTCAGCCCGAACGAGCCGCCCTACATGACGCTCATCACCGTCATCTCGAACGAGAACGGCAGCGGCGGGCATACCGGCCTCATCATCAATGCCTCGCAGCGCGTCGTCTGGGACCCCGCCGGCACCTGGTATCACCCGTGGAGCCCGGAACAGAACGACGTGCATTTCGGCATCACCGACTACCTTGCCGAGCACTACGTCGACTACCACGCGCGGGAAACCTTTCATGTCGTGACCCAGAAGGTGCCCGTGTCGCGGCAGGTGGCCGAGATGGCACTGGCCGCGACCCGGGCCTATGGCGCGGTGCCCAAGGCCTATTGCGCCAAGTCGACGTCCGAAATCCTGAAGACCCTGCCGGGCTTCGAGAACATGCCCGACACCTTCCGCCCCAAGGTCATCATGGAGGCGTTCGACTCCATCCCGGGCGTGCAGCGCGTGGTCGTCTATGACGACAGCCCCGACGACAACAAGGACATCCTTGAACAGTCCCCGGGGGTCGAGGTCGCTCAGGCGCTCAGGTAAAGCCCTGCCGCCAGCGCCCCCGCGCCAACGGCCACCGCCAGGATCACGTCGCCCGTCAGCCGCCCCACCGCCAACGCCAGAACGGCGGCCACAAGGCGTGCCGGGTCTGTCTCTCCGCCCGTGGCGTCCGGCCAGATCACAAGCGGCGCCACCATGCCCGGCAACACGGCCACAGGCGTATAGCGCAGAAGCCGCATCGCCCAGGGCGGCAGCGGGCGGTCCCCGATGATCCCCAGAAAGGAAAAGCGGATCAGGAAGGTGCCGGCCGCCAGCACCGCGATCACCAGCCAGATTTCCGCGCTGGACAGGGTCATCGCCGCCGCTCCATCCAGACCTCGACGCCCGCGCCGACGCCCATCGCAACCATCGCGGCCAGGATCAGGCCCAGCCCCGACGGCAACCCCGACAGAAGCAGCGCCATCACGATCGACGCCAGCGCCGCCGCCATGTGCGCCGGCGTGCGCAGCATCGGCCCGACCATCGCCAGGAACGCCAGCGGCAGCGCGAAATCGAGCCCGTAGCCATCCGGCACATTGGTGCCCAGCAGCGCCCCGAACAGGGTGAAGAGCGCCCATGTGGGCGCCAGCGGCGTGGCCGCCCCGAAGTAATAGGCCACCCGCTCGGGCAGCGGCATGTCGGGCGTCGTCTCGTAGCGCATCACGCCCAGCGCATAGGTCTGGTCCACGTTGAAATAGGCGATCAGCACCCGCTGCCACAGCGGCGCGCCCCCCAAATGCGTCGCCAGCGAGGCGGAATACATCGCCATCCGCAGGTTCACGGTCAGCGAGGCGGTGATGACGACGATCAGCGGCGCATTGTCGAGGATAAGCTGAAGCGCGGCCAGCTGCGACGCGCCCGCGAAGACCAGCACGCTGAAGCCCGTCACCTCGACGACACTCAGCCCCGCCTCCATCGCCAGGACGCCGAAGAGCGTCGCGAAGGGCACGACCACGATCAGCATCGGCAGGACGTCGAAAACGCCGCGCCAGAAGGCGGCGGCCTTGGCGGAACGGGGCATGTGCGGGATCCGGCTTGCGCTTTGACCCTCATTCGCTATCCAAATCGCGCAAGAGGTTCAAATGGCATCTTCCCTTTCCGACAGG
>JAUIIC010000098.1 GCA_030431935.1 Alphaproteobacteria bacterium | reverse complement strand
TCTTCTCGGCGCCCCGGCAATCGTTCCAGGGCCGGCCCTGCAAGCCCATCACCAGCGCATAGTATCCGATGAAATGCGGTCGGGTTCCCGCGGCGACCATCGCGGCATAGGCCGCGTCCGCGCCCATTTCGCGCAGCGTCTCGGCGTCGGTGATGCCCGCCCGCGCCAGCGCCTCGGCCATCGCCGGGCCTAGGTTGCGAATGACCGTGACCGGCTCGCCCATGTCGTTCCCCGTTCGGTGTCGCGCCATATTGCCATGGCGCGGGCCGCCGGGAAAGCGGGCCCGGGGCGTGTCGCACACAATCGCCCTCGCCAGGGCAGACGAACGTGTTTGGCTTCGCAAACGCTGCCTCGTCCAAGTTGGCGAGGTCTTGACCAGGGTTGAGTGCGATACGCCCTAGATCATCGCCCAGTCGTGAAAGATCTGGCGCGGCGCCTCTGGTGCCTTGGCCTTCTGCATCAGCCGCCGGCGTTCGGCCAGCGACAGCGGCGCCACGTGGGGCAGGGCGGCCTTGGGCGCCTCGGGCTTGGGGTCGGTCTGCTGTGTCTGTGCCATGACGGCACCTCCTGGATTTCGGCCTTTGGGCGTCGGCCACCCCTTCGACATTGGGAATCCGCCGCCCGTTCTCAAAGGATCTCACGCGGAAATGACCGCGCCGGGGCGACACCGTGAACGAATTGGGGCGATTGTTTCCGATCGAGCCGAAAATTCGCCCCTGCGAGGGTGGTCCGCCAAAGCTGGTTTTCCGCGCGGCCCCGGCCTAACCTCGCCCCATGCTCCAGTTCCGAAACGCCCGCCCCTCCGACGCCGACCGCTGCTTCCTGATCGAGACATCGGCCTACGAGGGCGACGAGGCGGCCACCCTCGAAAAGATCGCCACCCGGATCGCCGGCTATCCCGAGGGTTTCGTGCTGGTGGAGGTCGACGGCGCGGTGGCGGGCTTCATCAACGCGGGCTGCGCGCATGTGGTCGAGATGGCGGACGAGGCGTTCAAGGAACTTGTCGGCCACGACCCCGAAGCGCCCCATGTCGTCATCATGTCAGTCGTTGTCGATCCGGCGTTCCAGGGCAGGGGCCTGTCGCGCGCGCTGATGTCCGAGTTCGTGGCGCGGATGCGGGGGATGGGCAAATCCACCATCCACCTGATGTGCAGGGACCACCACGTCCCGCTCTATGAACGGTTCGGCTTTGCCTATGACAGGCCGTCGGCGTCCGACCACGGCGGGATGCGCTGGCACGAGATGTCGATGCGGCTTTGAGGTCAGGTTCGCACCGTCGTTCCGCCGGGCCGCCCCGCGATCATCGCGTGGACGTGGCTGGCGATGGCGGTGTCCTGCGCGCCGGTGCCGGTCAGGTCGCAGATCGTCACCGCGTCGTCGGACATGCGCCCCGGCGCGGCGCCGGTGACGATGTCGCCCAGTTCCGGTGGATCGCCCCGCGTCCACAGCCCGGCGGCAAGTGCGCCGCGCAACTCTCCCATCGCGCGGCACTGGCTGACGCGGTCGGCGACGTACAGGTCGGCGGCCATCAGCGCGGCGGGCTCCAGTTCGCCCTTGCCGGCCTGGTCCGATCCCATCGCGGTGATGTGAAGGCCCGGGTGCAGCCAGTCCGCGCGCAGGACAGGTTCCGTAGCGGGCGTCGTCGTGACGACCAGCTGGCTTTCGGCCACCAGCCGGGCGGGGTCGGGCTCTGCCCGCGCCTCGATGCCCAGGTCGGCGGCCAGGTCGGCGGCGCAGGCGGCGGCCTTCTCGGCGTCGCGCCCCCAGACCAGGACGCGCGAGAACGCCCGCTCCAGCCGCGCCGCCCGGATCTGCAAACGCGCCTGCACGCCGGTGCCGATCACGCCCGCCGTCTCGACCCGCGCGGGCGCAAGATGGCGCGCCGCCACCGCCCCGGCGGCGGCGGTCCGCAGGTCGGTCAGGTATCCGTTGTCGAGATACAGCGCCTCGACCAGCCCGGTGCGGGCGGAGAACAGGATCATCAGCCCGTTCAGGCTGGGCAGCCCCAGCTTGGGATTGTCGAAGAACCCCGGCGAGACCTTGATGGCAAAGCCCGGCAGGCCGGGGATGTAGGCCGTCTTGACGTCCACCTCGCCATGCGCCTCGGCCAGGTCCATCGACATCACCGGCGGCATCACCACCTGGCCGCCCGACAGCGCGGCGAAGGCGCCCTCGACCACGTCGACCAGCGCCCGGTCGAGCCCGATCAGCCCGCGCAACTCTGTCTCCGTCAGGATGCGCACCTCATGCGCCATAGGGCACCCCCGCAATCACCATGTCGCCCAGCACCACGTCCTGCCCGGTCACGACCTTCGTGAACATCCCCATGTCCACGTTGCGCCCGGTGATGACGGTGGCCACCGGCCCGTCAAGCGGCGGCAGCCTGCCCGCCGCCAGCGCGGCGAGGCCCACCACGCAGGCGCCCTCGGCCACGATCCGGTCCTCGTAGTAGAGCCGCTGCATCGCGCCATAGATCTCCTCTTCGGTCACCAGCACCGTGTCGTCCAGCAGCTCGCGGCACATCGGAAAGGACAGCGCGTTGTCCTGCCCGATCCCGCCGCCCAGGCTGTCTGCCAGGCTCGGCACCTCGGTCACCTCGACCGGATGGCCCGCGCGCAGCGACGCGTGCATCGCCGCGCCCCGGTCCATCGTGATGCCGATCACCCGGATACGCGGGTTGATCGCCTTGGCCGCCAGCGCGATCCCCGCCGCGAGCCCGCCGCCCGACAAGGGAACGAGGATCGTGGACAGGTCCGGCACCGCCTCCAGCATCTCCAGCCCGATGGTGCCCTGTCCCGCGATCACCGCCGGATCGTCGAAGGGCGAGATCTCGACCAGCCCCTCCTCGGCGGCCAGCCGGCGGCTTTCCGCCTCGGCCGCGTCCTGGCTGTCGCCGATGATGCGCACCTCGGCGCCAAGCGCGCGGATGCCGTCGATCTTGGTCTGCGGCACAAGCCGCGACATGCAGATCACCGCCCGCAGGCCCCGCGCCCGGGCGGCATGGGCCACGCCGCGCCCGTGGTTGCCGGTGGAACAGCAGGTGACGCCCGCCGTCCCCTCGGGTAGGCGCGACACCGCGTTCAGCGCGCCGCGCAGCTTGAAGGCGCCGATCGGCTGCATGTTCTCCAGCTTCAGCCAGAAGGGCTGCCCGGCCAGCCCGGACAGGTGCGGCGAGGGCACCATGGGCGTGCCGTCGGCCACGCCCGCGATCCGGCGCCGGGCCTCCAGGATATCGGCAAGTGTCAGGGTCACGGTCGGGGTCACGGGCGCCTCCTTCGCTGCGTCAGAGTGTGCCCGGAACTGTCGCGGCGGCGCAAGCGTCGGGCACCGCGCGCGGATCGGGCGGAAATGAGGCGCCAATGCGCCCCGATTCGGACGCCCCGACCCCGCGACTGTTCCCGAACGGTCGCCAGTGTCGCTGTCAAGCCGCCATTGCGCCTGCTGCACGAACGCGTTCGGCCCGGCCTGTGCGTGCGGAGGACAGGCTCACAATCATGCGGTTGGGGACCGACTGTTTCCCGCCGCGGCCCAATGCACCGCATCCCCGCCACAAGAGGTTCTGCAAGGGCGCGCCGGTGTTTGCTTTTAGAGGGTTGATTGCAAATGGAAAAACCTACGAACCCCAGCGCCTGCCGCGCCATGTTCCCGCCACATCCCGAAATGTGGCGCCGGGCGGCAAATGTGGCGGTGGGGTGGCCGCCCCATGACAGCGGTGCCGCTTTTCCTTTCCGGCGACGCGCTCCCCGCCGGTACAAAAGAGGCGCTCGTTAGGGGCGACCAAGCAGGCCGTGGGGGCGGCCGTCATGGGGAAGGGGATCGGAGATTGGCCCCGGGTGACCGCAACCGCGCCGCCCAGCCATCCGGACCGGACCAGTGGCGGTTCGTTTGCAGACCTCGTCTCCAAGGACCGGCAGGGCAGGGTGTTCTTGCGCCGGGAACAGGGAAACGGACGGCAGGCTTGGTCATTGGTGACCGGGTGACCCGTGTAGCGGAGTGGAAAGATGTCTGGCGGCGACAACAATTTCAGCAACCCCTCGAACCCGAACCTCATCGGGCTGTGGGACTTCATCACCGGCAACGTCAACGCCGATACCGGCCTTGCGGACGGCGCGGCCCAGAACGTCACATTCTACAACAGCGCCGCATCGGTGAACGACGCCCTCGAAACCGATGGCATCGACGAATACGCCAATGTCGAGCACCCCGTCACCGACACCAGCTTCGACATCGACAGCGGCACGCTGGAGGTAGAGTTCACCCAGGCCGCCCATGTGGGCGCCGGCAACAACACCATCGTCAGCCGTGGCGAAGAGGCCGACAAGGCCGACGACGGCTGGTTCGGCATCGACGTGACCGCCGATGGCCGCGTGGTCGTGGAACACACCGTGGGCACCAACTATGGCGGCCCCGTCACCGTGACGCTGGAAACCGCCGCCGGTTTCCTCGCGCCCGGCGACGATGTGCGCGTCACCTACAGCTTCGATGCGACCGACGGCGCCCGCCTCAAGGTCGAGAACGTCACCGACGGCACCGAGACCGTCCTGACCTCGATCGTCACCGGCCTGACCTTCGAAATCACCGACAAGGACATCCAGGCCTTCACCTTCGGCGCCCGCGAGGCCGACGACGGGGTCTATGACCAGCAGTTCAACGGCGAGATCAACTATGTCGCCGTCTACAACGTGGCGATGGGCATGGGCGGTGGCGACGGCATCGTCGAGGGCACCGCCGGTGCCGACATCATCGACATCAACTACCTCGGCGACCCCGAGGGCGACCGCATCGACAACAACGACGCCATCTTGCCGGGCGAAGCGCCGCAGGATGACATCGTGCAGGCCTTCGAGGGCGACGACCTCGTCGAATCCGGAGAGGGTGACGACACCGTCTACGCGGGCGAAGGCGAAGACACCGTCTTCGGTGGCGCGGGCGAGGACGAGATCTACGGCGACAGCAGCGGCCCCGGCGGCCCCGGCGGCGGCGGTGGCGCGAACCTTGTCGTCAACGGCTCGTTCGAGGACGTCACCGGCCTTGCCAGCACCTTCTACGGTTACGTGGGCACCGGCGCGATTCCCGGCTGGACGACGACCGATCCGAACTCGGATCTCGACGTTCACAATGACGGGCGCGGCCAGATCGACCCGACCGACGGCGAGAACTGGCTGGACCTCGAAGCCTCGCCGGGCGACATCCGCGTCGGCCAGGACATCCAGGGCATGGCCGATGGCCAGACCTACACGCTGAGCTTCGACGCGGGCGACGGGCAGGGCGTGCCCGGCTCGCTGGGCGAGAACACGATCAACGTCTACTTCGGCGGCGAACTGATCGCCACCATCGACCCCGAACAGGGCCAGATGGACACCTACACCTTCGACATCGTCGGCGGGTCGGGCAACGGCTCGGACCGGCTGGAATTCGAAGGCGTCGGCCCGGATGACAAGTATGGCGCCTCGATCGACAACGTCTCGATCTTCGAGGCCGGCGCACCCGGCTTCGACGACACGCTTTACGGCGGCGACGGCGACGACATCATCTTCGGCGAAGGCGGCAACGACACGATCTACGGCGACAGCGGCGGCGCGGGCGGCGGCAGCGGCGACAACCTGATCGTCAACGGCTCGTTCGAGGACGTCACCGGCCTGACCACCACGTTCTACGGCTATGTCGGCACCGGCTCGATCCCCGGCTGGACGGCGGACAACCAGACCGACGACCTCGACGTCCACAATGACGGGCGCGGCAACATCGACCCGACCGACGGCGAGAACTGGCTGGATCTCGAAGCCTCGCCGGGCGACATCCGCGTCGGCCAGGACGTGCAGGGCGTCGTCACCGGAGAAACCTACACCCTCACGTTCGATGCAGGCGACGGCGAGAACATCGGCGGTTCGCTGGGCGAGAACATCGTCAACGTCTACTGGGGCGGCGAACTGATCGCCACCATCGACCCCGAACAGGGTCAGATGGACACCTATACCTTCGAGGTCGAAGGCGGCTCTGGCGACGGATCGAACCGGCTGGAGTTCGAGGGCGTCGGCCCCGACGACAAGTACGGGGTGTCCATCGACAACGTCAGCCTCGTGCTGACCTCCACCCAGGGCGATGACGGCAACGACACGCTGGACGGTGGCGAGGGCGACGACACCATCTTCGGCGAGGGCGGCGACGACACGATCACCGGCGGCAAGGGCGAAGACGTCCAGTCCGGCGGCGACGGCCAGGACACCTTCACCGGTTCGACGAAGGAAGAGTTCTTCGGCGACACCATCGACGGCGGCGCCGGCGGCGTGGACTTCGACGTGATCGACCTGACCGGCACCGGCGTCACCACCTCGGATTTCGAGGTCATCGTCGACGGCCCGGACTCGAACGGCAACGGCATCGACGGGCGGATCAACTGGCTGGACGGCAGCGGCGGCATCATCGGCGTCACCGAGTTCACCGAGATCGAGAAGATCATCCCCTGCTTCACGCCGGGCACCCTGATCGCCACCGCACAGGGCGAGCGCCCGGTCGAGGACCTGCGCCCCGGCGACCGCGTCATCACCCGCGACAACGGCATCCAGGAAATCGCCTGGGCCGGGTCCAAGGCCCTGAGCTACGAGGCGCTCCAGAACGAGGCGTCGCTGCGCCCCGTGCTGATCCGCAAGGGCGCGCTGGGCCGCGGCCTGCCGGAACGCGACATGCTGCTGTCGCCCAACCACCGCGTCCTGATGGCCAACGAGCGGACAGAGATCCTGTTCGGCGAACCCGAGGTCCTGGTGCCCGCCAAGCATCTGGTCGGCATGGAGGGCATCAGCCGCGCCAGCGCGCTGGGCGTCACCTATGTCCACTTCATGTTCGAACGCCACGAGGTCGTGCTGTCGGACGGCAGCTGGACCGAAAGCTTCCAGCCCGGCGCCCATTCGCTCAAGGGCGTGGAACGCCAGCAGCGCGCCGAGATCCTGCGCCTGTTCCCCGAACTGGCGACGGAAGACGGCCAGCGCGCCTATGGCTCGGCCCGCAACACGCTGAAAAAGCACGAGGCCGACATCCTCGCCCGCCTCAGCTGACGGCCCCTGCAAGACGGATACTGGCGGCGGTCCCCCGGGGCCGCCGCTTTCCGTTCGCGGGGATCTCATCACGGCTTTTCGTCCGCCGCGCGCTGGGCTAGGCTTTTGTCCAGAGATACAACAAGGGGGGCCGCGGGTCCGCGCCGCAGCCGCCGGCGCGCCGCGCTGACGCAACGATGGCCAAGGCAAAGAACATCCTGTTCCTCATGTTCGACCAGCTGCGCTGGGATTACCTGTCCTGCTACGGCCAACCGCATCTTGAAACGCCGAACATCGACCGGCTGGCCGCGATGGGCGTCCGTTTCGACCGCTGCTACATCCAGTCGCCGATCTGCGGCTCGTCGCGCATGTCCACCTATACCGGCCGCTACGTCCACAGCCACGGTGCCAGCTGGAACGGCATCCCGCTCAAGGTCGGCGAGATCACCATGGGCGACCACCTGCGCGAGGCCGGCATGGGCTGCTGGCTGGTGGGCAAGACGCACATGCGCGTGGACGCCGCCGGCATGGCGCGCCTGGGCCTTGCGCCCGACAGCATCATCGGCGCGCGCGTCTCGGAATGCGGCTTCGACGTGTTCGAGCGCGACGACGGCATGCGCCCCGAGGGCCCGAACGGCATGTACGACCCCGATGGCGCCAAGGTCTACAACGAGTACCTGCGCGCCCGCGGCTACGAAAGCGACAACCCCTGGCACGACTTCGCCAACTCGGGCGTCGACGACGAGGGCAACGTGCTGTCGGGCTGGTTCCTGAAGAACTCGACCGAGGCCGCCAACATCCTCGAACGCGACAGCGAAACCCCTTACCTGACGCGCCGGGGGATGGAGTTCATGGACGGCGCCGATGCGCCGTGGCTCTGCCATCTCAGCTATATCAAGCCGCATTGGCCCTACATCGTGCCCGAACCCTACGCCAGCATGTACGGCCCCCAGCACGTGCCGCCGCCGATCCGCTCGCAAGAGGAATTCGACAGCGCCCACCCGGTTCTGCGCGCCTTCATGGAAAGCCCGGTGGGCCGCGCCTTTTCCACCGACAGGGTGCGCAACGCCGTCATCCCCGCCTACATGGGCCTGATAAAGCAGATCGACGACCAGATGGGCGTGCTGTTCCAGTGGCTGGAGGACACCGGCCGCATGGACGACACGATGATCGTGCTGACCTCGGACCACGGCGATTTCCTGGGCGATCACTGGCTGGGCGAAAAGACCTTTTTCCACGACACCTCCACCCGCGTGCCGCTGATCGTCTACGACCCCTCGCCAGAGGCCGACGCCACGCGCGGCACCGTCTCGGACGCGCTGGTGGAATCGATCGACCTTGTCCCCACCTTCATCGAGGTGGCCGGCGGACAGGTGCCGCGCCACATCGTCGAAGGGCATTCGCTTCTGCCGATCCTGCACGGCCAAGCCACGGAAATGCCACGCGATTTCGTGATCTGCGAATACGACTACTCGGCCCAGCCCATGGCCGAGAAGCTGGGCCGCACGGTGCGCGACGCGGTGCTCTTCATGGTGGCCGACAAGGACTGGAAGATGGTCCACGCCGAGGGCGGGTTCCGCCCGATCCTGTTCGACCTGAAGAACGACCCGCAAGAGCTGACCGACCTCGGCGACAGCCCTGACCACGCCGAGGTGATCGCGGCGATGTACGAGAAGCTCCACCGCTGGACGCGCCGCGTGTCGCAGCGCACCACGAGGTCCGAGGAACAGCTTCTGAACATGCGCAAGAACGGGCGACGCACCGGCGTGATGCTGGGCCTCTACGACGAGAACGACGCGGACCTCGAACTGACGATGTTCTATCGCGACCGCACCGCCCCCAACCGCAAGGCCGGTCCCGAGGCGGGGTAGGGGCCCGTCGCGCCCTATAGAGGCTCGATGCGCACCGGCAGCCTCGCGAAGGCGCGGATCGTGTTGTTCATCGAGACCTCGGGCTCTCCGGTCAGCTCCCAGCGTTTCACGCGCGTGCGCATCGCCTCGATCAGGTTTATCATCTCGCGCCGCGCCAGATGCAGCCCCATGCACAGATGGGTGCCGTGGCCGAAGCCCACGTGCTTGCGCACCTCGCGCGTGATGTCGAAGCGGTCGGGCTCGTCCCAAAACGTCTCGTCCCGGTTGGCCGACCCGTAGATCACCATCATCCGGGACCCCCTGGGCACCGGCACGCCCGACACCTCGGTGTCCTCGGCCACGTAGCGCGAGAAGGACCGGATCGGAGAGGCAAGCCGCACGACCTCCTCCACCGCGTTCGGGATCAGGTCGGGCCGCGCCTGCAACAGCTCCCACTGGTCGGGGTTCTGCGCAAAGAGATAGGGGATGAAGCCCGAGGCCGAGATGGTCGTGTCCAGGCTGGGCGAGATGTAGTCGCGCATCATCTGCGCGGCGTCCTGCTCGGTGAAGCCGCTGTCGGGCGCGATCTCGAAGATGCGCCGGGCCAGCCCGCCCTCCTTGAGGTATTCGGCGCGGCCGTAGACATCAAGGTAGGCGCGCAGCCCCACCAGCGTCTGGAACGCGGCCTTGCTGCGCTCGTTGTGCCCGTCCATCAGGTCGAACACCGCCGCCCCCCAGTCCAGCATGCTTTCCCGCCCGCTCTCGTCGAGGCCCACGAGGTCGATCACCACCGACAGCGGCAGCACCTGCGCGAACTCGGTGACGCCGTCGAACTCGCGCTGCGCGATCAGCTTGTCGCCAAGCGCCTGGGCGGTGTCGCGGATGTAGTCCTCCAGCGGCTTGATGCTCTTGGGCATCAGCGGGGTCGCCGTCACCTTGCGGCGCCGGTCGTGCAGGTCGCCGTCCGAGTTCACGGTGGACCCGATCAGCATCCGGTTCACGTCGTCGCTGATCGAGATTCCCTTGCCCGAAATGAAGATGTCGGGCTTGCGCAGCACGTGCACCACCTCGTTGTAGCGCGCGACGGCATAGGCGTTCTGTTGCGCCATCCAGACCACCGGGCCGCGCCGGCGTAGGTCCGCAAAGCCCGCGACCGGGTCGCGGATGAACGCGTCCGAGTAGAAATCGCCGTCATAGCGTACCGCATCCATGCGCCGCACCTCCCCTTGCTGATTGCCGGTTCATGGATCGGGCCCGCCATCCGCCGCCGCCCCGTCCACAAGGCTTGTGATCTCGCCGTTGACCTCCGCGTACATCGCCTGCGCGTGGCCCAGCAGGTCATCCACCAGCCGGGCCAGCGTCTCGATATCCCCGGCGGGCATGTCCTCGACCAGGTGCCGGTTCTGCCGGGCGGCAAAGGCGATGCCGTCCTCGACCATCCGCGCGCCCGCTTCGGTCAGGCGCAGCACGCCTCCCCGCGTGCCGCCGCCCAGGCGCTCCAGCAGGCCCCGGGCGACCAGGGCCGCGACCATGCGGCTGACCTGCGCGTGATCGAGAAAGCTTTCCCGCGCCAGCGCCGTCGTCGTCGCCATGCCAAGGTATGAGACGGTCGCGAGGGTCCGGAACTCCCTGAGAGAGAGGCCAAGTTCCTGCGAGAACAGGCGCTGGCCCATCCGGTCGTTCAGCGTGGTCACGCGCGCCAGCTTGAAGGTGATGACGTCGCGAATGTCGCCTGGCGTGTCTGGGGTCATCGGGCGGCGGTCCGGTATTTGACAGTCTCAATTTATGTGACTTTGTCATAAACTGCCGGACAAGGCAATTCCCCATCGCCGGCGCCTGCGCCGGGGCGGCACCGTGAACCGGGCGGCGCAAGGGGCGTGCCCGCCCTTGCCCGCGCTTCCATGCCCACCGAGGGGCGCTCCGGGCTATCTGGCGAAGGAAATGCCGATCTGGCCAAGCTCGCCGTAATCGGCGACCGCGACGTCGCCGGGCGCGATGTCGATGGGGCGCGTGAAGGACCCGGCCAGCACGATCTGGCCTGCCTTCAGCCCGGCGCCGACCGCGTGCAACTTGCGCACCAGCCAGGCGATCCCCGCCGCCGGATGCCCCATCACCGCGGCCGAGACGCCCGATTCCTCGATGATCCCGTTCTGGGACAGGGTCGCGCCCACCCGCCGCAGGTCGATGTCGAAGGGGCGCACCACGCGTCCGCCCAGCACGATGGCCCCGAAGGCGGCATTGTCGGCGATGGTGTCGGTGATCGCGCGCGGCACCTCGGTGCGGTAGTCGATGACCTCCAGCGCGGGCGTGACGAACTCTGTGGCCCGCAGCACGTCATGCACCTCGCAGCCGGGCCCCTCCAGGTCCGCGCCCATGACGAAGGCAAGCTCCACCTCCAGCCGGGGCTTGACGAAACGCTCGGCGCGCAGCACCGCCCCGTCGTGGAACAGCGCGTCGTCCAGCATCACGCCGTAATCCGGCTCGGTGATCTTCGAGGCCTTCTGCATCGCCCGGCTGGTCAGCCCGATCTTGTGCCCTATGACCCGCGCCCCGGCGGCGATGCGCTTTTCCGCCCAGAGCGCCTGGATGGCATAGGCGTCCTCCAGCTCCATCTCGGGCCAGGTCCGCGAGGGTTGCGGGATCGTGTAGCGCCCGATGTCGGCCTCGTAGAGATCCTGCGCCACCTTCTCGCGGTCGGTCTGTGTCAGCATGGCTTGCGTCCTTTTCGTGGTGTCGGGCCCGGGGCGGCGCGGGCTAAAGCTGGGTCAGCCACAGCGACAGGCCCGGCACGTAGGTGATGATGAACAGCACCAGGATCGAGATCGCGATATAGGGCGCGATCCCGGCGTAGATCGTGCGCAGCTCGGATCCGAACACGGCCTGGGCGACGAAGATGTTCAGCCCGAAGGGCGGGGTGAACATGCCGATCGACAGGTTCACCGTCATGATGATCCCGAAATGCACGGGGTCGATGCCCAGCGCCTTGACGATGGGCACCAGAAGCGGCGTCAGAAGCAGGATGGCCGAGGCCGTGTCGATCACCGCGCCGACGATCAGCAGGAAGATGTTGATGAGCAAGAGCGCCACCAGCGGCGAGACATCCAGCGCCGAGAACCAGGCCACCAGCCGCGGCGCCGCCCCGGAGGTGGTCAGAAGCCAAGAGAACACGCCCGAACAGGCGACGATCACCAGGATCTGGGCGGTGCGGGTCGCGCTTCCGGCCGCGACACGGAACAGGCCCGGCAGGTCGATCTCGCGATAGGCCAGCATGGTGACGGCGATGGCATAGACACAGGCGACGCCCGCCGCCTCGGTGGGCGAGAAGACGCCGGAATAGATGCCGCCCAGGATGATGACGGGCATGCCCAGCGCCAGCGCGCCCTTGCGGGTTTCCTGCCCCACCCGGCCCCAGCTGAACCCGCCCGGCGCCGCCAGCCCGTCGCGCAGCGCCCGCCAGTAGATGTAGGCCATGAAGGCGGCTGAGAACAGGATCCCCGGCAGGATGCCCGCGGTGAACAGCTGCACCACCGATTCCTGCGCCGAGGTGGCGTAAAGGATCATCGCGACCGAGGGCGGGATGATGTTGGCGATCACCCCCGACGAGGTCAGCACGCCGCTGGCGAAACGCTCGGAATAGCCCGCCGTGCGCATCGGCTGGTAGGTGATCCGCCCGATGGCCGCCACCGTCGCCGGGCTGGACCCCGAGATCGCGCCGAACACCGTGCAGGCCGCGACAGAGGTGATCGGCAACCCGCCCCGGAAATTGGCGAAGAGCGCGTTGCACCAGTTGACCAGCCGGCGCGACACGCCGCCCGATCCCATGATCTCTCCCACGAAGATGAAGAACGGCACCGCCAGCAGGGCATAGCTGTCGAGCGTGCCGAACATCACCTGGTGCAGGATCGTGGGCGGCACGTTGAAATGGATCAGCACGCTGACGGCCGCGGCCGTCAGCAGGACAAGGAACACCGGAAAGCCCAGGATCAGCAGCAGGACGGGCAGGACGGCGAGGGTCCAGATCATCGGCGGCCCCGGACCAGCAGAAGCGCCGCGGCCACGGCCGACAGCACGAAGCCCACGGGCACCGCCGCATGGGGGATCACCATCGGGATGTCGAGCGCGATCGAGCGCATGTCGAACCGCCACAGCCGCGACAGCGAGGCCCAGCTTTGCCACGCCAGGAACAGCATCACCCCCACCCCCAGGACCAGCCCCAGACGCTCCAGCCAGGCCTGCGCCCGTTCCGGCAGGCGGCGGGCCATGAGATCCATCTTCAGGTGCTCGCCCTGCGCCGTCACCGCGACGAAACCCAGGAAGACCGCCCAGATGATGAGAAAGATCATCGCCTCCTCGGCCCAGAAGATCGGCGCCCCGAAGAAATACCGCCCGACCACGTTGGCGAAATTGATCCCGATGCCGCCCAGCATGCAGATCCCGGCAAGAACCGAGGGCAGCCGGACAAGCAGAAGGTCGCGCATGGCGCCCGTCACCCCCGCGCCGACTGGATCGCCGTCCAGACGGCGACCGGCGTCATGGGCTTGGGCACGTCGGTGACACCAAGGGGCGCCAGCGCGTCGAGAACGGCGTGCTTCAGGGTCGAGATCGAGCCCACGGTGCCGCCTTCGCCCGCCCCCTTGAACCCGCCGGGATTGGTCTTGCAGGGCACCGGCCGGAAGCTGCCGTCGAACATCGGCAGGTCGGCGGCGCGCGGCAGCGCATAATCCATCAGGGACCCGCTTTGCAGGGCACCGCTTGCCGCGTCCGAGGCCACGCGTTCCATCAGGCTTTCTCCGATTCCCATCGCGAGCGCACCGTGCAACTGCCCCTCGCAAAGCAGGGGTTCCAGCATGTTACCGATGTCGTCGACCACCGTATAGCGGTCGATGCGGGTTTCGCCCGTCTCGGGGTCCACCACGACCTCGGCGACATGGCAGCCGTTGGAAAAGCTCGGGACGTCGATCTTCCATGCCCCGACAGAGGCAAGCCCGATCCGGTCGCCCACCGGCAGGTAGGGCCGGAACGAGGCCTGCGCGACCTCGACGATGGTCATCGAGCGGTTGCTGGCGCTGTCCGAGAAGATGCCGGTCTCGGGGTCGAAGCGGACCGCGTCGCGCGCGGCCTCCAGGAACATGGCGGCAAAGTCCTTGCCGCGCTCGATCAGCCGGTCGCAGGCGACCTCTATCGCGTTGCCGGTCATGGTGACAGAACGCGAGGCAAAGGCGCCGCGGCCAAAGGCGACGCGGTCGGTGTCGGCCTGCACCACGCGCACCGTGGCCGGGTCCACCCCCAGCCGCCGCGCCACCTGGTTGCCGAAGGTCGTGGCGTGCCCCTGTCCGGCATCGGCGGTGCCCGACACCACGGTGACGGTGCCGCCCGGGCTGAAGGTGATCTCGGCCTGTTCGTTCATCGAGCCGGTGTCGTGGATGTACATGCCGATCCCGCGCCCGCGCAGCAGGCCGTGCCGGGCATCCGCCGCGCGCCGGGCCTCGAACCCGTCCCAGTCGGATTTCTCCAGGCAGGCGTCCAGCAGCGCCTCGAACTCGCCGGTGTCATAGGTGAAATTCACCTGCGTCCTGTGGGGCATCGCCTCGGGCCGGATGAAGTTGCGCCGCCGGATCTCGACCGGGGAGATCCCCAGGTCGCGCGCCGCCTGGTCCAGCGCCTGCTCGATGGCATAGTTCCCCTCGGGCCGCCCGGCGCCGCGGTAGGGCACCACCATCGT
>JAUIIC010000097.1 GCA_030431935.1 Alphaproteobacteria bacterium | reverse complement strand
GATCGCGGCCGGGCTGCTCTGGTCGCTCGACGCCACGTGGGACAGGTTCCACATCCTGCGCCTCAAGAAGACCGCGACGCTGTCGGCGCTCTTCGGCGACTGGATCCGCATGCGCCACATCTACGCGATCTACGCGCTGTTCCTCGTCGTCGTCGCGGCCCGCTATGCGTGGCGCGCCGTCCACGTGATCCGGCACGGGGCAGATACCCCCGAGCCCCACAGCGAAGGGCGGCTGGACGAATGAGCATCGAGTTCCTTCTGTGCCTCGGCACGCTGTTCGTGCTGGCGGGCATCGGCGCACCCATCGCCTATGCGATCCTCGTTGCCTCGTTCGTCTACCTGGCCTTCGCCGGGCAAAGCGTCGGCGTCGCCGGCAAGACGCTGATGGACGGGCTCTACAACAGCTTCATCCTGCTGGCGGTGCCACTTTTCATCGTTGCCGCGAACATCATGAACGCGGGCACGATCAGCGACCGGCTGCTGAACTTCTGCGTCGCTCTGGTGGGCCGGTTCAGAGGTGGGCTGGGGCACGTTAACGTCGTCGCCTCGCTGATCTTTTCGGGCATGTCCGGGTCCGCCGTGGCCGATGCCGCGGGCATCGGCAAGATCATCATCGGCATGATGACCCGCAGCGGGCACTACACGCGCGGCTATGCCGCCGCGATCACCGCAGCCTCGGCCACCATCGGGCCGATCATCCCGCCGTCCATTCCCATGGTGCTCTACGCGCTCGTGTCCAACACCTCGATCGGCTACCTGTTTCTTGGCGGTATCCTGCCGGGCCTGATGATGGGCGTGGTGCTGATGGGGATGAACACCTGGATCTCGCACCGCCGCGGTTTTGCCCTGGAGGATCCCGTGCCGCTGCGCGACCTGCCGCGCCATGTGGGCACGGCCTTTCCGGCACTTCTGATGCCCGCGATCCTGCTTTACGGCATCTACGGCGGCGTCACGACCCCGACAGAGGCCGCCGCCGTCGCCGCCGCCTATGCGCTGGTGCTGGCCGCGCTGTTCTACCGTGCGCTCAGCTTCGGCGCGCTCTACCGCATCCTGGTGGAAAGCGCGCGGTCCTCCGCCGCCGTGGGCATCGTTATCGGCGGCGCGCTGATCCTGAACTACGTGGTCGCGTCGGAAAACATCCCGACGATCATGGCGCAGGCGCTCGTCGGGCTCGACATTCACCCGCTGGTGTTCCTGCTTTGCGTGAACGTCATCCTGCTGCTGCTGGGATGCGTGCTGGATGCCACCACGCTGATCCTCGTCATCATTCCGCTATTCCTGCCGACCTGCCGGGAATTGGGGATCGACCTTGTGCATTTCGGCGTCGTGGCGATCGTGAACTGCATGATCGGGCTCATCACGCCGCCCTACGGCATCCTTCTCTTCGTCATCAACGGGGTGACGCGGATCCCGCTGATCGAGATCATCCGCGAGATCTGGCCGTTCCTTCTGGTCCTGCTGGCGGCGCTTCTGGTGCTGATCCTGGTGCCCGAGGTCGTGCTCTTCCTGCCGCGCCAGTTCGGATACGCGGGCTAGCATCATGCGCACGCTGTCCCTCGGGCTGATCGGCGACAACATAAGGGCGACACGGTCGGGCGACCTGCACCGGGCCTGTGGCCGGCTGGCAGGCATCGAGGTCAGCTATGAGCTCTGCATCCCCCGCGACCTGGGGCAAGAGTTCGACGCGGTCTTCGACGACTGCATCGCCCGGCTCGACGGGTTCAACGTGACGTTGCCCTACAAGGAACGCGCGGCCCGGCGCGTGCGCATCGACGATCCGGCCGTGCAGCGGCTGGGCGCGGTCAACACCGTTCTGGTCACACCTGACGGCCCCGTGGGGCACAACACCGATTTTACCGGCTTCTCCACCGCCTATCGCGCCGCCTTCGGGGACCGGCCGCCGGGGCGCGTGGCGCTGATCGGCGCCGGTGGGGTGGGGCGCGCCATCGGGTTCGCACTTGTCGACCTTGGCGCCGCCGGGATCGTGGTGATCGACAGCGACCCGGCCCGCGCGGCGGCGCTGGCCAAGGCGCTGGGGCCGGGGGCCACGACAGGGGCCATCCAAGCGGTCGCCACCGCCGATGGCGTGGTCAACGCCACGCCCCTGGGCATGGTGGGCTATGGCGGCTGCCCGGTGCCCGAGGACATCGCCTTTCCCCCCGGCGCCTGGGCCTTCGACGCCGTCTATACCCCGCCCGATACTCCGTTTCGCACCCGCGCCCTGGCCGCGGGCGCCGATTTCCTGTCCGGGTGGGAGCTGTTCTTTCACCAGGGTCTCGACGGGTTTCGCCTGTTCTCGGGCCAGCCGGTGACCGACCCCGACGCCGTGCGCGCCGCGCTGTCCGCCCCGCCCGCCTCGGCGGCGTAGCGCCGTCTTGCCCCCGGCGCGCGCAGGTTCCAATCTGCACCGGGGACAGGAGGGATCGGCATGATACGTGACTTGGACCTGCTGGAGGCACTGGAAGACAGCGTCACGCGCTTCGTGCGCGATCGGCTGATCCCGCTGGAGCGGCAGGTGGACGAGGCCGACGCCCTGCCGGACGGCATGGTGCAGGAATTCCGCGACCTTGGCCTGTTCGGTCTGTCGATCCCCGAGGATCACGGCGGCCTCGGCCTGACGATGGAAGAAGAGGTGCGCGTGGCCTTCCAGCTTGGCCGCACATCCGCCGCCTTCCGCTCGCTCATCGGGACCAACAACGGCATCGGCTCGCAGGCCATCGTCATGGACGGGACCGAGGCGCAAAAGGCACGCTACCTGCCGCGCCTGGCAAGTGGAGAGATCATCGGCTCTTTCGCGCTGACCGAACCGGGGGCGGGGTCGGACGCGGCCAGCCTGACCACCCGCGCGGTGCGCGACGGCGACCACTACGTGCTGAACGGCACGAAACGCTACATCACCAACGCCCCGCACGCCGGGCTTTTCACCGTCTTCGCCCGCACCGGCGCCCCCGAAGAGCGCGCGCGCGGCATCTCGGCCTTCCTGGTCGAGGCGCCGCGCGACGGGCTGCACCTTGGCCCGCCGGACCGCAAGATGGGCCAGAAGGGCGCGCATGTCTGCGACGTGGTGCTCCAGGATTGCCGCGTGCCCGCCGACGCGCTTCTGGGCGGGGTCGAGGGGCGCGGCTTTGCCTCTGCCATGAAGGTTCTGGACCGCGGGCGGCTGCACATCTCTGCCGTCTGCGTGGCCCAGGCCGAACGGCTGATCGACGACACGCTGGTCTACGCGATGGACCGGCGCCAGTTCGGCGTGCCGCTGGCCGACCAGCAACTGGTGCAGGCGATGCTGGCCGAAAGCCGCGCCGAATGTCTTGCGGCCCGCAGCATGGTGCTGGAAACCGCCCGCGCCAAGGACACCGGGGCCGATATCGCCACCGACGCCGCCTGCTGCAAGCTTTTCGCGTCCGAGATGGTGGGCCGCGTGGCCGACCGGGCGGTGCAGATCCACGGCGGCGCGGGCTACATGGCCGAGTACGGGATCGAGCGTTTCTACCGCGATGTGCGGCTTTTCCGAATCTACGAAGGCGCCAGCGAGATCCAGAAACTTGTGATCGCGCGCGGCATGATCCGGGCCGCCGGTTCAGGCTGATCGGCCCGCATTCCGGGTCCATTCCCGCCGGGATTCGGGGCAAAGGCGGCGGAACTGCCGAAATAACGCGCAACCCCGTGCACCGCGTGCCCCAAGGCGCGTGCCGCGTTTGCCCAAGGCGGCCGTCTTGTGAACGCTTTCAGGTGCAGGGCATTTAGGGTTCCACCCCGCGTCTGGGGGATCGGTCCAAGAAGTGCCGCCGCACCGGCAAATTCCGGGCGGTACACGGCGGGGGAAAAGCCCGGGAGGTCACTGCGCCGGTTCGCCCGTGTCCTCTTCCACGTTCCGCCAGCGGGCCGGTTTCCGACAAAGTGCGGGGCGTGAACCGGAGCCGAGACATGCTGAAATCCGTCATCCTGACTGCCGGCGTCGCTGCCGCGACCGCCCTTTCCGCGCTGCCCGCGATTGCGCAGGAGAAAACAGAATTCCGCGTCGCCTGGTCGATCTATGTCGGCTGGATGCCCTGGGGCTACCTCGAAGACTCGGGCATCATGGACAAATGGGCCGAGAAATACGGCATCGACGTCGAGATCGTGCAGATCAACGACTACATCGAATCGATCAACCAATACACCGCCGGTGCCTTCGACGGCGTGTCGGCCACCAACATGGACACCCTGTCCATTCCCGCGGGCGGCGGCGTCGACACCACCGCGCTGATCGTGGGCGACTATTCCAACGGCAACGACGCCGTCATCCTGAAGGGAGAAGGCGGTCTGGCCGATCTGGCGGGCAAGCCGGTGCACCTGGTGGAACTGTCGGTGTCGCACTACCTCCTTGCCCGCGGTCTCGACAGCGTCGGGCTGTCCGAGGCCGACCTGGACGGCGTCATCAACACCTCCGACGCTGACATGATCGCCGCCTATGCCACCGACGACGTGCAGGCCGTCGTCACCTGGAACCCGCTGGTCTCGTCCATCCTGGAGGAACCGGGCGCCAACAAGGTCTACGACAGCGCGGACATTCCCGGAGAGATCATCGACATCATGTGGGTCAACACAGAGGTGCTGGCCGCCAACCCCGACTTCGGCAAGGCGCTGACCGGCGCCTGGTACGAGGTGATGGGCCTGATGGCCGCCGGCGACGAGGCCGCGCTGACCGCGATGGCCGAAGCCTCGGGCACCGATCTGGCGGGCTACAAGGCGCAGCTTGAATCGACCGAGATGTTCTATGATCCCGCGGACGCGGTCGCCTTCACCTCGTCGGACGCGCTGAAGGAGACGATGGTCAACGTCGCCGCCTTCCTCTTCGACAAGGGCATCCTGGGCGAGGGCGCACCGTCGCCCGACTTCGTGGGCGTCGCCTATCCCGACGGGTCGATCACCGGCGACCCGGCCAACGTGAAGCTGCGCTACGACACCACCTACATGCAGATGGCCGCCGACGGCGCCCTCTGACACAAGGACAGGCCCCGGCACCCGCCGGGGCCGCACCCCGCGCCATGCGTCTCATCAACAGGAAACCGGGGCGGCCGCTTGCGCTGTTCCTGATGCTCGTGCCCTTCGTGGCGGTCATCGTGGCCTACATGGTCGGGTCCGACATGCGGCTGTCGGTGAACCCCGCGGACAAGCTCTTGCCCGCGCCATCCACCATCGCCGACACCGCCGCGCGCCTCTTTACCGAGGGCGACCGGCGCACGGGCCGCGTCCTTCTGTGGTATGACACCGCCGTCAGCCTGCGGCGGCTGGGCATCGGCGTGGGGATCGCGGCGCTGTCGGGGCTGGTCTTCGGCCTGCTGATCGGGCTTCTGCCGCATGTGCGCGCGGGACTCGCGGGGTTCGTGGCCGTCCTGTCGATGGTGCCGCCGCTGGCGATCCTGCCCATCCTTTTCATCGTGTTCGGGCTGGGCGAGACCTCGAAGATCGTTCTCATCGTCATCGGCATCACGCCCTTCCTGATCCGCGACCTGTCGCAGCGGGTGATCGACATTCCCCGCGAACAGATCGTCAAGGCCGAAACCCTCGGCGCGTCCTCGCTGGTGATCGCCCTGCGGGTGGCGCTGCCGCAGATCATGCCGCGCCTGATCCAGGCGGTGCGCCTGTCGCTCGGCCCCGCGTGGCTGTTCCTGATCGCGGCAGAGGCGATCGCATCCGACCTTGGCCTCGGCTACCGCATCTTCCTCGTGCGCCGCTATCTCGCGATGGACGTGATCCTGACCTACGTCCTCTGGATCACGCTTCTGGCCTTCCTGATCGACCTTGTGCTGCGCTGGCTGTCGCGGCGGCTTTATCCCTGGGCGGGGGCGGGGCTATGAGTTTCGTCACCGTCCGTAACATCTTTCAAAGCTACGGCACGCGCCCGATCCTCGAACGGGTGAACCTCGACGTGGCCGAGGGCACCTTCGTGTCCATCGTCGGCGCCTCGGGCTGCGGCAAGTCCACCTTCCTGCGCCTTCTGCTGGCAGAAGAGCGCCCGACCCGTGGCGAGATCCGCATCGACGGCGCGCCGCCCGCGCTGGAACCGGGGCGCGAACGCGGCGTGGTGTTCCAGCGCTATTCCGTCTTTCCGCACATGACGGTGCTGGACAACATCGTCGCCGCCGATGCCTTCACCCGGCGCTTCGGCCTGCTGTTCGGGGCCGAACGCCGCGCCGCCCGCGCCCGTGCCGCCGAAACGCTGGACCGGATCGGGCTGGGCCACATGGCCGAGGCCTATCCCGCCGCGCTGTCGGGCGGGATGCAGCAGCGCCTTGCCATCGGACAGGCCCTGACGGCCAGGCCACGCATCCTGCTGCTGGACGAACCCTTCGGCGCGCTCGACCCCGGCACGCGGCTGGCGATGCACGATTTCCTGCTGGAGCTGAAGGCCGGCACCAACATGACCGTCTTCATGGTCACCCATGACATCGAGGAAGGCTTCAAGCTGGGCGACCGGCTCATCGTCTTCGACAAGCCCCGCTGGGACCCCACCGATCCCAACGCCTATGGCGCCACCATCACCTACGACCTCGACACCCGCAGACGGGACGAGGGGATTCAGACCCTGCTGGAGGAAACCAATGTTCATCGCCCCGCCTGAGCGGACCCGGTCCCATCACCCCGCCGACCGCCGCGCACCCGACCGGCGCCACCATCACCCCGACCTGACGCGGCTTCAGGGCTGGCGGGCGATGCAGGCCGAGGGCGAATTGCCCGAAACCCGCTGGGACGAGGAACGCCGCTGGGCCCTGCGCATGGGCCTGACTGGCGCAGAGTCGATCGAGGACAAGTCGATCCCCACCTTCGCGCGCGGGGAACTGCCACACTACGCCGGGATCAACACCTTCCTCAAGGCCCCCTATGCCGAGGACGTGACAGAGGTGGGCCATTACGACGCCACCGTGCTGGGCATCCCCTTCGACGGCGGCACCACCTATCGCCCCGGCACGCGCTTCGGCCCGCAGGGCGTGCGCAAGATCAGCGCGCTTTACACCCCCTACAACTATGAAATCGGCGTCGACCTTCGCGAGCAGATGACGCTGTGCGATGCGGGCGACGTGTTCACCATTCCCGCCAACATCGAGAAGAGCTTTGACCAGATCAGCCGCGCGGTCAGCCATGTCTTCAGCTCGGGCAGCCTGCCGATCATGATCGGCGGCGATCATTCCATCGGCTTTCCCTGCGTGCGTGGCATCGCCGAATGCACCTCGAAGAAGATCGGGATCGTGCATTTCGACCGGCACGCCGACATCCAGGAAAAGGATCTGGACGAACGCATGCACACCACGCCCTGGTTCCACGCCACCAACATGCCCAACGTGCCCGCGAAGAACCTGGTGCAGGTGGGCATCGGCGGCTGGCAGGTCCCGCGCGAGGCGGTGAAGGTCGCCCGCGAGCGCGAGACCAACATCATCACAATGTCCGACATGGAACGCATGGGCGTGGACAAGACCGCCGAAATGGCGCTGGAAATGGCCTGGGACGGGGTCGACATGGTCTACATGTCCTTCGACATCGACTCGATCGACTGCGGCTTCGTCCCCGGCACCGGCTGGCCCGAACCCGGCGGCTTCCTCCCGCGCGAGGCGCTTGCGCTGGCCTCCAAGGTCGCCGCCGAGGGCATCTGCGGCATGGAACTGGTCGAGGTCTCTCCGCCCTACGACACGTCCGACATAACCGCGCTGATGGGCACCCGCGTGATCGTGGACGTGCTGGGTGCCATGGTCAGCGCCGGGACGCTGGGCAAGCACAAGGCGCATATCGACAAGCCGGTCAGCATCCCGCACGGCGAATTCGAAGGCAAGAGGTGGTCCAATGCCACATGACCATGCCCACCCGCACACGCATCGCCACGGGCCCGGCCACAACCACCCCGGCGCCGATCACCTGCACAGCCACATGGCGCCAGAGGACGCCGCCGCCGACTTGCAGGTGCTGGCCGGGCAGTTCATCGACGGTTTCGTCAATGCCCGCGACAAGGCCGCCTATCTGGAAATCGCCGGTGTCCCCCGCGAAATCGCGCCCGGCGACGGTCCGCCGCTCAAGCTTGTCGATGTCACGCTGACGACCGAATGGCAGGTCGGCACCGCCTCGCCCTCGTTCGGGTCGGCCGAACTCAGCTACCTGCCGTTTCCCGGCCAGATGGTGACGGAACGGATGAACATGGGGCTGGTCTATGTGTCGCTGCGCGAAAAGCGCGTCGTCGACCTGCGTGATTTCCTCGCCGCGCGCGCGGGGGGCTGAGCCGCCGCGCCGGGGGGCGCGCGCCTGTCCGCCCCCCGTCCGCCGATCAGCCCGCCTTGTCGCTGCCGGGCGGATCGTCGTAGATCGACCAGCCGAAGTCGCCCGAGGCGCCGGGAAGCTCGTCGGGCTTGGTGTTCTTCGCCAGATAGGCCTTGGCGATGAAATTCGCGGTGATGGGCGCGGTGAGAAACAGGAAGACGGTAATCATCAGCTCGTGGATCGAGACGTTGCCCGTCTTGGCGAAAAAGTAGATCATCGACGCCACAAGCACGCCGCCGACGCCCAGCGTCGTCGCCTTCGTGGGGGCGTGCAGGCGCTGAACCGTATCCTTCAGCTTTATCAGCCCGAAGGATCCGACCAGCCCGAAGATACCGCTGATGACCAGGGCGATCGCGATCAGAAGTTCGACGACAAAGGGCATCTTCCTACCTCACTCGATGATGTCGCCGCGCAGGATGTAGCGGCAATAGGCGACGGTAGAGACGAAGCCGACCATTGCGATCAGCATGGCGGCTTCGAAGTAGACCTCGGTGCCGCGCCAGACCCCATACAGCACCAGAAGCGCGATCACGTTGATGACCATCGTGTCCAGCGCCAGGATCCGGTCGGCGGAATCGGGGCCGAGGACGATGCGCCAAAGGTCCATCAGAAGGGCGATCCCGTAGCAGCCGGCCGCGAACAGGAGGGCATATTCGATCATGGAAAGATCTCCTTGAGGCGGCGCTCGTAGCGCGACTTGATCTCGTCGCGAATGCCGTCGGGGTCGTCCGTGTGCAGGCAATGCACCAGGATGCAGCTGCCGTCCGCCGACAGCGTGGCCGACACCGTTCCGGGCGTCATCGTGATCGTGCCGGCGAGCACCGTGATCGCCTCGGCCGATGTCAGCTCCAGCGGGATCGGGATCCAGTGAGAGCGGATGTCCGCTTCGCGCTTGAACAGGATGATCCACGCCACCTGAACATTCGCCACGATGATGTCCCAGATCACGATCAGCACGTACTCGGCGATCTTGAAGGGGCGCCGGATCGTTGGGCGGTCGGGCCAGTAGGCAGCCGTCAGCATGGGCACGACAAGCCCCATGATGGAGCCCAGGATAAGGTTGCCCAGCGTGAACTTGTTGACCAGCGCCAGCCAGACGAACACCAGCATCAGGCTGACAAGCGGATGAGGAATGAGACGCCTGAGCATGGATCAGCCCTCCCCGCCGGTGGTCAGAACGGCCCCGATGTACTGGGCGCGGTCGAACAGCTGGATCGCGGTATCCTCCAGGTAGCCCGCGACGGGCCCCGCGAAGGCCGCCAGCCCGACCAGCGCCGCGATCGTCAGGACCGCCGGGGCGATCTCCAGCGGGGTTGCCCCTGGCGTCGCGGGAACCACGGCCGCATCCACGGCCGCTTCGCCTGGCGAGGCGACCGGCAGCGGGATCGACGTGGACTTCCAGAACAGCTCACTCCCGGCCCTGGCGAAGCCGACGATGGTCAGAAGCGAGCCGACAAGGATCGCCGTCCAGGCCCATGGCATGACCTCTGGCGCGCGCAGGGCGTCGAGGATCAGGAGCTTGCCGAGAAACCCGCTGAGCGGCGGCATTCCCGCCATCCCGATCGCCGCCCCGAAGAACAGAGCGGCGAAAAGCCCGTTCTGCGCGGTCGCAGGCATCGCGTTCAGCAGATCGCTTCCCCGCCGCGTGACGACAAGATCGGCAACGAGGAACAGGCAGGCGGCGGCGAAGGTGCTGTGGACCAGGTAATAGAGCGCCGCCGTCGTCGCCCCGGGCGAGAACGACGCGATGGCCAGCAACAGCGTGCCCATCGACCCGATCACCGAGAACGAGATCAGGGGCATGACCCGCCGCGCCCCCAGCACGCCGAAGGCGCCGATGGCGATGGTGACGATGGCCGCCGGGAACAGCCAGTCGCCCACAAGGTCGCCGGTGGCCGGGACCTCCGGGCCGAAGGCCGTGGCATGGACACGCAGGATGGCATAGGCGCCCACCTTGGTCATGATCGCGAACAGCGCGGCCACCGGGGCCGGCGCGTTCGAATAGGTTCCGGGCAGCCAGAACTGCACCGGGAACAGCGCCGCCTTCACCGCGAAGACCACCAGCAGAAGCATCGCGGCCACCCGGACGAGGCCCGCCTCTTCCCGGGGCAATTCGGCCACGCGCACCGCAAGGTCCGCCAGGTTCAGCGTCCCGGTCGAGGCATAGATCGCGCCCAGGGCGAAGAGGAACAGCGTAGAGCCCGCAAGGTTCGCCACCACGTACTGAAGCCCGGCCTGGATCCGCCGTGTGCCCCCGGCGTGGATCATCAGGCCATAGGACGCGATCAGCAGCACCTCGAAGAAGACGAACAGGTTGAACACGTCCCCGGTCAGGAACGCGCCGCACACGCCCATCAGCTGGAACTGGAACAGGGTGTGAAAGTGCCAGCCGCGCGCGTCCCATCCGCTGGCGATGGCGTGGATCAGCACGATCACCGCAAGCGCCGCCGTCAGGACCACCATCAGGGCCGACAGGCGGTCCAGCACCAGCACGATGCCAAAGGGCGCAGGCCAGTCACCCAGCCTGTAGACATGTGTCTCGCCATCGGCGGCAAGCAGCACCAGCCCCAGCGAAATGGCGAACAGAAGCAGGGTTCCGGCAACCGAGGCGGTCCGCGTCAGGGTCATGTCATGGCGCATGACAAAGCCGATCAGCGGCGCCAGAAGGGCCGGCAGTACCACCGGCAGGATGATCCAGTGCATCATGCCGTGCCGTCCTTTCCGGCCTCGGGCTCGGACCCGTCAAGATCGATGTGGTCGTCCCCCGCCTCCAGGTAGGCGCCAAGCCCGATCATCACCAGGACGGCGGTCATCCCGAAGGAGATCACGATGGCCGTCAGGACCAGCGCCTGCGGCAGCGGGTCGGTATAGCTGATGTCGGCATATTTCGACAGGATCGGCGACTGGTCGATGGCCAGCCGCCCGCTTGCGAACAGGAAGACGTTGACCGCGTAGGACAGCATCGCAAGCCCGAGGATCACCGGAAACGTCCGGAGCCGCAGGATCAGATAGACGCCGCCCGCCGTGAGAACGCCGATGGCGCTTGCGACAATGATCTCCATCTCAGGCTTCCACCTTTTCTTCGGCGCGCTCGCCGGGGTCGTAATCCATCGGCTCGACATTCACCGTTTCACCGGCATAGCGGGCGATCCGCGACAGACTGTAGAGCATCAGCATCACTGCCCCCAGAACGGTCAGGAAGACACCCAGGTCGAACAGCATGGCGGTGGCCAGCTCGAACTCCTCGATCGGCGGCCAATGGACGTAGGTGTAGGAACTGGTCAGGAACGGCCGCGCATAAAGCCAGGCCCCGGCGCCCGTCAGCCCCGCGATGACAACGCCAATGCCGATCAGCGTGTGGTACTCGATCTTCTTGCGCGCCTGGGTCCAGAAAAAGCCCGACGCCATGTACTGCATCAATAGCGCGATGGCGATCACCAGGCCCGCGACGAACCCGCCCCCCGGCTGGTTGTGGCCGCGCAGGAAGATATAGATGCCGACGACAACCGCGATGGGCATCAGCACGCGGGTCACGACCACCATCATCAGCGGGTGGCGATCCTTCGAGATGTTGTAGCCGAATTCCAGGGTTCTCAGCCGGCGCGCGGCCGGCCCGTCCAGCAGGGCGCGCATCAGCGCGTAGATCACGAAGCCCGCAATCCCCAGGACGATGATCTCGCCATAGGTGTCGTAGCCCCTGAAATCCACGAGGATCACGTTGACGACGTTCGTGCCTCCGCCGCCCTCATAGCTGTTGGCCAGATGATAGTCCGAGATCGTCTCGACGTCGCGTAGCATGAAGGCATAGGCCAGCGCGCCCACGCTGCCGCCCGCGGCGACGGCGATGATCGCGTCGCGCAACTTGCGGCCCATGCTGCTTTCCTTCGGCGTCATCTGCGGCATGAAGTTGAGCGCCAGCAGCAGAAGCATGATCGTGACCGTCTCGACCGAGATCTGGGTCAGCGCAAGGTCGGGGGCCGACAGGTAGACGAAGCCGGCCGAGATCATCAGCCCGATGATCCCGATCAGGACCAGCGACTGGAACCGGTTGTGATGCACCACCACGACATAGGCGGTCGCTGCTATAAGAAGGATCCAGCCCACCGCGATCACGGGCGGAACCGGCAAGAGCCCGCGCGTGGGCAGAGGCAGGCCGCTGCCCCGGTAGGCCATCCATCCCACGAGCACCGAGGCCAGGGTGAAGATCGCCAGGTAGCGGCTGATCGCCCCGTTGTGGGTGACCTCGGTGAACCAGCGCGAAAATCCGACGACCGCCGCCACCAGCCGGTGGAAGATCGCCTTGGCCTCTGGCCGTGGGGCCGCTGCCCAAAGCCGGTCCAGCGGCGCATGGGCGCTGAGCAGGACCACGCCGCCCGCGACCGCGGCAACCGACATCCAGAGCGCCGGGGTCACACCGTGCCAGATCTTCAGGTGCGGGTGAAGCTCTGCCCCCGTGACGGCACTGGCCGCGGTGGCCACGATCCCGTCGGCGACGAAGGGCGCGACGCCGATCAGCAGCACCAGCACGATCAGCAGCCCCGGCGAGGCCCACATGCCGAAGGGCGGGTCATGCGGCTTGTGCGGATAGTCGTCGCGCTGCGGGCCGAGGAAGACATGCGAGATGAAGCGCAGCGAATAGGCCACCGACAGAAGCGCCCCGATGGTCGCCATGACCGGCACGGCATAGGCACTTCCGGCCCAATAGGTGTGCGAGGCCTCTTCCAGCATCATTTCCTTGGACAGGAAGCCGTTGAACAGCGGAATGCCCGCCATCGACAGGGCGGCGACGGTCCCGATCACGAAAGTGACAGGCATCAGGTGGCGCAGCCCGCCCAGCCTCTTGATGTCGCGTGTGTGGGTCTCGTGGTCGACGATCCCCGCCGTCATGAAGAGCGCGGCCTTGAAGGTCAGGTGGTTGATGATGTGGAACACCGCCGCCACGGCCGCCGCCTGTGTCCCGAAGCCCAGAAGCATGGTCAGAAGGCCCAGGTGGCTGACCGTCGAGAAGGCCAGCAGGGCCTTCAGGTCGTCCTTGAAGAGCGCGATCAAGGCGCCCAGCACCATGGTCACAAGCCCGGTCGTCGCCACGATGTAGAACCAGGCATCGGTGCCCGACAGAACCGGCCACATCCGCGCCAACAGGAACACGCCCGCCTTCACCATGGTGGCTGAATGCAGGTAGGCCGACACCGGCGTGGGGGCCGCCATGGCGTGCGGCAGCCAGAAATGGAACGGGAACTGCGCCGACTTGGTGAAGGCGCCCAGCAGGATCAGGATCAGCGCCGGCATGTACCAGTCCGAGGCGCGGATGGCATCGCCCTGCTCCAGGATGTCGGTCAGGTTGTAGCTGCCGGCGATGCTTCCCAGGATCAGCATCCCGCCGATCATCGCCAGACCGCCCGCGCCGGTGACCGCAAGCGCCATGCGCGCGCCCTGCCGCCCTTCTGGCAGGTGCTTCCAGTAACCGATCAGCAGGAAGGACGACAGAGAGGTCAGCTCCCAGAAGATCAGCAGAAGCAGGATGTTGTCGGACAGGACGATGCCAAGCATCGCGCCCTGGAACAGCAGCAGATAGGTGTAAAACTGACCGACCGGGTCTTCGTGAGACAGGTAGAAGCGGGCATAAAGGATGATGAGCAGCCCGACACCCAGGATCATCCCGGCAAAAAGAAGCCCAAGCCCGTCGAGGAAGAAGGACGCCGACAGGCCCAGTTGCGGCAGCCACTCCAGTTCCGCCTGGATCACCTCGCCGCGCATCACCGATGGCGCCAGCATCAGAAGCAGGATGAACGCCAGCGCCGTGGGCACGGCGGCGAACGAGGCACAGGCGGTACGCCCGGCCCGGATCATCACGCCCGGCACAAGCGCCCCGACAAAGGGCAGCACAGCGATGAAAAGAAGCAGATAGCCCTCGTGGCTCATGCCTAGACCCTTCTGGTTTCCCTGCCGACTATGTGACAGCAATGACCGCAGAGGCCAACAACCACATTTGGGCCCGAGGCTTAAGCGGATTTTTCATACTGATGGAGACAGGGTCCCGCAAGGGACACTCGCCGACATGGGCACGCGATCAGACCCGACTGGCCACGCGCCGCACCACCCGGCCCGCAACATCTGTCACAGACCGTCGTAACACAGCGGCGCGAAGCGCCCGATCCGGTCAACAACTCAGGGAACGCTGGCTGGGGTGGTAGGATTCGAACCTACGGTACACGGTACCAAAAACCGCTGCCTTACCACTTGGCTACACCCCAGCAGTGCGCGGCTAATTACGCCGAGAGGCGGTCCGCTTCAAGCCCCGATGTGGAATTTTCGCGTG
>JAUIIC010000096.1 GCA_030431935.1 Alphaproteobacteria bacterium | reverse complement strand
CAGCGCAACATAGAAGGGCACGCCGTTGTCATGGGCGGCCAGCGCTTTGAGATAGGTGCCGATCTTGTTGCAGACGTCGCCGGTGGCGGTGGTGCGGTCGGTGCCGACGATGACCACGTCCACCTCGCCGCGCTGCATCAGGTGGCCCCCGGCGTTGTCCACGATCAGGTCATGCGGCACGCCATGCCCGCCCAGTTCCCACGCCGTGAGCAGCGCGCCCTGGTTCCGCGGACGGGTCTCGTCGACGAAGACATGCACGGGGATACCGGCCTCCACCGCCTGGTAGATCGGCGAGGTCGCGGTGCCCCAGTCCACGGTCGCGATCCATCCCGCGTTGCAATGGGTCAGGATACGCACCGGCTCGCCGCCCGTCTTTCTGGCCGCGATGCCGCGCAGGATCTCAAGCCCATCGCATCGAGCGCCCAGCGCAGGTTGATGGCGGTCGGCCTGGTGGCGTGAAGCTCTGCCGCGGCAGAGGCCAGGGCCGCGTCGGACGGGTCGCGCCGCATCTCTTCGGCGATGCCATAGGCCGCGGTGGCCCCGATAAGCGGCGCGCCACGCACCCACATATCCCGGATCGCCGTGGCGAAATCGGCCCGGCTTCGCAGCGGTTCGATGCGGAATTCATGCGGCAGCCAGCGCTGGTCGATCACGCGGACCTCGGACGCCTCTTCGTCGTACCAGATCGAGCGGTAGGGCGTTCCGTCCACATTCATTGCCATGCTCCGTCAAATGTCGGTCGCCGTGACAGTGTCATGGCCTGCGAGCGCAAGTCAAACGCCCGGGCCGCCATGCCGCGAGGACTCCTTTCGCCAAAAAACCGGGCAGTGCGGACGTCCTCTGCGCACCTGCCTTCGGTGGCCCGCATCCCCTGCGCGAGCGCTCCTCTACCGGACGCGATTCGATGCAGCAACCGCTTGCCGACTCCGGAAATCGGACGCTAGGATTTATTTCATACGTTAAGGGGCGGCCACGACTGCCCCGCGTGACCATAACAACGGGGAGCTGCCTGACATGTCCAACACTTCCGTCCGCCTGACCATGGGGGCCGCAGCGCTTGCGCTGGGCGCCCTGCCAATGTCGGCAGGCGCCGAGACCCTGACCATTTCCTGGTGGGGCTTCAACGGCGACAAGCTGAACGAGTACATCGTGCAGCCCTTCCAGGAAAAATGCGGCTGCGAGATCGTCTTCGAGACCGGCAACAGCGCCGACCGGCTGGGCAAGATCCAGATCCGCGGCGGCGCGGGCGTCGACCTGATCTACCTGCCCGACAGCTTCTCGCAGCTTGGCATCGAGCAGGGGCTGTTCCAGCCCATCGACCGCTCGAAGATCCCGAACATCTCGGGCCTTTACGAAATGGCACAGGCCCCGCAGGGCGAGTATGGTCCGGCCTACACGCTTGGCCGCGTCGGTATCGTCTATGACAGCGCCAAGGTGTCCGAGCCGATCACCTCGTGGGCCGACCTGTGGCGGGCGGACCTGGCGCAGTCGATCTCGCTTCCGGGGATCACCACGACGGCGGGCCCCATGGTCGTCATGATCGCGGGCCAGAAGGCCGGCGTGGACGCGTTCGAGGACGCGGACCCGGCCTTTGCCGAGATCGAGGCGCTGAAGGCGAACGTGGTCAAGAACTACAACACCGGCTCCGAGATGATTAACCTCTTCTCCACCGGCGAGATCACCGTCAGCCTGGCGCAGGACTTTGCCCTTGGCCGCCTGCAGGATGCCGTTCCCACGGTCGTCTGGGCCGAGCTGGAAGACGGCGACATCGCCACGCTGAACACGATCAACATTCCCATCGGCGCGGAAAAGGTGGAGCTGGCGCACGAGTTCATCAACTTCGTGCTGGACCCCGAGCTGCAGAAGACCCTGGCCGAGAACGGCGTCGACGCGCCAGCCGTGGCCTCGGTGGAACTGAGCCCCGAGGCCGCCGCCGGCTGGACCTATGGCGCCGAGCAGATCAACAGCCTCAAGCGGGTGGACTACGGCGCGATGAACGCCGCCAAGGAAGCCTGGATCGAGCGCTGGAACGAAGTCTTCGGCATGTGATCGCGGCCCGGGCGGTGCCCCCGCCCGGTGCCATCGGATCGTGACGCCGGGGGGCGCCCGCCCCCCGGTGCTTCCGGTCGCAACTGAAGCCACAGGGGCGATGGCCCCGGGGGGAAGGCTTGCTCAAACGGTTTGCCGGATGGACGCTGTCGGGCCCCGCGACGTTTCTCGTGGTGCTTTGCCTTGTCCTACCCGTGACGGCGACCATTGCGGCGACCTTCGGTTCGGCCAAGGGGCCCTGGGCGCTTTACCAGGCGTTTTTCGAAAGCGGCTTCCGCCAGCGCGTGCTGTGGCGCACGCTGGAGATCGCGCTGATCACGACCGTGGTCTCGGTGGTGATCGGCTTCTTCACCGCCTACGTGGTCAGCCGCGCGCCACCCCGCTGGCGGTCCGTTCTCATCATCCTTGCCGTCTTTCCCCTGCTGACCGGGGTGGTGGTGCGGTCGTTCGCCTGGCTGATCGTTCTGGGCCGCAACGGGATCGCCAACAACTTCTTCGTCTGGCTGGGGCTGGAAGGCGCGCCTTACCCCATGCTCTACACCCAGGGTTCGGTCATCATCGCGATGATCTACCTCTTCGTGCCGCTCATGGTGCTGACGCTGGTTGGGGTGCTGGAGAACATTCCCGACGACGTGATCGAGGCCGCCGCCTCGCTGGGCGCGACGCAAAGCGCGATCTTCCGGCAGATCATCTTTCCGCTGGCCGTGCCCGGCCTGATCGTGGGCGCGGTGCTGGTGTTCACGGGCTCGTTCACCTCTTACGCGACGCCGCAGCTTCTGGGCGGGGACCGCCAGATGACCATGGGCACGCTCTTGCACCAGCGGGCCATGGTGGCCTTCGACTGGGACGGGGCGGCGACCGTCGCGGCGATCATGGTGGTGGTGACGCTGGCCATCGTGCTGGCGATGACGCGCATCGCCCGGCGCCTGAACCCGATGGCGACATGACATGATCCGCCGACTGAGCCCCCCGCTGATCGTTTTCGCGATCCTCGTCTACCTGTTCCTTCTGGGGCCGCTGGTCATCGTGATTGGCGCAGCCCTGTCGGACACGACCTACCTGACCTTTCCGCCCCAGGGCCTGTCGCTGCGCTGGTTCGAGAAGATCTTCGAGATGTCCGCCTTCCGGCGCACCATCGTCACCTCGCTTCAGATCGCCTTTGCCTCAACGACCCTGGCGCTGCTGATCGGCATTCCCGCCGCCTATGCGCTGAACCGCTATCGCATCGTCCTGCCGTCCTGGCTGTCGACGCTGTTCGTGCTGCCGGTGCTGGTGCCGGAAATCGTGCTGGGCTTTTCGCTGCTGCGCTCGGTGCAGGTGGGCGCGGGCGTGCCGGTGCTGATCGCACTGCTGCTGGGGCATACGCTGATCGTTCTGCCCTATTGCGTGCGCGTGATCTCGGCCAGCCTCGCCTCGTTCGATTTCTCCATCGAGGAGGCCGCGATCTCGTTGGGCAGCCCGCCGGCCAAGACCTTCTTCACCATCGTGCTGCCGAACGTGCGGTCCGGCGTGATCGCGGCCTTCATCCTCGCCTTCATCACCTCGATCAACGACGTTTCGGTGTCGCTGTTCCTGACGGGGCCCGGCATTTCCACCCTTCCGATCCAGATCCTGGCCCATGTGGAACAGTTCTTCGATCCCGTCGTCGCCTCTGTCTCGGTGCTGCTGATGCTGCTGACGGTGGCGGTCATGGTCGTTGTGGAACGCACCCTTGGCCTGACCTTCCTTGCAAAGTGAGACGATGACCGCCACCGCCCCCCTGAGCCTTGCCAACCTCACCGCGCATTACGGCGCCACCAAGGTGCTGGACGACCTGTCGCTGGAGGTCGGCGCGGGCGAGCTGGTGTCGCTTCTGGGGGCGTCGGGCTGCGGCAAGACGACCACTCTGCGCCTGATCGCGGGGTTCCTGGCGCCGACACGGGGCAGCATCCGGCTGGGCGATACCGACCTGACGGCGCTCCCGGCGCACAAGCGCAACATCGGGCTGGTGTTCCAGAACTATGCCCTGTTCCCGCACCTGAGCGTGCTGGACAACGTCGCCTTCGGCCTCAAGCAGCGCGGCATCGCGACGTCCGAGCGCGAGGCCCGCGCGCGGCGGATGCTGGACCGCGTGGGGCTGAGCGCGCTGGCCGACCGGCTGCCCGGCGCGCTGTCGGGCGGCCAGCGGCAGCGCGTGGCGCTGGCCCGCGCGCTGGTGATCGAGCCGCCGCTCCTGATGTTCGACGAACCCCTGTCCAACCTCGACGCCAAGCTGCGCATCGACATGCGGGTGGAGATCCGCCAGTTGCAGCGCGCCAATGGCACAACCTCTGTCTTCGTCACCCATGACCAGGAAGAGGCGTTCTCCATCTCCGACCGCGTGGCGATCATGGACGCGGGCCGCATCCGGCAGCTCGACACGCCGGAGGTGCTGTACCAGCGTCCCGCCAACGCCTTTGTCGCCCGCTTCGTCGGGTTCGAGAACCTGATCGACCTGCGCGTCACCGCGCGGGACGGGGCCAGGGTGACGGCAGAGGGCGCGGGCGGCGCCACCGTGACGCTGGACCAGGACCAGCTTGGCGCCATCCCCGACCGCTTTGTCCTTGCCACGCGGCCCGACGGGCTGCGCGTCGCGACAGGGGAAACCGGCCTGCCCTGCACGCTGGGGCTGCGCACTTACCTGGGGCGCGCCTATCACTACCAGGCGGAAACGCCGGTGGGCCCGGTGACGGCCTCGGGGCCGCTGTCGCAACCGCTGGAGCCGGGGGGCACCGCATGGCTGGCGCCCGACCCCGAGCAATGCTGCATCCTGCCGCCGGAACCGGCATGACGACCGTCATCCGCAACGCCACGGTCCTGCCCTGCACGCCAGGGATGCCTGTGATCGAGGGCGGCCACGTGGCGATCGAGGCCGGGCGGATCGCGGCACTTGGGGCCGGCGCACCGCCCGAACTGGCTGGTGTCGAGGCGATCGACGCGGGCGGCGACATCGTCATGCCCGGCATGGTCAACCCGCATTGCCACATGCCGATGACCCTGTTCCGCGGCCTGGGCGAGGACGTGGACGACCGGCTCTTCCGCTACGTCCTGCCGATGGAGCGCAAGTTCGTCACGCCCGAGATGGTGCGCGTGGGCACCGCGCTGGCGGCCTGGGAAAGCATCGCGGCGGGCGTCACGACGATCGCCGACATGTACTACTTCGAGGCCGAGGTGGGCCGCGTGATCGACCGCGCGGGCCTGCGCGGCGTGGTGGGCCAGACGCTGGCCGATTTCGCCCCGCCCGACCATCGCGACATGGACGAAGGCTTTGCCCTGGTCGAGGCGCTGGCCGACGAGTTCGCGGGCCACCCCCGCGTGCGCGCCTCGATCGCGCCGCATGCGCCCTATTCCACCGATATTCCCGTGATGGCCCGCGTCGCGGACTGGGCCGCCGGGCATCCGGACGTGCCGGTGCAGATCCACCTTGCGGAAATGAATACCGAGATGGACTGGGCCGAACGCACCCACGGCTGCCGCCCGGTCGAGGTGGTCGACCGGGCCGGGCTGCTGCGCGACGGGCTGATCGCGGCGCATTGCCTCTACCTGGACGAGGCAGAGATCGCGCGGCTGGCCGAAACCGGCGTGCGCGTGGCCCATAACGCGCGATCGAACGCCAAAGCCGGGCGTGGCATCGCCCCCGTTGCCGCGCTGCGCGCCGCCGGCGTGCCCGTTGGCATCGCCACCGATGGCCCGATGAGCGGCAACACGCTGGACCTGTTCTCGCAATTCGGCCCCGTGTCGATGTTCGCCAAGCTGCTGGGCCACAGCCGCAAGCCCATGCCCGCGGTCGATGTGATCGCGATGGCTACGCGCGAGGGCGCTGAGGTGCTGGGCATGGTGGACGAGATCGGCACGCTGGAGGTCGGCAAGGCCGCGGACCTGATCCGGATATCCACGGCCGCCCCGCGGATGCAGCCGATCTACGACATTTACGCCACGCTGGTCTTCGCGGCGATGCCCGATGACGTGCGCGACGTGATGGTGGCCGGGAAATGGCTGATGCGCGACCGCGAGGTGCTGACGCTGGAACGCGCGCAGGTGCTGCGCGACGCGGGCCAGATCGCGGCCCGGTTCCGCGCCGAGATGGTGGAAATCGACCGCGCCCGGGGCAAGGACGCAGCACAGGGGGATCAGACCTAATGACAGACCACCCGACACCGCTGGACGCCGCGCTGGCCGCCGCCGACGCGGGCATCGACGCCGGGCTTGCCCGCCTGATGGAGCTTGTCGCGATCCCGTCGATCTCGGCAGAGCCAAAGCGCGCGGGCGACGTCCGCCGCGCCGCCGAATGGCTTGCCGCGGACCTGGCGTCGATGGGCTTTGACGCCTCTGTGCGCACGACAGAACGTCATCCGATGGTCGTGGGCCACGACACCACCGCCCCCGAAGGCGCGCCGCATGTGCTGTTCTACGGCCATTACGACGTGCAGCCCGCCGACCCGCTGGAGCTTTGGACGTCCGATCCCTTCACGCCCGCGCTGGTGCCGCAGCCCGATGGCGAGACCTGGATCACCGGGCGTGGGGCGTCAGACGACAAGGGCGCGCTGATGACCTTCATCGAGGCCTGCCGCGCCTGGAAGACCGCGACCGGCGCCCTGCCCTGCCGGGTCACGGTGCTTCTGGAGGGCGAGGAAGAGATCACCAGCCCCTCGCTCGGACCGTTCCTGGCAGAGACGGCGGAAGAGCTGCGCGCCGACACGGTGCTGGTCTGCGACACCGACATGTGGGACCGCGACACGCCCGCGATCACCACGATGATGCGGGGGCTGGCCAGCGAGGAATTCACCATCACCACCGCCGACCGCGACATGCACGCGGGCATCTTCGGCGGCGCGGCGCGGAACGCGTTGCAGCTGATGGCCGACGTGCTGGCCAGCCTGCGCGCGCCGGACGGGTCCGTCGCCATCGACGGGTTCTACGACGACGTGCGCGAACTGCCGCCAGAGGTTTCGGCAAGCTGGACGGCGCTTCCCTTCGATGCCGAGGCGTTCCTGGGCGGCGTCGGCCTGTCGATCCCCGCCGGAGAGGCCGACCGCAGCGTGCTGGAACAGGTCTGGGCGCGTCCGACCTTCGAGGTGCACGGCGTCTGGGGCGGCTACCTTGGCGAGGGCTTCAAGTCGGTGATCCCGGCAGAGGCCCATGCCAAGGTCAGCTTCCGGCTGGTCCCCGACCAGGACCCGGAACGCGTCCGCGAATCCTTTCGCGACCACGTCCGCGCGCGCATCCCGGCGGACTGCAGCGTGCGGTTCACGAGGCTTGGCGCCGCCGCCCCCGCCGCGATGCCCACCGACAGCCCGATGCTGCAACAGGCGCTGGCGGGGCTACGGGAGGAGTGGGGCAAGGCCGCCATCGCCGGCACTGGCGGCTCGATCCCGATCCTGGCGGAATTCCGCGACCGCCTGGGCATGGACGCGCTGCTGGTGGGCTTTGCCCGCTTCGACAACCGCGTGCACAGCCCGAACGAGAAATACGACCTGTCGAGCTATGTGCACGGCACCCGGTCCTGGGTGCGCATCCTCGACAAGTTCGCGCAAGGCTGACCACGCGGCTACCAGACCACCGGGTGGACTTGTCCCGTGGTCACGTTGACCAGCCCGGTCGGCGCGGCCTCGTTCGGGGCCACCAGCACCCAGCGCCAGGGCGCGCAGGTCAGCGTCGCGAATTGCAGGCGCTCGGGAAAGCCCGGCCCCCAGCGGGGCGAGGAACTCGGCTCATAAAGCCAGTCGAGCCTGTTGGCCTCTGACAGGAAGGCCTGCCACTCGGCGTCGAGCTCTTCTGCCGGGCGGGCCGTCATCAGGCCGCCGATCTCGTACCGGCAGGTGGCGAGGATGCGGCCCCCGCTGGCCAGTGCCCAGCCGCCCTGCTGGTCGTGAATGGCGTTCGCCACCAGCGCCATGGCCGCGTCCGACGACCCGGTGACCCAAAGGTTGTGGCTGTCGTGCCCCACGGTGCAGCCGACGGCGGTATCGGGCGTGGCCGGGCCACAGCCGCGCCAGAACATCGCGGCAAGCCCGCCCTGCCCCGAATGGCGGTCGATCACCGCCATCTTGGTGATCGCGCGGGACGGGTCGCGCTGCACCATGCCGTCGCGGACCGGCAACTCCTCTGTCAGGAAATCGTCCTGCCAGTGGAACGGGCGCAGCACAGCGGCGGACATGGTCTCACGCCCGGGGGCGGCGGGGATCGCGAAATCCCCGGCCTTCAGGGGCGCGGGCAGTCGCACGCTGGTCCTTGCCCAGTCCGGCCAGTCGACCCGGGGCGTCGGCCCCGTGTAGACCCCGCGCTCCGACACCTGTTGCCCATCCGCCCATACCTCGGCGATGGACAGGCGGCCCACGTCGTCGAGCAGCACGATATCGGCGAACCGGCCGGGCGCGATGCTGCCCACCCAGGGTGTCAGGCGCATGTGGCGGGCCGGGTTCAGCGTGACGCACTGGATCGCGGTCTCGGGCGGCAGGCCGCTGTCGATCGCCAGCCGAACGTTGTGGTCCGTGGCCCCAAGCCGCAGCGTGTCCGAGGCGCCCCGGTCATCGGTGGCAAAGGCCACCTGCCCCCAGTCGCGCAGGCCCCGCTGCAACAGACCCGCGACGATATCCGGCATCGAATGCGGGCGTATCTCAAGAAACAGGCCGTGCCGCAGCTTGTCCCAGGCCTCTTCCGCGGTCCATGCCTCATGGTCCGAGGCGAGCCCGGCGGCGGCGAAGGCGTTGATGTTGGCCAGATCCCGCAGGCCCGCCGCGTGCCCCTCGACCACGCCACGCGCGGCAAAGGTCGCCTCGATCATGCCCCAGAGACGGTCATGCGCCGGGTTGCCCTCGTCGGTGACGGCGGGCCAGTCCATCACCTCGTCCAGGCCGGCGACCATCGGGTGGGCCATGAAACCGGCCTGCTCGGCCCGGCCGAAGTACCCGCCAGAGCGTTCGTATCCCGTGGGCGGCGTCGCCGATCCGGGCAGCGGAAAGATCTTGAGCGGCGATCCCGCGCGCCGCGCCGCCAGCCAGAAATCGAGATTGCCGGCGCCGTTGACGTTCGACAGTTCGTGGCTGGCCTCGCAGGTCCAGGTGTTGCCGCGCGGCAGGACCAGCGCGGCCTCGAACTCGGGCGTCAGGTGAGAGCTTTCGATATGCTTGTGGACCTCGCCGAACCCCGGCACCGCCGAAAGGCCGGGGCGGTGGACCCTGCTGCGGGCCGTGCCGGTCCAGGCCCCGGCGGGCCCGGTGAAGGCCACCCGGCGCCCGCGCAGGACGATCTCGACATCCTCCTGCCAGGACCCGGTGGCCGAATCGAGAAGCCGCCCGACCCGCAGAACGCAATCGGCCGGCCGCCGCCCAAGCGCCACCTGGACAAGATCGCGCCGGATAAGGGTTTCGTCCCTAGGGTCGATCAGCAGGTCGTCGGGCAAGGGATCGGTCATTGGCGGCAGAGTTCCCGTTGTGGTGACGCAGGATCGGACGGATAGTCGGCACTCACAACCCCCGACCGGAGCCCGAGCCATGCCCACCCCTGTCATCATCGACACCGATCCCGGGATAGACGACGCCGTGGCGATCTTTTGTGCGCTTGCCGCGCCATCGCTGCGGGTGCTGGGGCTGACGACTGTGGCCGGCAACATCGGGCTGGAGACGACGACGGCGAATGCCGGGCGCATCCTGTCGCTGGCGGGGGTCGATGTTCCGGTGATCCGGGGCGCGGCGGGACCGCTGGCGCGGGCGGGCTTCGCCGCGACGGACGTGCACGGCAACGACGGGCTGGGCGGCGTTGCCATGCCGGACCCGGTGGCGGCGCCGCGCGACGGCGCGGTGGACTGGATGGCCGACACCCTGACGTCCCATCCCGAGGGCGCGGTCGATCTCTTCACGCTTGGCCCGCTCACCAACCTTGCCGGGCTGCTCGAGCGACGGCCCGAGGCCGCTCGCCGCCTGCGGCGCGTCATCGCGATGGGCGGCGCGGTGGATGAGCGCGGCAATGTCAGCCCGCGGGCAGAATTCAATTTCGCCGCCGATCCCGAGGCGGCAGAGCGGGTGCTGGCGGCGGGGCTGCCGCTGACCCTCATTCCCCTCGACGTCACCCGCCGCGTGCGCGCGCGGCCCGCGGACACCGCCGCGCTGCGCGCCGGTCCGCGACCCGAGGCCCGGGCCGCGGGCGCCCTGATCGACGCCTATTTCCTGACCACGCGGGGGGGCGACAGCCGGCCGCTGCACGATCCCTGCGTCGTCCTGCTGGCCGAGGCCCCACAGCTTTTCCGGTGTGAAACCCGGTTGCTGGACGTCGATACCTCCGACGGGCCGGACGCGGGCGCGCTGGGGCCCGGCCCCCATCAGGTCACCGTGGCGATGGGGGTGGATGGCGCGGCGGCGCTGGACCTGCTCATGCGCCGCCTGATGGGGCAGTAGGCCGGCCCGGACCCTGGCGCAGGACTTGGCGCTGGACTTGGCGGTGGGCGGGCGAAAGACTGAGCCCATCCATTGCAAGGGGCGCGCATGTCCATCCCTCCACACGGCTTCTGGCAAACGCTTGACGGCACAGGGCCGTTTCCCGAAGACCGCTTTGTCGATCGCTATCCTGCGGCGCTTCCCGACGGGCGAAGGCTTTGGCTGCCGATCCGCGTGCTGCCGGGCGACGGCGACGCGGCCGTCGCCTCGCTGATCCTGACGCAGGCCAGTTTCGAGGTTCAGGACGTGCTGGCGGACGTGCTGGCGGAGCGTTTGCGCGATCTGCGGGCCGAGGTGATCGTTGGCGTGCCGACGCTTGGGCTGGCGCTTGCCGCCGCGGTCGCGAAACGGCTGGGCCACCCGCGCTTCGTGGCGCTGGGGACATCGCGGAAATTCTGGTACGACGATGCGCTTTCGGTGCCCGTCTCGTCCATCACGTCACCCGGCGCGGGCAAGCGGCTTTTCCTCGACCCGCGCATGCTGCCGCTTCTCGATGGACGGCGGGTGGTGGTGATCGACGATGTGGTCAGCACCGGAACGACACTGTCCGCCGTTAGGTCACTCTTGTCCCTCGCGGGCTGCGCGCCGGTGGCGGCGGGCTTTGCGATGGCGCAGGGGGTGTCGTGGACGGCGAAGGCAGGCGACCTGCCGGTCCGCCACGCGATCTCAAGCCCCCGCCTGCGCAGGAACGTCGACGGCAGCTGGACGTCGGAATGATCGCTTCGGCGACGCCCCTAGCAGCACGAATCCGCCGCTGCCTTGGCTGAACTGGAAACCGAACCGGAGCCTCCACTACGAAGCGCCCGCTCCCTCTGAAGACCCGGGCGACGGACCCCTTTCGCCTGCGTGTTCGCCATCAGGTTCGGCGGCATCTCATACCGATCGGCGGATGGACAGCCTGCAAGGCGCCCGGGCGGGATCGGCGGATTCAGGTCAATGGAAACTCGGAGACGGTTCCGGCCTCGTTGTCGATCAGCATGAACAGGTCGAAATAGGTGATCGTAGGGCTTGTCCCGGTGCGCTCTCTGAAGCGTTCCAGCCATGCATCGTCATGTGCCTGTCTGGCGGCCTCTTCGTTCGGCCAGACATAGATGCCTCCCAGGCTCCCATCCCGCCCCTTGATGAAGTGCTTGCGGAGCAGTTCAGGGTTCGAACGCCAGTGGTCGGTGACGCTGCGTGCGTCTTCCATGATGTCCTCGTTGGACACATCGCCAGATTTCGTGAAGGTCACGATTTCCACGATCATTCCCGGTCTCCTTCCTTGTGCCACCTTGGGTTCAGGCAGCGGTTTCAGGCGCTCTTTCTTCGCAGGATCGGCACGGCTGGTTTGGTTGGGGCATCGCCGAGAAGCGATGACAGTTGAGTGTGCTTGTCGTCGGCAAGGGCAGCAGAGATCGCATCGCGCAGCCGCGGGGCGTTCGCGGCTTGCGCGCCGTCTTGCACCGCCGGCCGGACGATGCGCGCGAGGATGCGGTCATAGGCGGATTTCCCGCGCAGCAGGGTGTCCGAATACCCTTTCAGGACGCGCGGCAGCTCGCCAAGGGCATGGGCAAACCCCAGGTCACGGGGCAGGGACTGTTCCATGAGGTCAAGCCATTCCTCGATCGCCGCCTGTTCATGATGAAAGCGATATGACCGGCGCCGAATGTGACGGAGCGCCGCTACGGTCCGCAACAGGCGGTAGCCCAGTATACCGTTCGACCTTACGTTGATGCCCCTGCCCAGCAAGGGGAAGCTGCCGCCGCGCTCGACCCTGCGCATGATCCGCTCGCCGATCGCTCTTGGCATGATGTCGGCAATCTCTTCGGCGCGCGGCTTCATGTACTCGGTAATCACGACGGTCTGGCCGGGCTCCAGTTGTATCTCTTCGCGAATTTTCTCAAAGCGCTCGGGCCTGGTCTTTAGATCGGCTACGCGCGCCACGTCTTCGTACGCCATCCAGAGCGCAAGACGGCGCGCCGCTTCGGTAAGCGCCTGTTCGGCCCTGTGGTCTTCTGTCGGCGCGGCTGCAACGAGACGGCGAATCCGGGCCAGGAATTCCTGACCGTACCGGGTGTCCTGATGATCGACTGTCCGTTCGTATCCAAGGGCGACGACATCGGCCAGTCCCGCGGGCAACCCTCGGAGATCGGCCGGGAGATGCGCCCTTGAACGCGGATCATCGCGCGCCTGTTGGGTCGGAGTATCAATGTCTTCCAACTGGCCCCTGACGGATGAACAGGCAGCGTCAAAGCCCGCCTCCGACCGCTTGTCCCCGAGAACCGACCTGGAAAGATCGTTCTCCCAGGGCAACACGTCGCTACCAGCAAGCGCTCCGAACATGGTGGCGCTGACGAAGGTGCGGTGACGCGTGGCAAGCTCCGCAAGATCAAGCAGGTGGGCCGACTTCGCCATCTCGCGCGCGGTGTTCCGAATGTTCTCTTCGGAATAGCGACCGTCCCCCATCGAGATCTTCTCGGCCGTCGCATAGAAGCGCGCCGTCGACGAGATGAGCGTGGTGCGTTGCGGAGACACGAAGCCCGCGGCCATCACGCGGGCCGTTTCAAGCAGTTCGGATGAGACGACAACATCGACCCTGCCCGGCATCGGCACGAGGCTCAGTACCGTTTCCGGATGATTGAGTGGCGCGACCTCGATGTAGTAGCTTGTCGACCCGGTCCGCTGCGCAACGCCGGGCACCGAGGTCGCCTGCACCTTGTGGCCCGCAAGGCGGGCAGCCTCGACAATCCAGTTCATCAGGACGCCGCCGCCTTCGCCGCCGAGCGCGGCAAGGAGAATGCGCAAGGGTTGGCTTCTGCTCATATCGCGTTCGCTCCGGTCAGCCGGCGCCGCAATCTTGCGGCAAACCTGTCCCACCATGTCGGGTTGGAGACGATATCGGCACGCCAGAAGGACGGGCAAAGTGTTGCCGCATGGGCCACCTCGCCACACAACCCGCAGCCGACGCAGCCGTTGTTCACGTAGGCCACCGGGTCGCTCTTCAGCGGGTCGGACGCCGTCTTGATCGTCAGCGTCGGACACCCGGAAAGCCTCATGCACGAGTGGTCGCCGGTACAGGTGTCCTCATCGATGCCGAAGCGCGTGCGCAAGACGCGTTCCCCGGCTTGCAGGGCCTTTGCCCGAATGGGACGGATGCGGCGCTGCCGTTCGAGTTGGCATTCGCCCTCGGCGACGATCACCTTCAGGCCCTTGAAATTCGTCGTGAAGGCCTCTCGCAAGGTGTCCCGCATCTTCGAGACGCGATACGTGTGGACAGTGCGCTGCCACTTCACGCCAACGCCTTTCAGGGCGTCCTCGATCGTTGTTTCGCCGTGGGTCGCGCTTTTCTCGGCCGCCTTCAGGCGCAGGTCCTTGTCCGGCGACGAGATCACTTCCTGCGTGCCGGTGGCGGAGGTGTAGCCGTTCTTCATGATGACGAGAACACCATCGCCTCCGTTCAGCAGACGAGAGGTCACGCCGGACAACAGACCGTTGTGCCAGAACCCACCATCGCCCATCACGGCAAGGGTCCGCTTTTTCTGAAAGCTGCCCACGGCCGCGTTGGAGGCAAGGCTCATCCCGTAGCCGAGGATCGTATTTGCGAAATTGAACGGGGCGAAGGTCGCGAAGGCATGACATCCGATGTCCCCGGAATAGTGGACCGGGCCGATTTCTTCCTGTGTCAGCTTCAGCGCGGTGAAGAACGGGCGCTCGGGGCACCCTGTACAGAAATTCGGCGGCCGCGGCGGGACGGGGGCGCCAAGCAGAGCGATCGCCTTTTCCCGCAGCGCTTCGACCTCATCGCGATAGCTCTTGTCGCCAAGCGTGTTGTCATATCCCGGCAAGTGCTCGCGCAGGAATGCTCCGACGCCTTCCAGGATGACCGGTGACGAATACTCTCCCGCCATCGGCAGGATGTCCTTTCCGGAGAGCTTCGTCATGGAGCCTGCGCGCCGAAGGATCGTGCCGATGTCGTTCTCGATGAATTCCGGCTGCCCCTCTTCGAGCACCAGCACGGCCTTCTTGCCCTCGCAGAAACCGGTGATCTCTTCGGGCACCAGGGGATAGACTGCGTTCAGGACCAGGATCGGAAGGTCGCTGTGACCCTCCGGGCCTGTCTGGCCCAGCTCGCCGAGTGCCCGCATCAAGGCGTTGTAGAGTCCGCCCTGAACGATCAGACCAACATCGCCGAACCTGGGTCCCAGGTGCTCGTTCAGATTCGCCTCTGCGATATACCTGCGCGCGGCCGCAAGCCGATGGCTCGTCTTCTTGAACTCGTGCCCGATATGCACCGGCGGATGTGCGAGCTTCTCGTATTCATGCGGCGCAGGCTCGTCGAGCACCTGGCGCATCGAGATGACCGGCGCGACATTATCCTTCGTCTTGAAGCTTCCCTGAAGGTGACAGGCCCGGATTCGCAGCTCCAGCATGACCGGAGTGTTCGAGGCCTCGGACAATTCGAAGGACCGCTCGACACAATCGACGATCTTCGCGAGGTCGGGCCGGG